>JAEMRT010000072.1 GCA_016463225.1 Sphingopyxis sp. | reverse complement strand
CCATACACGATCCCACCGGCGCGCTTACCGCAGGCCTCGCCGCGATCCGCCAGCTGATCGACGCCGGGGTACCGACGCAGGTCAATATCTCCCCCATCATCCCCGCCATTACCGATCACGAGATCGAAGCGATCATGGCCGCCGCTGCACAGGCTGGCGCGATCCGCGCCTCGTACATTCTGATGCGCCTGCCGTTCGAGGTCGCGCCCTTGTTCCGCGCCTGGCTCGCCGCGCACTACCCCGAACGCGCCGACAAGGTGATGCACATGGTGCAGGACATCCGCGGCGGCCGCGACAATGACGCCGGATTCTTTACGCGCATGAAAGGTCAGGGCGTCTGGGCGCAGCTGATCCGCACCCGCGTCAAACGCGCCGCGCGGGAGCATGGCATGGATAGGAGGTTTCCGTCTTTGCGCAGCGACCTGTTCAGGCCGCCGGAGCGCGATGGCCAGATGGAGCTGTTCTAGGCCGCCGTCAGCGACTTCAGTTTATAATCCTTATAATCATCCCGAATCTGCCGCTTCAAAATCTTGCCCGTCGCGGTGTGCGGCAGTTCGTCGACGAACACGATCTCGTCGGGCAGCCACCATTTGGCGATCTTGTCCTTCAGATATTCGACGATGCTCGCCTCGCTCACCTCGGCGCCCGGTTTCTTCACGATCAGCAAAATCGGCCGCTCGTCCCACTTCGGATGATAGACCCCGACCGCCGCCGCTTCCTGCACCCCCGGCGCGCCCACCGCGGCATTTTCCAGCTCGATCGAGCTGATCCATTCGCCGCCCGACTTGATAACATCCTTGGCGCGATCGGTGATCTGCATGACCCCGTCGGGGTGGATCACCGACACGTCGCCGGTGTCGAACCAGCCGTCGGCATCGGCAGCATCGCTGTCGGCCCGGAAATAGCGCTGGATGATCCACGGCCCGCGGCATTGCAGTCGCCCGCTCGTCACCCCGTCGCGCGGCAGTTCGTGATCTTCGTCATCGACAATGCGCAGCTCGACGCCGAACGGCGGACAGCCCTGGCGCGCGACGACATCGACGCGTTCGTCAAAGCTCATCTCGTCCCAGTTCCACGGGCGCTTGCCCATCGTCCCGATCGGGCTCGTTTCGGTCATCCCCCACGCGTGGCCGACATCGATCCCCGCTTTCATAAAGCGCTCGATCATCGCGCGCGGACACGCCGAGCCGCCGATGATGACGCGGTGCAGCTTGCCATAATCGATGCCCGTCGCGTCCATATGCGCGAACATCGCGATCCACACCGTCGGCACCCCGGCGCTGTGGGTGACGCCCTCCTGATGCATCAGGTCGCACAGCACCGCGGCGTCGTTGGTCGCCGAAAAGACCAGCTTCGCCCCCACCGTCGCCGCCGCAAAGGGAATGCCCCAGCTGTTGGCGTGGAACATCGGCACGATCGGCAGGATCACGCTGCGGTTCGACATGTCGAACACGTCGGGCTGGATCTCGGTGATCGCGTGGATGACGTTCGAGCGATGCTCGTAAAGCACCCCCTTGGGATTGCCCGTCGTCCCGCTGGTGTAGCAAAGCCCGACCGGATCGCGCTCGTCGAGCTCGACCCACTGAAAGCTTCCATCCTCGGCCTCGATCAGGTCGCGATACGCCAGATAGCCATCCTGCGCCGGCGCATCGAACAATATGAAATGCTCGACCGTCGGCAACTGGCTGCGCAGCCGCTCGACGATCGGCAGGAACATCGCGTCGAACAGCAGCACGCGGTCCTCGGCGTGGTTGATGATATAGACCAGCTGCTCGTCGAACAGCCGCGGATTGACCGTGTGCAGCACCCCGCCGATGCCCGCGCTGCCGTACCAGCTGACCAGATGATGGCCGTGGTTCATCGCCAGCGTCGCGATGCGGTCGCCCTTGGCCATGCCCAGTCGCTTCATCGCCGCGGCAAACCGCCGCGCATCATGTCCGACCGCTCCCCAGGTCGACCGCGTGACGCTGCCATCGGCCCAGCGCGACACAATTTCGCGCCCCGCATGTTCGCGCGCGGCATGATCGATCAGGCTGGTGACCAGCAGCGGCTGGCTCTGCATTCCGGACATTTGGGCATTCCTCTCTTGTTTCCCCAAGGGATAAGGCGAGGACGGCGCTTTACGCAAGCGTGAAGGGGGATTAGCGCACCCGAAAATCGCGCGGCGTCACCAGCGACAGCGCGGTTTCGCTGATCCCGGCAACCGTTTCGAACCGCGCGACGACGTCGGGGCCAAGCGCAAAGCCGCGGCCCAGATTGACGCGGATGTCATCGCCGGTCGCCGGATCTTCGGTCACGACAATCACGCGGCCGCGCGCATCGTCGCGTTTTTCCAGCAGGCGCGCCATCTCGTCGATCGCGCCCGGCAACGCCACGCGGCAGGTCAGCTCGAGCGCCGCGGTCGCCGCAATCTCGGCCAGCGGCTGCGCCCCGCGCACCGTGACGCGCGGTGTCTCTTCGCCTTCGAGCAGGTCGAGCTCGACCGCCAATATTGCGCAGCCGCCGTCGACCGCCAGCGCTTCCAGCAGCTTGCAGGTCTGTTCGTCGAAACAGCTCGACTGGAATTGCCCGCTGCGGTCGGACAGCGTCAGGTTCAGGAACCGGTTGCCGCGCTGCGACACCCGTGCCTTGGCGTTTTCGACCATCCCCGCCATCGTCATCGGGATACGCGTCCCCGGCGACATTTCCACCTGGGTGCAGATGTCGCCATAGGTCCGCGCCCCGCGCGCGGCGACGATCGCTTCATATTGCTCGACCGGGTGCGACGAGAAATAAAAGCCGAACGCTTCCTTTTCGCGCGTCATCCGCTCGGCGAGCGTCCAGGGTTCGGCGGTCGGCAATTGCAGCACCGGCGCGACATCGATGTCACCGCCGAACAACCCGCCTTGGCCGGTCGACCGCTCGTGCGCCGACGAATTGGCGCAGGCGAGCAGGCTCTCGGCCCCGGCATAAGCGCGCGGGCGATTGGGTTCGACCCCGTCGAACGCCCCCGCCCCCGCCAGCGCCTCGATCTGGCGCCGGTTGAGCAGCTTGGGGTCGATCCGCCCCGCAAAATCGTCGAGGCTCGCAAAATCGCCGCGCTCGCGCCGCTCGGCGACCAGTGCCTCCATCGCGCGTTCGCCGACGCCCTTCAGCGCGCCGAGCGCGAACCGCACCGTCAGCGCGTCGCCGCTCTGCCCGACCGAAAAATCGGCTTCGCTCTCGTTGATCGACGGCGGCGCCACCGCGATGCCCGACCGGCGCATATCGTCGATAAAGATCGACAATTTGTCGGTCTGATGACTGTCGAACGACATCGACGCGGCGAAAAATTCGTGCGGATAATGCGCCTTCAGCCAAGCGGTCTGATATGACAGCAACGCATAGGCGGCGGCGTGGCTCTTGTTGAAGCCATAGCCCGCGAATTTGTCGATCAAATCGAACAGCTCGTTCGCCGCCTTCGGCGCAATCTGGTTATGCTCGCCGCACCCTTTGACAAAGGTGTCGCGCTGCGCGTCCATCTCGGCCTGGACCTTCTTGCCCATTGCGCGGCGCAGCAGGTCGGCGCCGCCAAGGCTGTAACCTGCCAGGATCTGCGCCGCCTGCATCACCTGTTCCTGATAGACAAAGATGCCATAGGTTTCGGCGAGGATCCCCTCGAGCAGCGGGTGCGGATAGGCAATCGCCTCGCGCCCGTTCTTGCGCGCGCCGAACAGCGGAATATTGTCCATCGGTCCCGGGCGATAGAGCGCGACGAGCGCGATGATGTCGCCAAAATTGGTCGGTTTCACCGCCGAAAGCGTCCGCCGCATCCCTTCGGATTCCAGCTGGAACACCCCGACCGTTTCGCCGCGCTGGAGCAGCTCGTAGACCGCCGGGTCTTCCCACGCGAGCGTATCGAGATCGACGTCGATGCCACGCAAAGCCAGCAGCCGCCGCGCCTCTTTCAGCACCGACAGAGTCTTCAAACCGAGAAAGTCGAACTTCACCAGCCCCGCGCTCTCGACATATTTCATGTCGAACTGCGTCACCGGCATGTCCGAGCGCGGATCGCGATAGAGCGGCACGAGCTGGTCGAGCGGGCGGTCGCCGATTACCACGCCCGCGGCGTGGGTCGAACTGTGGCGCGGCAGGCCTTCGAGCTGACGCGCCATGTCGAACAGGCGGCGCACCCCGTCGTCCTGCTTATATTCGGTCATCAGCTCGCTGACGCCGTTGAGCGCGCGTTCGAGCGTCCAGGGGTCGGTCGGATGGTTCGGCACCAGCTTCGCCAGCCGGTCGACCTGACCATAGCTCATCTGCAGCACGCGCCCGGTATCCTTGAGCACCGCGCGCGCCTTCAGTTTCCCGAAGGTGATGATCTGCGCGACAGTATCGCGCCCATATTTTTCCTGCACATAGCGAATGACTTCGCCGCGCCGCGTTTCGCAGAAATCGATGTCGAAGTCGGGCATCGACACGCGTTCGGGATTGAGGAAGCGCTCGAACAGCAATCCCAGCTTGAGCGGGTCGAGATCGGTGATCGTCAGCGCCCAGGCGACCACCGAGCCTGCGCCGGAACCGCGCCCCGGCCCGACCGGAATATCCTGCGCCTTCGCCCATTTGATGAAGTCGGCCACGATCAGGAAATAACCGGGGAAGCCCATCTGGGTGATCACCCCGACCTCGAAATCGAGCCGGTCGATATAGGTCTGGCGCTCGTCGTCCGACAGCTCGGCATAGAGCGCCAGCCGCACTTCGAGCCCGTCGCGGGCATCGCGCGCCAGCTGCGCCGCCTCGGCCTCGCGGTCGCCAGCGAGGCTCGGCAGGATCGGGGCGCGGTTCGGCGCCATGAACGCGCAGCGCTGCGCGACGACCAGGCTGTTGCGCATCGCCTCGGGCAGGTCCGAAAACGCATCCTCCATCGCCTCGGCGGGCTTCAGCCACGCTTCGGGACTGCTGACGCGGCGGTCGGTGCTTTCGACATAGGCCGATTGCGCGATACACAGCATCGCGTCGTGCGCGGGGTGGAATTGCGGTTCGACAAAGCTCGCCGGGTTCGTCGCCATCAGCGGCAGCGCGCGCGCATAGGCCAGGTCGATCAGCGCCTTTTCGGCCGCGATTTCGGCCGCATCGCCGCGCCGCGCCAGTTCGATGTAGAGCCGCCCGGCGAACAGCGCCTCCAGCTGCTCGACATAATCATTCGCCGCGACCGCCTGCTCACCCGCGAGCAGCCGCGTCAGCGCGCCCTCGCCGCCCGCGGTCAGGCAGATCAGCCCGTCGCTCCGTCCCGCCATGTCGGCCAGCGTGACGTGCGGGTCCAGTTCGACCGGCCGCCCCAGATGCGCGTGCGACACCAGCGCGCACAAATTGCCGTAACCGGTCGCATCCTGCGCATAGAGCGCCAGCCAGTCGATTAGCGGCGCTCCATTCGCCAGTCGCTGCCCCGGGCGCGCGACGCTGAGCAGCGCGCCGATGATCGGCTGCACCCCCGCCGCCTTGCACGCATCGCCAAACGCCATCGCGCCGTACAGCCCGTTGCGGTCGCAGATCGCGATCGCCGGAAACCCGCGCTCGCGTGCCGCCTTGGCGATCGCTTTCGGCTCGATCGCCCCTTCGAGCATCGTGTAGCTGGAAAAGACGCGCAGGGGGACAAAGGGGCTGTAGGCCATGGCGCGACGCTAACGCGGCGCCATCGATTCGACCATCGCCCTATTCACAAAATCGTCATTGCGAGGAGCCGAAGGCGACGCGGCAATCCAGAGTCGCGTAATCCGCCCTGGATTGCTTCGCTTCGCTCGCAATGACGAATTTTTGGAATCTACCCCAGCAATTCCTCAATCTCTTTCCTGAGCTGCTCAGGCTTCGTTGTCGGCGCATGCCGCGACACCACCTTGCCGTCGCGCCCGACCAGAAACTTGGTGAAATTCCACTTGATCCCGCTGCCCAGCAGTCCGGTCTTTTCCTGCTTCAGATGCTTGAAAATCGGATCGGCGCCATCGCCATTGACCTCGATCTTCGCCATCACCGGAAAGCTGACGTCGTAAGTCAACGAGCAGAAATTCGCGATTTCGGCCGCATCGCCCGGTTCCTGCGCGCCGAACTGATTGCACGGAAAGGCGAGGATTTCGAGCCCGCGGTCCTTGTAATCGCGGTACAACTCCTCCAGCCCTTCATATTGCGGGGTAAAGCCGCATTTCGATGCGGTGTTGACGATCAGCAGCACCTTGCCGCGATAATCCGCCATCGATTGCGTCGCCCCACCGGGCAGCGGCGCCGAAAAATCATAAAGGCTCATGGTCATTTCTCCCCCGCTTTGTGCGGTCTGTAGATGAAATCGAAACTGGTGGCCCACGTCAGGCCATGATCGGTCGATTGCTCGCCATGCTGGCGCACCGATCCGCCCGGCTGTTTGCTGTATGTCATGCGGATCAGCCCGTCCTGCCCCCTGGCGACTACATTCGCCCAATGGCCGGTCAGCACCATCTTGCCACCCGTCGGTCCGCCGTCAAAATCGACCCGCGCGCCGCTGCTGTCGACCCACACCTGCCGCCAGTGACGGCGTTCGGCGTCAAAATGGCTGAACGACCCGCCGCCACCACCTTTCAGCGGCCTCCACGTCTCACGGATGGCACAGCCGCCAAACATCGCCTCGATGCTGCTCGTCGCGACCTTCGCGCTGCTGCCGTTCGCAAAGACATCCCACTCACCGACCCAGAAATCAAAGGCGCGATGGTCGGGCGCCGTGCACGCCGGCTGCACCGGCGGCGGCGGAACCGCTAGCGGCGGAGGCGGTGGCGCTGGTGATCGCGGCACCAGAAGCGGCGGCGGCGGGGGTGGTGCCGACTGGGCGAGCGCCGGCTGCGCAGCAACCGCGAGCGGCAGCACCATCAGCGAAAACCATCGATACCCGATCATGCGCGCACCCCCTGCCCGCATGCAGCCTACGCCTCAATCCGCCCGTCGTGCAAGCGCAGCACGCGGTCCATCCGCGCCGCCAGCCGCTCATTGTGCGTCGCGACCAGCGCCGCCGAGCCATGATCGCGCACCAGCGACACGAACTGGTCGAACACCCGGTCGGCGGTCGCCTCGTCCAGATTGCCCGTCGGCTCGTCGGCCAGCACCAGCAGCGGCCGGTTCGCCAGCGCGCGCGCCACCGCGACGCGTTGCTGCTCGCCGCCCGACAGCTTGCTCGGCTTGTGCTGCAACCGCTCGCCCAGCCCCAGCCGGCCGAGCAGGTCGGCGGCGCGCTCCTCGGCGTCGGCCTGCGCCGTCCCGCGGATCAGCTGCGGCAGCACGACATTCTCGATCGCGTTGAAATCGGGGAGCAGATGGTGGAATTGATAGACAAAGCCGATCTTTTCGCGCCGCGTCTTGGTCCGCTCGCCCTGATCATATTGCGTCACGTCGGCGCCATCGATGCGGATCGTCCCGTCGAACCCGCCTTCGAGCAAGCCGACCGCCTGCAGCATCGTCGACTTGCCCGATCCCGACGGACCAAGCAGCGCAACGATCTCGCCGCGCTTCAGATGCGCATCGACCCCGCGCAGCACGTCGATCGTCACATCGCCCTGCGTGAAGCTCCGCTTGAGTGCGGTCAGCTCAAGGATCATGTCACTCATAACGCAGCACCTGCACCGGATCGGTGTTCGCCGCCTTGAACGCGGGATAGAGCGTCGCAAGGAAGCTGAATACGACCGCCATCAACGCAATGCCGGCGATCTCGAACGGATCGGGCTTCGACGGCAATTCGGTCAGGAAGCGGATCGACGGATCCCACAAAGGCTGACCGGTCAGAAACTCGACCCCGCGCAGCACCCCCTGCCGGAAATAGAGCAGCCCGAACCCGAGCGCCATACCCATCAACGTCCCCGCGACCCCGATCGACAGCCCGATCGCCATGAAGATACGCAGCACTGCGTCGCGCGGCGCCCCCATCGTGCGCAGGATCGCCATGTCGCGCGTCTTGGCGCGCACCAGCATGATCAGCGACGATACGATGTTGAACGCAGCGACCAATACGATCAGCGACAGGATCACGAACATCGCGACGCGCTCGATCGACAGCGCCTCGAACAGGCTGCTGTTCATCTGCCGCCAGTCCGACACGACCGCCTGCGCCGCGACCTTTTCCTTGAGCGGGGTCAGGATGGCATCGACATCGTCGGGGTCGGTGACCTTGACCTCGATCATCCCGATCTGGTCGCCCGACAGCAGCAGCAATTGCGCATCCTCCATCGGCATCACGACATACATTTTGTCGAAGTCATAGACCCCGATCTCGAATACCGCGGTCACCCGGTAGCTGATCTCGCGCGGCACCGTCCCGAACGGCGTCGGACGCCCTTGCGGATTGATGATCGTCAAATTCGACCCGACCGTAGCGCCGATATTGCGCGCGAGTTCGCTGCCGATCGCGACATTGCCCGCATTGGCGGTCAGCGTGTCCAGATTGCCCTGCAACACCTTGCCGCCCAGCGTCTGGTTGCTCCGAATATCGGGCACCGTCATGCCGCGCACCAATATGCCCTCGACCCGCCCGCCAAAGGTCGCCAGCAGCGGCTGCTCGATCAGCGGCGTCGCCGACACGACGCCCGGTGTCGCTTTCGCCTGCTTCAGCACATCGCGCCAGTCGTCGAGCCGCCCGCCAAAGCCCTGCACCACCGCATGGCCGTTCAGCCCGACGATCTTGTCGAACAGGTCGGCGCGCACCCCGTTCATCACGCTCATCACGATCACCAGCGCCGCAACGCCCAGCGTGACGGCGACAAAGCTGAATGCCGCCGCGACGAAGATGAACCCTTCGCCGCGCTGCGGAAGCATATAGCGTTTGAAGATGGTGCGTTCGTAAGGACGCAGGATCATGGGGCAATCGGCCTTTGCGGCGCATGTGGGATGACACGCATGCGGTCGCTTTAAGCAGAGCCCGCAGCGCTGGCAATGGGCGCTGGCATGTGAGTCTTTTGCGAGCGACTCGCAGAATATGTTGCACATCGGCCACAGCGGGGGTCAAAAGCACCGCCCAACGGCTTGCATAGGGTGACAAACCGCCCCCTTGCGCCTAGCCCGATGACTTCTGGATCAAGCGGCCCCAAGGCCCGGTTTCAGGGAGTGCAGGCCTTTCGCCGGGCTTGCAACAAAAGGGGATGGCGAGTGTTCGTCACACGCGCCCGGGTTTCGGAAACGAGGCCCGGGCGTTGTGATTCAGGGCGCCAAACTTTAGCAAGATTAACGATATCCCCTCCCTTTAAGGGAGGGGTAGCGAGACTTGCGAACTTGTTCGCTAGTCGCAGCTAGGGGTGGGTATGCGGGATAGGCCGAGGCTCCCTGCGCTCGCACCCACCCCCAGCCCCTCCCTTGCAGGGAGGGGAGCAGTCAACCCTCGCTCTCGCTGATATCCTCCAGCATATCGGTATCGAGCACCCGCACCCGCCCCTGTTCGAGCGAAATCACCCCCGATTCCTCCCAGCTACGCAGCTGGCGGTTGATATGCTCGCGGCTCATCCCCGCGAAATTGCCAAGCTCGGTCTGCGACAGCTCAACGCGATAAGACGCTTCGACATCCTTGTGGATCAAGCGTTTCAGGTAGCGCGCCAGCCGCGGTCCCGACGCATAGGCGCGGTCGCTTTCGATCGTCTGGTCGGCGGTGCGCAACCGCCGCGCCAGCTGCTGCATCAACGACCAGGCAAAATCGGGATGGCTGGCGGCAAAATCGCGCAGCGCGTTGCGGCCCAGCTGCAGCGCGCTCCCGGCGCTCGTCGCGGTCACCGACGCGGTACGTTCGCCGCCGTCGAGCAGCGCAATCTCGCCCAGCACCGCGCCGGGTTCGGCATAGGCGAGCACGATCTCGCGCCCGCCGCCGGTCAGCATCGACACGCGCGCCGTGCCTTGCGTCAGGATCAGCATCATGTCGCCCGGATCGCCCTGGATCAGCAATTCCTTGCCCTTGACGAAATTGACCTGCACCGCGCGGCTGGTGATCTCGGCCCAGTCTTCGGCCGACAGTCCCGAAAAAATGCTGTCAGGGCCCTGCAACTCGGCGAGTTTTGCGTGATCCATGCCCCTGATACCCCTTAATCCGAACGGTCAGACCAGCCGGCTCTGCTTCACCGCCGCTTCGATAAAGCCCGCAAACAAGGGATGCGGATCGAATGGCTTCGATTTGAGCTCGGGATGGAACTGCACCCCGATAAACCACGGATGGTCGGGCCGCTCAACGATTTCCGGCAACATGCCATCGGGCGACATGCCCGAAAACACCAAACCGCCCTTCTCCAGCCGCTCGCGATAGGCGCCGTTGACCTCGTAACGGTGGCGGTGGCGCTCGCTGATGTCGTTGGCGCCATAGACGCTCGCGACATGGCTGTTCGGCGACAGTTTCGCGTCATAGGCGCCGAGCCGCATCGTGCCGCCCATGTCGGTGTTGGCGCCGCGCTTTTGCAGCCCTTCGGCGCTCATCCATTCGGTGATCAGGCCAACAACAGGCTCGTCGGTCTTGCCAAATTCGGTGCTCGACGCGTCCGCGATGCCGCTGGTGTTCCGCGCGCCCTCGATGCACGCCATCTGCATCCCCAGACAGATGCCAAAGAACGGCACACCCCGTTCGCGCGCAAAGCGCACGCTCGAAATCTTGCCCTCGGACCCGCGCTCGCCAAACCCGCCGGGCACCAAAATGCCGTGCAGCGGTTCCAGATTGGCCGCCAGCTCCTCATCGCGCTCGAACATTTCGGCGTCGAGCCAGCGGATATTAACCTTCACCCGGTGCGCCAAACCGCCATGGACCAGCGCTTCGTTCAGCGATTTATAGGCATCGGGCAGCGACACATATTTGCCGACGACCCCGATCGTGACCTCGCCCTCGGGATGCTGTTTGCGGTCCATGATGTCATACCAGCGCGACAGGTCGGGCGCAGGCGCATCGTGGATGCCGAAATGCCGCAGCACTTCGTTGTCGAGCCCTTCGCCATGATATTGCACCGGCACCGAATAGATGCTGTCGGCGTCGAGCGCCGGGATCACCGCCTCTTTGCGCACGTTGCAGAATTGCGCGATCTTGGCGCGCTCGCCGTCGGGCAGCGGCCGTTCGCAGCGGCAAAGCAGGATTTCGGGCTGAACCCCGAGCGAGGCGAGTTCGCGCACACTATGCTGCGTCGGCTTGGTCTTCAGCTCGCCTGCCGCAGCGATATAGGGCACCAGCGTGACATGAACCGACAGCGTCTTGTCGCGCCCCTCTTCGTTGCGCAGCTGGCGGATCGCCTCGATGAACGGCAGCGATTCGATGTCGCCCACCGTGCCGCCGATTTCGCACAGGACAAAATCGAGGTCGTCGAGTTCGGCGCGCGCGAACGCCTTGATCGCGTCGGTCACATGCGGGACGACCTGTACCGTCGCGCCAAGATAGTCGCCGCGACGTTCCTTGGTGATGATCTGCTGATAGATGCGGCCCGAGGTGATATTGTCGCTCTGCCGCGCCGCAACCCCGGTAAAGCGCTCGTAATGGCCCAGATCAAGGTCGGTCTCGGCGCCGTCGTCAGTCACATAGACCTCGCCATGCTGGTACGGCGACATCGTCCCCGGATCGACGTTCAGATAGGGATCGAACTTGCGAATCCGGACGCGATAGCCACGCGCTTGCAACAAAGCCGCGAGGCTAGCCGCCATCAAACCTTTGCCAAGCGAGGAGACCACGCCGCCGGTGATAAAAATGAACCGCGCCATGGGAGGAAAGACTTACTCAACGGGAGGGGGACGGCGCAAGCCGTCGAATCGCAAACGGCGGAATTTATTTCCGCCGCGCGGGCTATGCTGAAAGCCGAAGCTGTCGGTTATTGCTTGGCGGGGGCCTGTGCCGGAGCCGGAGCGGCTTCCTGCGTCGCAGCGGCCGCTGCTGCCGCCAGCGGATCGTCGCTCGCGGGCGCCGGCGCTGCGGTCGCGGGTGCGCCTTGCGCGGGCTGGGCGGGACCGGTGAGCGACGAGGTCGGCGCCGCGCCGCTGGTCTGTGCCGCCTTCGACAACGAGGTGTCGATTGTCGAACCGCCGCGGCCGACCGATGCCATCGCCGCGAGGACGATCGACAGGCCAACGAACAGGCAAGCGAGAATGGTTGTCGCCCGCGTCATGAAATCCGCCGCGCCGCGCGCCGACAGCAAGCCAGCGGGGCTGCCACCGACGCCAAGGCCGCCGCCTTCAGACTTCTGCATCAAAATGACGCCGATCATCGCCGCGGCAACGAGCGCCTGCAGGACGAGGATGAAGGTGAAAAGGCTGGACATCATATTTTCCCGAACTCGCGCTGCCTCAAACGGACCGCGCCCGCGGCGCACATAGAGACGAAGCGGCTTGGCTTCAAGCTGTAAGCAGACCCGACTTGGGCGCCAACCGCCCTTCCCCCTTGATGGGGGAAGGATACGCAGCCTTATCGCGCAGCGATTAGGCGAAGTTGGATGGGGGTGACGGTGCGTCCTTAGACCATCATCTCAGGCCGAGAGCGCACCCCCTCCGCTGCGACTAGGCGGCAAGCCGCCAAGTCTCGCTGCCTCCCCCATCAAGGGGGAGGTTGCAATCCTTCTCACCTCAACGCCGCAGCAGCCGCCACAATCGGCACAAACTTCGCCGCCGTCAGGCTCGCGCCGCCCACCAGCGCCCCGTCGACATCGCCGGCATCCAGCAACTCGGCAGCATTCTCGCCATTCACCGACCCGCCATACAACAACCGCATATCCTCCGCCTTCCCGCCAAAGCGCGCCGTCAACGCCCCACGGATCGCCCCGTGCATCGCCGCGACATCGCCGACGGTCGGCACCAGCCCGGTCCCGATCGCCCAGATCGGCTCATAAGCAATCGCCAGCCGCGTGGCGTCGAAATCTTCGGGAACCGACCCCGCAATCTGCGCCAGCACATAATCAATCGCCCCGCCCGATTCGCGCACCTCGCGCGGCTCACCAACGCACAGGATCACCGACAGGCCCGCGCCCAGCCCCGCCTCGGCCTTGGCGCGCACATCGGCATCGCGCTCGCCGCACCCTTCGCGCCGCTCGCTATGTCCGACAATCACCAGCGTCGCCCCCGCGTCGGCCAGCATCGGCGCCGCAACCGATCCGGTAAAAGCGCCCGCCGTCGCGCTATGGCAATCCTGCCCGCCGACCGCTGCCCCCGGCGCCGCGGCAACCATCGCGCCAATCAGCGTGAAAGGCGGACACAGCGCCACATCGACGCCCGGATGTTCCGTGGCGGCGGCAAAAATCGCCTGCGCATCGGCGATCGACGCGGTCACGCCGTTCATTTTCCAGTTGCCGACCACATATTTACGCCGTGCCATTGCCGCTTCTCTCCCGCTGTCCGAATGATGCCAAAGCCCTAGCGGCGGGCGGGGGCGATAGGCAAGCCGCGTTGCGCCGCCACGAAAAGCCCCTTTCGCGCCTTGATGCCGTGCCGCCACGCCTCTAAAGCATCGCGCAAACGCGCATCCCCGCGCCGCGCCGAAAGATTGCCTGCCCCATGATTACCGCCATCCGCCGCATGTTTTCCTCGACGCTCGGCAAGATCCTCGCGCTCGGCTTTGTCGCCTTTATCGGCGTGGCTTTTGCGCTGAGCGACGTCACCGGGAATTCGACCTTTGGCGGGATGGGCGGCGCCAATGTCGCCAAGGTCGGCAGCGAAGAAATCGGCGTCGGCGAGCTGCGCGATCGCGTTCGCCTCGCCTATAATCAGGCGCGGCAGAACCAGCCGGGGATGACGATGGCGGCGTTCGTCGAATCGGGCGGGCTCGACCAGGTGCTCAACCAGCTTGTCGAGGGCCTCGCGTTCGACCAGTTCGCGACCGAGATGGGCTTTGGCGTCAGCAAGCGGCTGATCGATGGCCGTATCGCCGACATCCCCGCCTTTGCCGGCGTGTCGGGCAGCTTCGACCAGACGCGCTTTGAAACCTTCCTGCGCGAAAATGGCATGACCGAAGCGCAGCTGCGCCGCGACCTGCGCCAGCAACTGCTGATCGAGCAGATCGCCGCCCCGATCGCCGGCATGCCGCGCCTCGCCCCCGGCATGGCGCAGCCCTATGCCGCGCTCCTGCTCGAACAGCGCCGCGGTCAGGCGACCTTCATCCCGTCCAGCCCCTTTGCGCCGACCGCCGACCCCGGCGACGCCGCGCTCAAGGCCTACCTGACGCAGAACGCTGCCAAATTCACCATACCCGAGCGCCGCGTGATCCAATATGCGCTGTTCGACGCCGCCAGTGTGCCGGTTCCGGCGGTCTCCGACGCCGAAATCGCCAAAGTCTATAAGGACAATGCACCGCGCTACGCCGCGAGCGAAACGCGCCGCTTTGCGCAGGTGATCGCGCCCGATCAGGCGACCGCCAATGCGCTGGCCGCCAAGGTGCGCGGCGGCACCGCGCTCGCCGCCGCGGCGCAGGCCGCGGGCCTCTCGGCGTCGACCACCGGCGACCTCACCCAATCATCCTATGCCGCCACCAGCACCGCCGCCGCCGCCAAGGCCGCCTTTGCCGCCAAACAGGGCGACCTGATCGGCCCGATCCAGACCGGTCTCGGCTGGAGCGTCGCACGGGTCGAGAACGTCACCGCGCGTCCTGCGCAGAGCCTCGCCGACGCCAGCGCCGACATCCGCACCGAACTCGCCAAGAACAAGGCGAACGAGGCGATCGTCGATTATTACAACACGATTCAGGACGCCGTGAACAGCGGCGCGACGATCGAGGAAATCGCCGCCGACCGCAAACTCACGCTCGCCACGACCCCGGCGCTGCTGCCCAGCGGCCGCGTCCCCGGCCAGCCCGCCTACACGCTGCCGCCCGAACTCGCACCGCTGATCAGTCAGGCATTTCCGGGCAGCTCGGAAGGCGAAGGCCAGCTCGCAACGCTGGTCGAAAACCAGAAATTCGCCGTCTATGCGGTGAAATCGATCGTCGCCGCTGCCCCGCCGCCCTTCGCGCAGATCCGCGCCGACCTGCTCACCGACTGGCGTTTCGCGCAGGGGCAAAAGGTCGCCCGCGACAAGGCGCGCGCGATCGTCAAGGCGGTCGAAGGCGGCCAGACGCTCGCCGCCGCGGTCACCGCCGCCGGGCCGAACATCGGCAGCGTCCAGACGATCGGCGGACGCCGCGGCGAACTCGGCCAGAACGGCCAGCCAGTACCGCCCGAACTCGCGCTGCTGTTCTCGATGGCGAAGAACAGCGTCAAGACGCTCGAAATCCCCGGCAATCGCGGCTGGATGGTCATCGCGCTCGCCGACGTCCAGCGCCCCGATCCCAAGTCGATCGAGCCCGCCCGCGTCGCCGCGATCGCGCAGCCGCTCGCCCCCGCCTTCGGCAACGAACTGATCGAACAGCTCGCCGGCGAAGCCAAGCGCCGCGCCGGGGTGACGATCAACAAGCAACTGGTCGAACAGCTGCGCCAGGAACTCACCGGCACCGCGCCGGTCGCCGAATAACACCCCGGTGGCGCTGGAAGGCAAAGCCGCGGCGCTCGAAGCCCTGGCGGGCGGCCGCGGTGCGGTCGTCTGGCAGCGGCTGATCGCCGACATCGAAACCCCCGTCTCGGCGGCGCTCAAGCTGATCGAGCCCGGCCGCGGCGACTGGGTACTCGAATCGGTTGAGAGCGGCGAGACGCGCGGGCGCTACAGCCTGATCGGCCTCGATCCCGACCTGATGTTCGAAGTCACCGGCGACGCCGCGCGGATCAATCGCGACTGGCGCCACGACCGCGAGGCTTTCGCACCGCTCGATACGCCCGCGCTGCAGGCGCTGCGCGATCTCGTCGCCGAATGCCGCTTCGACGTCCCCGATGGCTTGCCCAAGGCGCTGGCAACGCTCGTCGGCTTCTTCGCTTACGAAACCATTGGCCTTGTCGAGCGCATCCCGCGCGCGCCCGGCGCCGGGCTCGGCTTGCCCGACATGGTGTTCGTGCGCCCGACGACGATCCTCGTCTTCGACCGCCTCGCCGACGAATTGTTCCTGATCGCCCCGATCTGGCCCGACGCCGACGGCGCGCTCGACCGGATGATCGAGACCGCGCAGGACCGGCTCGACACCATCGCCGCGCGCCTGTCGAGCGCCAGCGTGTCCGCCGACCGCGCCCTGACCGATGCGCTTCCCACCGACATCGCGGCCAACCCCGCCACCCCGCCGGCGCAATTCGCCGCGATGGTCGCCAGGGCGAAGGACTATATCGCCGCGGGCGACATTTTTCAGGTCGTGCTGTCGCAGCGCTTCTCGACCCCCTTCGACCTGCCGCCGTTCGACCTCTACCGCGCGCTCCGCCGCATCAACCCCTCGCCCTTCCTCTATTTCCTCGACCTCCCGGGCTTCGCGCTGATCGGCTCGTCGCCCGAAATCCTCGTCCGCGTCCGCGACGGCGAGATCACGATCCGCCCGATCGCTGGCACCCGCCCGCGCGGCCGCACCAGCGCCGAGGACGTCGAAAACCGCGAAAGCCTGCTCGCCGACCCCAAGGAACGCGCCGAACATCTGATGCTGCTCGACCTCGGCCGCAACGATGTCGGCCGCGCCGCGGTCGGGGGCAGCGTCACCGTCACCGACAGCTATACCGTCGAATTCTACAGCCACGTCATGCACATCGTGTCGAACGTCATCGGCCGCATCGCCCCCGACAAGGACGCCATCGACGCCCTGTTCGCGGGCTTCCCCGCCGGGACCGTCAGCGGCGCGCCCAAGGTCCGCGCCTGCCAGATCATCGCCGAACTCGAAACCGACGCGCGCGGGCCTTACGCCGGCGGCGTCGGCTATTTCGCCCCCGACGGCAATATGGACAGCTGCATCGTCCTGCGCACCGCGATCGTCAAGGATGGCGAAATGCATGTGCAGGCCGGCGCCGGCATCGTCGCCGACAGCGACCCCGCCTATGAACAGCGCGAGTGCGAGGCCAAGGCGGGCGCGCTGTTCGCCGCCGCGCGCGAGGCGGTGCGGCTGGCGGGAACGCCGGGTTACGGGCAGTGAAAGCCAGCGCTCTGCCAATGGCTTTGGAGAGCGTCGAACGAGTTACATTTTATAAGCGCGACGAGCTCACCACCGATCTCATATGCTGCGAAATCATGTCCCGTGGGCAGATATGGACGCTGCACGAAGAATTACCCGGCTGGGACGCCGCGATCGCAGAGCTGGGTAAGCTTCCCGGGTTCAGATACGATTGGTACGCCCATGTTTCCGCGCCTCCTTTTGATGCCCACCCTTTTGTTGCTTTTGAAGCTGGGTAGGAAGCATCTTCCGTCAGCTAGCAGGATCTAAACAGATGAAACGTCGCCTGATCGCCCCGCTCGCCCTGCTGCTCGCCAGCCTTCCTGCCCACGCCCAAACCCCCGCGGGCGCCGTCGAGGGCGACGCGATCCTCAAGGATTTCACCTTCGCCACCGGCGAAAAGCTGCCCGAACTCAAACTGCACTACACGACGCTCGGCACGCCGCAGCGCGACAAACGGGGTCATGTCACCAATGCGGTGATGATCCTCCACGGCACCGGCGGCACCGGCAAGCAATTCTTCCAGCCGCAATTTGCCAGCGAGCTGTTCGGCCCCGGCCAGCTCCTCGACACCGCGAAATATTACATCATCCTGCCCGACAATATCGGCCATGGCGGCTCGTCCAAGCCGAGCGACGGCCTCAGGATGAAATTCCCCCAATATGACTATGACGACATGGTCAGCGCCCAGCACCGGATGCTCACCGAAAAGCTGGGCGTACACAAACTCAAGCTGATCCTCGGCACCTCGATGGGCTGCATGCATGCCTTCATCTGGGGTACCACCCGCCCCGGCTTTGCCGAAAAGCTGGCCCCCTTCGCCTGCCTGCCGGTCGAGATCGCGGGCCAGAACCGCATGTGGCGCACCCTGACGATCGATGCAATCAAGGCCGACCCGCTGTGGCAGGACGGCAATTACACCACCCCGCCCGCCGCCGGCCTGCGCACCGCCGCCTCGCTCAGCATGATCGCAGGCGCCAACCCCTATGCGTTGCAGGTGCAATATCCGACGCGCGCCGCGGCCGAAAAATACAAGGACGAGGCCTTTGCTCGCATGTTCGGCCGCAACGACGCGAATGACACCATTTATCAGCTCGATAGCTCGCGCACTTACAATCCTTGGCAGGGTCTCGAAAAGATCAATGTCCCGACACTGTGGATCAACTCCGCCGACGATTTCATCAACCCGCCCGCTTACGGCATCACCGAGAAAGCGGCGGCGCGGATGAAAACGACGAAGTTCATCCTGATCCCCGCCAGTCCCGAAACCAAGGGTCACAGCACCCATACCTGGGCCAAATTCTGGAAAGACGATCTGGCCAAGCTGATGGCGGAGTAACCCATCCTCCCTGTGGCGAAGCGATGGGGAGGGGGACCGCGCCCGAAGGGCGTGGTGGAGGGGCGGCAACGGTAGCGCCAAAGCCCCTCCGTCAGCGCTTCGCGCTGCCACCTCCCCATCGCTGTGCAACAGGGAGGAACATCGACGCCAAATCCCGCCTCGTCCCCACAAAAGGACTTATTGCTTCACTCGCGCCCCTTCACCTATTACGGCCCACCCCCATGATCCTCGTCATCGACAATTACGACAGCTTCACCTTCAACCTCGTTCATTATCTGATCGAGCTGGGCGCGGACGTGCGCGTTGAGCGCAACGACGCGCTGACCGCCGCCGAAGCCCTCGCGACCGGCGCCGAGGCTATCCTGATCTCTCCCGGCCCCTGCACTCCCAACGAAGCCGGGATCAGCCTCGATCTCGTCGCCGCCTGCGCCGAAGCCGCGCGCCCGCTGCTCGGCGTCTGCCTCGGCCATCAGGCAATCGGCCAGCATTTCGGCGGCACCGTCCAGCGCGGCCATCTGATGCACGGCAAGACCTCGCCCGTCTGCAACGACGGCAGCGGACTCTACGCCGGCCTGCCATCGCCGTTTCAGGCGACGCGCTATCACAGCCTTGAGGTTGTCGATATTCCCGACTGCCTGATCATCAACGCGACCAGCGACGACGGCGCCGTCATGGGCTTCCGCCACGTCGAGTTGCCGATCCACGGCGTCCAATTCCACCCCGAAAGCATCGCGACCGAACATGGCCATGCGATGCTCGCCAACTTCATGGCGGTCGCCGGGCTGCCGGTATTGGCGCGGCAAGCCGCATGAGCCGCTTCGGCCCGCTGCCCGATCCCGCGCACCTGCTGGGTCATGACGAGGCCGCGCAGGCGTTCGCCGACATCCTCGACGCGCGCACCAGCGAGGACGAAATCGCCGAATTCCTCACCGCCTTGTCCGATCGCGGCGAGACGATGGTCGAAATCGCCGCCGCGGCGCAGGCGCTGCGCGACCGACTGGTCCCCATCCACGCTCCCAAGGGCGCAATCGACGTCTGCGGCACCGGCGGCGACGGCCACCACACGCTCAACGTCTCGACCGCCGTCGCGATCGTTGTCGCCGCGTGCGAAGTACCCGTCGCAAAGCACGGAAATCGCGCCGCTTCATCGAAATCTGGTGCCGCCGATACGCTCGAAGTCCTCGGCCTCGACATGGAACGCGCCGGGCGCCTTGCCGAAGCGACCCTCGCCGATCTCGGCATCTGTTTCCTGTTCGCCGCCAACCACCATCCCGCAATGAAGCGCATCCAGCCGATCCGCCAGAAACTCTCCCGCCGCACCATCTTCAACCTGATGGGACCGCTCGCCAACCCGGCGCGCGTCACCCGCCAACTAATCGGCATCGCGCGCCCCGGCTATGTCCCCGTCTATGCCGAGGCGCTGCACCGGCTCGGCACCGACCATTCGCGCGTCGTGTCGGGCGACGAAGGCATCGACGAACTGTCGCTCGCGGGCGGCAACGAGGTCGCGGTGGTCAATGCCGACGGCGTGTTCATGCAGCGCAGCCATGCCGGCGACGCAGGCCTCCCCACCCACCCCATTTCGGCGATCCGCGGGGGTGACGCGGCGGACAATGCCAAGGCGCTCCGCGAGCTGCTGCAGGGCGCCCCCGGCGCCTATCGCGATGCGGTGTTGTACAATGCCGCCGAAGCGCTCGTCATCGCGGGCGCCGCCGAAACGCTGACCGACGGGGTCGAGGAAGCCGCCGAAGCGATCGACAAGGGCCTCGCCAACGCGCTGCTCAACTGCTGGATCGCGTATAAATGAACAAGCTGACCCAGATCCTCGCAACCAAGGCCGACGAAGTCGCCGCGCGCCGCGGGCTGCGTTCGTTCACCGACCTCGACGCCATCGACGCCGGCCCGGCGCGCGGCTTCCACGCCGTCTTGCAGGCAAAAATCGACGCAGGCGGCTTCGCCCTGATCGCCGAAATCAAGAAAGCTTCGCCCTCCAAGGGACTGATCCGGAACGATTTTAATCCCGCCGACCACGCCCGCGCCTATGCCGCAGGCGGTGCCGCTTGCCTGTCAGTGCTGACCGATGCCCCATATTTTCAGGGCCATGAAGATTATCTCGTCGCCGCGCGCGCCGCCTGCTCGCTGCCTGCACTGCGCAAGGATTTCATGATCGACCCCTGGCAGGTCGCCGAAGCGCGCGCGATCGGCGCCGACGCGATCCTGATCATCGTCGCCGCGCTCGATGACGGGGCGATGCAAGAGATCGAAGCCGCCGCGTTCGAGCGCAACATGGACGTGCTCGTCGAAGTCCATGACGAAGCCGAACTCGACCGCGCGCTGAGCAAGCTCAAATCGCGCCTGATCGGCGTCAACAACCGCGACCTGCGCACCTTCGAAACCGACCTCGGCGTCACCGAACGCCTCGCCACGCTCGTCCCTGCAGGCACGCTGCTGGTCGGCGAAAGCGGCATCGCCACCCACGCCGACTGCCAACGCCTCGCGGCCAGCGGCGTGAAAACCTTCCTCGTCGGCGAAAGCCTGATGCGCCAGACTGACGTCACGGCGGCAACAAAGGCGCTGCTGGAGGGCTGAGGTCCGCTTCGGGGTCAGACGCTGCCCTCATGCTCCCCGGCGAAAGCCGGGGCCCAGTGCGTTGGAAAGCAAGCGTGTCTTGGTCAAGCCGTGGGCCCCGGCTTTCGCCGGGGAACGGCAATTGGCGGTGGGAAGCGGACGCCTGAACGAAAAGGGTGCCGGTCTCCAAGCTACATCGGAATCGCCGTTAGAAACAGCAAGCTTAAAGCACCGCCCATGACACCCATGGCCATACCCAGACCGGCGCGGTCGCGTCCCCCAGTTTGCAAGCCGAATAGGCCTACAATCAGCGATAGGATCGAAACGATCAGTGCTAACCCGGTTCTTGGGGCAAAGAAGAGCAGAACAAATGTCAGAAAACCCAGTACTAGCGCGACCGAACCCGTCACATTGGAAGGTTGTGTGCTCGGCAAATCATCCCGGTCTGTCATGTAGTTTCCAATTTCGAACATCTGGCAATCATAATATGAATATGTTCAAACATTGATAATTGAATCGATAATTGTCGTTTTCGGTTGGCGCATCTAGATAGGAACGGAATGGCAGATTCCCCGCTGTTTAATCTGATGGCGGCTTGCAATTTTCCGTGACGATCCAGTCAATGTCAACTGTTGGTCGGTCCCAGTCACTATAATCC
>JAEMRT010000189.1 GCA_016463225.1 Sphingopyxis sp. | reverse complement strand
TTAGCACACCCCCACCCAACCTCCCCCTCAAGGGGGAGGAGTCTGACAGGCCATGTTAGTGTATCAAGGGGCCGTCGGCCTCATAGGCCGTTCGGGCTGAGCCTGCCTCACAATACCGGCGGCGCCTCGTTCGGGTCGGCACGCTGGAGATAGTCCACATATTTGTGGAAATACTGGTTGCCGCGCTCGTTGCGACCGAAGATCACCGAGGGGATCGCGCCGGACTCCAGCCCCTTCTGGACCTGAAGGCCAACGCCATAATCCTCGTCATTCACGACGTCGCGCAGCCAGTCCATCATGGCTTCGATGCCCGCTGCGTCCGCATCGTCCTTGGGCGGTTGGCGGCGGATGAACATCAGGTTGGTGGTGTTGCTGCCGGGTGTGTCGCCGGGGATGAGTTGCGCGACCTGGGTGATTTCGGGCGCGAAGAAGATGCTGATATTGGGGAAGATGGTACGGACGAAGTCATAGCCTTCATTCTCATGCTCGCCCCAGTCGGCGCGCGGGATCGCGCTCAGCGCTTCCTTGATCCGCACCTGCGGATAGCCCACGCGCATATGCGGGCCGAAGGCGGTGAAATTCATGATGTTGCTGAAACTGCGCGGATGGATGGTGGTCGGGTGCGCGGCGGCGAAATGATAGCCCTCCAGATAGCCGTCATAGGCGATCTTCCAGTTCGGCCCGTAAATCCGCCGCGACCCGCAATAATGCCAGCAGCCCAGATCATAGGCTTCAAGATCATCCAGCATCCCGCCCAGATGCGCGGCGATGTCGAACTCCAGCCCCGGCGTCAGGCACACCCAGATGATCCCGCCCGCTTCGGCCACCGGCAATTGCGTCAGGCCACGCTCTTCCTTGCATACCGGGCCAAATTTCTGCGGCTCGGCCACGCCGATCAGCTTGCCGTCATTGCCATAGGTCCAGGCATGATAGGGACAGGAAAAGCGCCTGGCATTGCCATGGCCTTCGGGTTTCAGGATCATGCCACGATGGGAGCAGACGTTCAGCATCGCCGCGACCGTGCCGTCGCTCTTGCGGGTGATGAGGACCGGCTTACCCATCAGGTCCATCGCCTTGTAATCGCCCGGATGAGGCATTTCGGCGGTCAGAGCGGCCAGCAGCGGCATCTTCATGAAGATTTCCGCTTTCTCCCGTGCGCAATAGGCGGGGTCGGTATAGGCGGATGCTGGCACTTCCATCGTGTCAGGGGCGCTGTCGGTCGTGCCGGTCTCGACATATTCCAGCATCTTTTCGGCTTCCTGGCCGATGACGTCATGATAGCCCATGCAATACCCTCTCAATGCCCGCCGCTATGGCTTTGGTCGCATCATAGCGCGCGCGTGACCATGCCGGAACTCGATAAGGTCATAGGTAGCGCGCGTCAGGTCGAGGGGGACTCTGACTAGCGCTAGTTGCACCGTGCCGCACAGGCGTCACTCTGCGGTGCAAACTATCGGATGAGGATGTTTGGCGGATGATGATCGACCTTAAGGGCAAGGTGGCTGTTGTGACGGGCGCTGCGTCGGCGAATGGGCTGGGCTTTGCCGCCGCGCTCAAAATGGCGGGGCAGGGGGCCAGCCTGTTCCTGACCGATCTGGACGGCACCGCCGTCGCCGCCCGTGCCGAAGAATTGCGCGCGCAAGGGGTGCCAGCCCAATCCATGGCGCAGGACGTCACCGATGAAGCAGGCTGGACGGCCCTGATCGACGCGGTGGTCGCGGCGTTCGGCAAGATCGACATTCTCGTCAACAATGCCGGTATCGCCGTGCTGCGCGCGATGAGCGAGATGACCTCTGCCGACTGGCACAAACAGATTTCGGTCAATCTGGACAGCGTCTATCTGGGCACCAAGGTGGCGGTCGATCAGATGCGGGCGCAGGGGCATGGCGGGTCGATCGTCAACCTGTCATCGGTTGCGGGACTGGTCGGCGTACAGGGTACGGCTGCCTACGCCGCCAGCAAGGGCGGGGTGCGGCTCTTTTCCAAATCGGTGGCGCTGGAAACCGCGCGCGACAATATCCGCGTCAACACGGTCCATCCCGGCATGATCTGGACTGACATGCAGAAGGTCGCAATCGCCGATAACAAGGATGTTTTCGACCAGATCGTCGCCGCCATACCGATGGGCCGGATGGGTGAACCGTCCGACATCGGCTCTATGGTCGCCTTTCTGGCGTCCGACGATGCGCGCTACATCACCGGCTGCGAATTTGTCGTCGACGGGGGGATGGTCGCGCAATGACCACGACGTTATGTTTGAACGAACGACCAAGGTTTCAACGTGCGGTTATGCCCGTGCGGCAGAGCAGGCGGAATGGCAGGAGAGACATTAATGGCTGAAAGCGACCCCCGGATCAAAGGCGCGCCCTTGCCGCGCTGCCCCGGCACCAGCGTCCGCGACCTGATGCTGGCGGATACCAACCCTGTGCCTGAATTTCTCTATACCGACGAATATGAAAATCTGGGGTCGGAACCGATCCCGGCCAGCCGCTACACCAGCCTTGAATTTTTCGAGGCGGAAAATCGCAAAATGTGGCCGCGCACCTGGCAATTTGCCGCGCGGGACGAAGAATTGCCGGAGGCGGGCGACCATGTCGTCTATGAAAATGTCGGCAAATCCTTCCTGCTGATCCGGCAGGAGGACGGGTCGGTTCGCGCCTTTGCCAATGTCTGCCTGCATCGCGGGCGCAAGCTCAAGACGCAGGACGGCTGGTCGGCCGAACTGCAATGCCCCTTCCATGGCTTTACCTGGAATAATGACGGGTCGGTCAAGAAAATCCCCTGCCGCTGGGACTTCGCGCACCTCAAGGAAGAGGAGATGGCGCTGCCGGAAATCAGCGTAGGGCGCTGGGGCGGCTATATCTTCATCCGCGAAGCCGCCGACGGCCCGACGCTGGAGGAATTTCTCGCCCCCATGCCGGAGCATTTCCAGCGCTGGCGGCATGAGGAGTGCGCGACCGCCATGTGGGTCGGCAAAGTGGTTCCGGCCAACTGGAAGGTGGTGATGGAGGCTTTCATGGAAAGCTGGCACACCGTCGTCACCCATCCGCAATTGCTGCCCTTCACCGGCGACGCCAATTCGATGTACAACATCTATGGCGACTATGTGAACCTGACGGTCACGCCGTTCGGCACCATGTCGCCCCATGTCGATCCGGCGGGCAAGGCGGAGCAATGGATCGTCGATGAATTTGTCAAATATAATGGCCGTTCGTCCGACAATTATGAGGACAAGGAAGCAGCGGCAGGCGGCTACAATGTCAAGGTGCCTGAAGGCGTGACCGCCCGTGCGGCGCTGGGCGCGTCGTTGCGCGACACCACGACCGCCATGTTCGGCCATGACGTCAGCGTCGCGTCCGACGCTGAAATGATGGACGCGCTGCTCTATAATGTGTTCCCCAATTTCAGCCCATGGGCCGGTTTCCAGCCGAACATTGTCTATCGCTGGCGTCCCTGGCACGATGTCGATCATTGCCTGATGGAAGTGCGCGTCCTGACCCGCGTCCCGCCGGGGCAGGCGCATCCCAAGGCGCCGCCAATGAAGTTTCTGTCGGTCGACCAAAAATGGACCGAAGCGCCGGAGTTGGGGATATTGGGGGACGTGTTTGAACAGGATATGGACAATCTGCCCTATGTCCAGACCGGCCTTAAAGCCTCGCTCAACGGCAAGGTGCAACTGGCCAATTATCAGGAAATCCAGATCCGCCAGTTCCAGAACACGATCATGAAATATCTGAACGACGAACTCTGATCGGAGGTTGCGTAAAAGGGAGGGCGTCGGAGCGATGGTTCCGGCGCTTTTTTTTGGCGGTGATCAAAGCCCGCTGTTGCACACAAAAAGAGGCCGGGGATCATCTCCCCGGCCTCCTTCTTTGCACTTTGGCGTCTCGCTTAGAACTTCACCCCCAGCGTCGCGCCATAGGTACGGGGTTCGCGCGCGGTGCCGAAGGACCAGAGGCCACCGACGGTGAAGCCATGGGTTGGCCCGCGATCATTGGCGAGGTTCCGGCCAAAGACTGTCAGCCGTGCTTCCGTCCCGCCAATGTCGAACTTGGTGGTCAGGCTGGCGTCGACCAGACCCTGCTTGTCGGTCCGCACGCGCGGGTCATTGCCGGTGACGGTGATCGGTCCGGTGCTGAGATTGCCCGAAAGGCCGCCGATCGAGATTTGCTGGTCATAGCGACCGATATAGCGATAGCTCAGGTTCGCTATGATTTCGCCAAAGCTGGTCGGGACGCTATAGTCGGCCCCCAGCGATGCGGTCATATTCGGGTTGTAGATCAGGTCATTGCCCGAATAATCATAGGGAACGACCGCACCCGTCACTGGCGAGATGCCGCCGACGATAAAGCCCTTGAACTTGGAGTCGAGCAGGCCGAGCGAGCCGGTGATCGTGAGTTGCGACGTTGGTCGTGCGGTGAAGTCGAACTCCAGCCCCTTGATCTTGGCCGACCCGACGTTCGACGTGATCGTCTCGTTGCCGGTGGCGCAGGACGGGCAGTTGAGCGTGTTGTTCTGGTGCAGATCCTTGTAGCTGGAATAGAAGGCCGCGACGTTGAACTGTACCTTGCGGTCGAACAGATCGAACTTGCCGCCGACTTCAAAGCTGTCGACCACTTCGGGCTGGTAGGCGACACCGGCGCTGGCGGCGGTGCCTGCGCGCGGCGAGAAGCCGCCCGACCGGTAGCCCTGCGACCAGCTACCATAGAACATGACATCGTCGTTCGGGCGGAAATCGACGCCGACCTTGGGCGTGAACTTCTTGAACGTGTCGGAACCGCGACCGATCTCAACCCCGCCAAAGCTGTTGTCGAGCGCCTTTTTGTCGCGGGTGAAGCGACCGCCGAAGGACAAGCGCCACTGGTCGGCAAAGGCCCAGTTGAAATCGCCGAACACGGCGATCGACTTGGTCTTGCCGTTCACAACCTGCGGGTTGGTGTCGAAGATCAGCGGATCGACCGTCGGCGCGAAGCCGAATACGCGGCTATATTGCGACAGCTGATATTTGGAGCTGAAATAATAGAGACCCACGACATAGTCGAAACTGTCGCTGAACTTGCCAGCGGCGCGCACTTCCTGGCTCCACTGTTCGTAGCGTTGGAGGCGACGGACATAATAAAGGTCGGTCGATGACCCGTCGAAATCCTGCGTCTGGTTCTCGCGCGATTTGCGCCAGCCGGTGACGGAGGTCAGCTTCACCCCGCCCAGATCATAATTCATCTCCAGCGTCGCGGCGGGCGCGGAATAGTTGGAAACATTGGGCTGGCCGAACACGGTGTAGAGATCGGTCGTATTGTTGCGGTTGCACTCGATGGCTGGGATGAACCCGCAGAACAACTCGCTGCTGTTGGTCAGGTTGGACACGACCGGATCGAATTTCTGGATCTGCTTTTCCAGGGTGAACAGCGCATCGAAATCGCTGCCCTGCGGCGCGATCAGGACCGATCCGCCGAAATTCTCATTATTGGCGAAGCCGCGCCGGTCGCCGGTCTGCGACTGCCGATACCAGCCGTCAGTTTCATTGTGGAAATGGAAGAATTTGGCACCCACGCTGCCGTCGCCCGACAATGGCACGTTGACGACCGCGCGGGTCGCAAGCGTGTTGAACTTGCCGTAGGAGACTTCCACCTTGCCACCAAACTCGCCGGTCGGGCGGGTGCGGCGGATGTTGATGACGCCGCCGATCGTGTTGCGTCCGAACAAGGTGCCCTGCGGCCCGCGCAGCACTTCGATCTGTTCAATGTCGAAAAAGTCGAAGAACTGCCCGGTGCTGGTGCCGATAAACACGCCATCTACGACGA
>JAEMRT010000022.1 GCA_016463225.1 Sphingopyxis sp. | reverse complement strand
GAGGTCAAGCGCCGCATCATGATCGGCACCTATGTGCTGTCGGCGGGCTTCTACGACGCTTATTACACGCAGGCGCAGAAGGTGCGGACGTTGATCGCGCGCGATTTCGAGGCGGCGTTCGGGGTGTGCGACGTGATCCTCGCACCGACCGCGCCGTCGGCGGCGTTCGGACTGGGCGAGAAGATGGCCGATCCGCTGGCGATGTACCTGAACGACGTGTTCGCGGTGCCCGCGAGCCTCGCGGGGCTGCCCGCGATGTCCGTCCCCGCGGCGCTGAACCGCGAAGGGCTGCCGCTGGGCTTGCAGATCATCGGCAAGGCGTTCGACGAGCAGGGCGTGCTGAACGCCGGGCTGGCAATTGAAGAGCGGGCGAGCTTTACCGCCCGCGCCGGAAAGTGGTGGTAGGATGAGCGATTATCGCATCAAGGGCGACACCGGTGAGTGGGAGGTCGTGATCGGCCTGGAGGTCCATGCCCAGATCACGACCAACGCCAAGCTGTTTTCGGGCGCCGCGACGGCGTTCGGGGCTGAGCCGAACACACAGGTGTCGCTGGTCGACGCCGCGATGCCCGGGATGCTGCCGGTGCCGAACCGCGAGTGCATCCGTCAGGCCGTGCGCACGGGCATGGCGATCGAGGCGCAGATCAACAAATATTCGCGGTTCGACCGCAAGAATTATTTCTATGCCGATCTGCCGCAGGGTTACCAGATTTCGCAGCTTTATCATCCGATTGTTGGTGAAGGTTTGCTAACAATCGAGGCTGACGAGAAGGCCGGCCTGCCCGAAGCGAAAGTGATCGGGGTCGAGCGCATCCATGTCGAGCAGGACGCCGGCAAGCTGATGCACGACCAGCATCCGACGATGTCCTATGTCGATTTGAACCGCAGCGGCGTCGCGCTGATGGAGATCGTGTCGAAGCCCGACATGCGCTCGCCCGCCGAGGCCGGGGCCTATGTGCGCAAATTGCGCGCGATCCTGCGCTATGTCGGGTCGTGCGACGGCAATATGGAGGAAGGCTCGATGCGCGCCGACGTCAATGTCAGCGTGCGCAAGCCCGGCGACGAATTCGGCACGCGCACCGAGACGAAGAACGTCAATTCGGTGCGTTTCGTGATGGCGGTGATCGAGGGCGAAGCTAAGCGTCAGGTCGAGCTGATCGAAAGCGGCGGCACGGTGGTGCAGGAAACGCGGCTCTACGATCCCGACCGCAACGAAACGCGGTCGATGCGGTCGAAGGAAGATGCGCATGATTACCGCTACTTCCCCGATCCCGACCTGCTGCCGCTCGAACTGGACGATGCATTTCTGGCCGAGTGCCGCGAAAGCCTGCCCGAACTGCCCGATGCCAAGCGTGACCGCTATCTGGCGCTGGGCATTTCGCCCTATAACGCCGATGTGCTGACGGCGGAGGTCGAGGCGGCGCGCTGGTTCGACACTTTGCTGGAGGTTGGGCTCGACACGGGCGCGAAGCCCGCCACCGCGGCAAACTGGGTGACGAGCGAGCTGTTCGGCGCGCTCAACCGCATGGGCCGCGACCTGACCGATTCGCCGGTATCGCCCCAGCAGGCCGCCGAATTGCTCGGGCTGGTCGCCGACGGCACGATTTCGGGGACGATCGCCAAGGCGGTGTTCGAGAAGATGCTCGAAAGCGGTGACGGCGCGGGTGCGATCGTTGAGCGCGACGGGCTGAAACAGACCAGCGACACCGGCGCGATCGAGGCCGAGATCGCCAAGATCCTGGCGGCCAATGCCGACAAGGTCGAGCAATATAAGGGCGGCAAGGAAGCGCTGTTCGGTTTCTTCGTCGGGCAGACGATGAAAGCGATGCAGGGCAAGGCCAACCCGCAGGTCGTCAACGAGCTGCTCAAAAAGGCGCTCGGCTGACCCAAAATTGTGATCGAGTTCACAGTCAATTCAGTGGCTTCGGTGTCATAAGCGGCTAAACCCATGCCGGCATGATGCGAAGGATGAATGATGACGAAGCGGATAATGATTGCGGTTGGCGGTGCGGCGATGCTGGCGCTGGGCGGCACCGCGAGCGCAGCGCCCGCGGTGAACGACGGCTATGACTGGACGATGCGGGTCAACGAGGATCGGGTGTCCGACGCGATCCTCGCCTATGAAGTCGATGGGACCGACGACCAGCCGCTGAATTTCCACTGCGAGCAGGGCGGCAATCGCATCTTTGCGGGGATTTCTGGCGGATCGCCCGACTTGGCCGCTATCGATCTGGTATCGGGCAGCGCGAAGTTGCGCGTCACCGGCAAGACCGAAATCGACGAAATGCCGTTTTTCCAGTCGCAGGAGATTGCTGGCGGGTCGCCGCTGATCCGTGCCTTTGCCGCGAACGGCTGGCTGCGGATGACCGCCAAAGGCCGCGCGATCGACATGGCAGCAACCGCGACCGGCAAACAGGCGATCGCGCGCTTCGTCGAATTCTGCACCCGCTGAAACGGGCGAGCCGCGGCGGCGCTAAAAGCGCCGCTGCCCCGCGCCCCAATTGCCGATGTCGCACTGGCCCGAAAAATCGGTCTGGGCTTTCAGCTGGATGCGCCCCGAGCGACGGTCGATCTCGACCTTCGGCTTGTTGAGCCCGTTGAGGCGATAGGATGCGGTGATGCGGTCGGGGGTCACCAGCAGATTTTCCAGATCCCACCAGCCCTCATGCCCGCCCGAATGGATCGGCGGGACGAGTTTGGGGCCAAGGTGGATGCGGCCCTGATTGCCGTAAAGCTCGATCTGGACGTCGCTGTTGAACCCTTCGTTGGTGCTGACGACGTCGCTGCCCCATTCCCATTTATGCTTGGACCGGTTCCAGTCGTAGCGCGGCGCGGTGGTCACGCTGGGCCGGTTGCCGGCGCCGTAGCAGACGAGGACAAGCGAGGCGGGGTCGTTGTATCCCTCGTCGGCAGGCGGGGCGTGATGGTCGTCGGACGCGTTGCCACCCTGACAATTTTCCGCCGGGACAGCGACGATCGCTGAATAGCGCCCGTCCATCGTCGCCACCGAGATGCAGCGCCCGGTGCGCTGGTTGTACCAAAAGGTATAGCGCTGGTTGCCGACGACGTTCGACTGGCGCGATTCATAGCCGCGCGCGAGCAGCTGGGTCTCGCCCCCCGCGCCCCGCGCGCCGACAAGGTCGGCGACGTCGGGCGCCGACTGCGCGAGCGCAGCAGCGGGAATGGTGGCGGTAGCGAGAATGAACAAAGCGAAACCGCGACGCATGACGATAACTCCCGTTGCTGGTGGCGACGCAAGACTATCGCGCCGACGGTCGATTTCAAAGCCTGCCGAAGTCGGCTACCCCGAAAGAATCAGGGCTGATCGGCGCCGGTCGGCTGTAGCCAAACGCTGCGGCCCTCCTTGATGGTTTCCAGAACCTTGATGGCCTTGATGTCATCGACCGGCGTGGTCAGCGGATTTTTGTCGAGGATGACGAAATCGGCGAGCAGACCGGGCTTGATGCGGCCTTTGCGGCCCTCCTCCAAGACCTGCCAAGCGGGGCCAGTGGTGAGCGCCTGTAACGCGGCATAGGCGTCGATGCGCTCGTCGGCGCCGCTGACGACGCCGGTCGGCGAAACGCGCGCCATCGACGTCCACAGCATGAAGCGCGTGTCGAGCGGGGTGACGCTATAGTCGCTGTGGTTCGACGGGGTCAGCCCTGCGGCGCGCGCCGAGCGCAGCGGGCTGATGAAATCGACGACCTCGGCCGGAAAGTTGGTGCGGTGGACGTCGCCCCAATACCAGCTGTGGTTCGAGAAATAGGCGGGGCCGACACCAATGCGGGCGTAGGCGGGCAGCTGGTCGCGGCGCTGGAATTGCGAGTGGATCACAATCGGGCGGCGGTTGTCGGGGGCCTTGATGCCGAGCGCGTCGAAGCCGCGGATCGCCATGTCGATCGCGGCGTCGCCATTGGCGTGGACGAAGAGCTGCCAGCCGCGGTCGTGAACCTTCTTCGCCTGCGCGATGAAGTCGGTTTCCGAAAGGATCGCTTCGCCGTGCCAGGGGTGGTGGCCTTCGGGGCTGCCGCGTTTGTAATCGCGAGTGAAAAAACCGGTCCGGCCCTGCACCGACCCATCGAGGACGAACTTGATACCCTGTAGCTTCACATGGCCCTGATAGGCGCCGAATTTGAGGTCGGGATTGGCAAGCAGCGCGTCGAGACCGGTCGAGAAGGGAAGGAGCGCAAGGTCGATCCTTAGCCGCTCGCGCGCGGGGGCCGAGGTCAGGAAGGCGATGTCGGGCGGCTGCGTGGCGCCATCCTGTGCGTGGGTATAGCCCTCAGCGAAATAGGCGTTTTGCGCGGCGTCGAGCGCGGCGAGTTTCTGCTCGGCGGTCGGCTGTGGCATTTTGGCGAGGAGCAGGAACATCGCCTTTTCGAGCAGGACGCCGTTGAGCTTGCCCGCGTCGTCGCGCAGCATCATGCCGCCGGGCGGGACGGGGGTGGCCTCATCGATGCCTGCGGCTTTCAGCGCGGCGCTATTCGCGACCGCGCCGTGCAGTGAAACATGAAGGACGACGAGCGGGCGGTCGGGGGCGATCGCGTCGAGCTCGGCGCGGGTGATGTAGCGTTTTTCGGTGAGCGTTTCCTGATCAAATTGCCAGACGGTGGTCCAGCTGCCGGGTTTGGCGGTGCTGCGCGCGATATGACTGCGAATAGCAGCCTGAACACCCGGGATGTCGGTGATCGCGTCGTGCGCCTTGTCGCGCAGGTCGAGTCCGCCCGCGCTCATCGTCGCGACGGTAAAATGCGAATGGGCGTCTATAAAGCCGGGGAGGAGCGTCGCGCCGTTCAGGTCGCGGACGACAGCATCTTTGCCCGCAGCTTTGCGCGCAGTTTTCTCGGCCCCGACGAAAGCGATGCGGCCCTCCCGCGTCACGACCGCCTCGACCGTCTGCGGCGTATCGCCGTCCATCGTGATGATCGGGCCGCCGCGATAGATTGTGGCATTGTCCTGCGCGCTGACGGGCGCGGCGATGGTCAACAGCAGCGCGGCGATGCCGGTCAATGTTTTCATGCTTCTCTCCCCGGTCCCCATGGTGCGGCCGGGGGCAGGGGCAGGTCAAGTCTCTCTATGCAACCCATCGCCCTTGCGAGTGCGGCGAAGCAATCCAGAGCGGATTACGCCTCCCCGGATTGCTTCGCTGCGTTCGCAACGACGCGGACTAGACCTGCTGCGGCGGCACTTCGTCGGGACCGCGGCCCGGCTCGTCGATGTCGCCGCCGCCTGGACTGCCGGGGATTTCCTGCGGCTGACCGGCGGGGTCTTCCTGCGGGGTCGGCTGCACCGGATGCTCGGGCGGCGCCATCGGTTCGATGGTGTCGGGCTTGGGTTTGGGGAAGGGATCGGTGGCGCGAACGTGCAGGCTGGATGCAAAGGTCATGTGGGCTCTCCTTGCCTTGTCAACGAACGGGCGCGGTGCGCGTTCCCCCCGCAGAAATGTCCGGCTTTGTGCCCTTGCCCTCGGCGGCGCGTCTGCTATAGCCCCGCGCGGCCCGCACGGGCGTGCGCGGCATAGCGCGCCGCTTTGTGCACCCGGCCGACAGCCTCTGCGGGCGTGGCGGAATTGGTAGACGCGCTGGTTTTAGGTACCAGTATCGCAAGATGTGGGGGTTCGAGTCCCTTCGCCCGCACCAGTTCCGACGATCTGATGGGGATGGAGCCGGGATAGGGGAACCCCGCCATGTGGCCGGGGTTCATCGATACGAGATTTTGAGCAAGGATAAGACCAAGGCAATGAAGACCGTCGAAACGCTGAACGAAGGCCTGAAGCGCGAATATCGCGTGACCATCACCGCCAAGGACATCGACGCGCGCGTCGACGACGAGGTGAAGAGCATGGCGCCGACCGTGCGCATGCCCGGCTTCCGCCCCGGCAAGGTGCCGCCGAACCTGATCCGCAAAATGCACGGCCCGGCGCTGTCGGCCGACGCGCTGAACAAGGCGATCGACGCCGGGGTTCGCGACCTGATGGCCAAGGAAAAGCTGCGCCCCGCTTTGCAGCCCGCGGTGACGCTGGCCGATGGTTATGAAGCCGGCAAGGACGCCGAAGTCACCGTCGCGCTGGAAGTGCTGCCCGACATCAAGACGCCGTCGATCGACGGGCTGAAGCTCGAGCGGCTGACCGTCCCCACCGACGACAAGGCGGTGATGGCGAAGATCGAAGAATTCGCCGCTCAGATGAAGCGCTTCGAAGAGGCGCCGAAGACAAAGAAGGCCGCGAGCGGCGATCAGGTCATCATCGATTTTGCCGGTAGCGTCGACGGCGTCGCATTTGACGGCGGCACAGGCGAAGACATGGCGGTCGAAATCGGTTCAGGTCAGCTGATCCCGGGTTTCGAAGACCAGCTGATCGGCGCCAAGGTCGGCGACGCCAAGACCGTCAAGGTGACCTTCCCCGACGAGTATCCGGTCGAGAACCTGAAGGGTGCCAAGGCCGAATTCGCCGTGACGGTGAAGGAAGTGAAGGTTCCCGCGGCGTCGAAGATCGACGACGAGTTCGCCAAGTCGCTCGGCCTTGAAAGCCTCGACAAGCTCAAGGAGCTGATGAAGGATCAGGTCGAGCAGGAACTGAACGGCCTGACCCGCACCTATATGAAGCGCAAGCTGCTCGATCAGCTTGCCGCCGCGCATGATTTCGACGTGCCGCCGACGATGGTCGAGGCCGAGTTCGCGCAGATCTGGCAGCAGCTGGAACAGGAAGTCGAGAACGAAGACGATCCCGCCGCGGCGAAGGCCGAGCTGGAAGCGGACCGCGACGATTATCATGCAATTGCGGTGCGCCGCGTGCGTCTGGGCCTGCTCCTGTCTGAAATCGGCCAGGCGCATGGCGTGCAGGTCAGCCAGCAGGAAATGCAGCGTCTGATCATGCAGGCGGCGCAGCAGTATCGCCCCGAAGATCGCGGCCGCTTCATGGAATATGTCCAGCAGGACGCGCTTGCCGCGGCGCAGCTCCGCGCTCCGCTCTATGAGGACAAGGTCGTCGACTTCCTGTTCGAAAAGGCCGAGATCAGCGACCGCGAAACTACCCGCGAGGAACTGGAAGCGGCGATCGAAGCCGACGACGACAGCGGCCACGTCCACGGCCCGGGTTGCGGCCACGACCATGATCACGACCACAAGCCGGCCAAGAAGGCGGCAGCGAAAAAACCTGCTGCTAAGAAGGCCGACGTAAAGGAAGAGGCCGCCGAGGCGGCTCCTGCAAAGAAGGCACCGGCCAAGAAGGCTGAAGCCAAGACCGAAGAAAAGCCGGCTGCGGCGAAAAAGGCTGCCCCGGCGAAGGCTGCCGAGGAAAAGCCCGCGGCCAAGAAGGCTCCGGCCAAAAAGGCCGCGGCGAAGAAATAAGCTTCGGCTGACGATCAACAAAAAGGCCGGATGGAGGATGCTCCACCCGGCCTTTTTTTGTTTTCGTCCCCCTCTCTCTTGGTTTTCAATTGCGGGGGACTGCTCACCAGCTAGCTCTCATCCGCGATTTGAAGCCATCTCGCTCTCGATCCAGAGCCTGTAGTGCGAAAGGCGGACGTTGCAGTTGATCTGGCCGTAGCGGCCAGGCCGCGATGTTCGGACATCCCCTTCCACAAATTTCCATGACATCATGCCCGCGAGTAGCCATTGGCCATCGGCCTCGATAAGGGCCGGCCCGCCGCTGTCTCCATTGCTGCCAATTGCCTCGAGCGGTAGCGCTGCCGGGCCCTTGTCAAACTGATAGCAGAACCAGCGATCATGAGCGCTTGTGACCTTGTTGAAGCCTTGCCTAAGCTCCGTGCGCTGCGGGGCTGTGGGGCTGTGCCCTTCAGTTCCGACGCCAGTTGCACCTTTGCCCAGGAATCGGAATATCTGCCCAAATTCATCGTTTCCCGCATATAGTCTGACAGGTTCGACGCCGCTGACTGGATCTTTGAGTTTGATGAGGGCGATATCGTCGGAAGCCGCAAGAAAAGTAACGATCAGAACCGCTTCGCCCGTCGCCATTGCCTGATCAATAAGATCCTGCGGCACTGCTTTGTAGCCAGGATGCACTACGACCCGCTCCACTGCTCGCGGTTGCCCGTTGATAACCACCTGCTGGAGCTCTTGGCGTTGCTGAATGGTGTGGGCCGCAGTGACCACCCAGCGAGGCGCAATAAGTGTACCGTGCCCAGCGCCGGGCATGTCGACCAGCGCCGCAAACTCCGACGCCGCGATTCGATACTTTGCATCGTCAACATCGTGACGAATTACGGCGGCATTGGCAGCGACCGACAGAGATGCTGCGAGCATAACGAGAGGTCGGATCATCTTTTTACCTCCTGACCCGCGTCATTGGTTCGCGGGATGTATGGCGGTCGTGGGCGTAACGACCTTTCAGGCCCATTTGAACGCCTCAAAGATACTAGTCCCGGATCGTCGCACCATGGGTGGAGCCTATTGGTCGACGATGCCCAAGGCGTCGGCGCGCGAGACAGCAACGGCGGTATCGTGCAGGCTTGGGTCGCTATCTGAGCAAGCCGCACGTTCGTTCGACGAACGACGGACATGGCAAATTGGGGGTGATACCGACGGAAAGGATTTCAAATCACCGCCATATTGTAGCAATGCCAGCTGAAGATCGCCGCGGCGCCGCGGTGCGGGCGCCAGGGTTCGGCGAGTTCGCGCACGGCCTTCTCGCTCGGTCGCGCTTCCAGCTGAAGGATGCGGCCCACGGCTTCCTGCACTGCCAGATCGCCCGCGGGCCAGATGTCGGGGCGGCCTTCGGCAAACAGCAGGTAGATTTCGGCCGACCAGCGGCCGATGCCCTTGACCTTGGTGAGCAGCGCGATCGCTTCCTCGTCGTCGGAGGGGAGGGCGTCGAATTTGAGTTCACCGTTGAGGATCAGCTGCGCGAGGCTTTTGGCATAGCCCTGCTTCTGCCCCGACAGACCACAGGCGCGCAGCGTATCGAAGTCGGCCGCCGCAACGACTTCTGCGGGGCAGCCTTCACCAAATTGCACTTCCAGCTTGTTCCAGATCGAGGTGGCGGCGGCGACGCTGACCTGCTGGCCGACGATTGTGCGCAGCAGGGTGGTGTAGCCAGGCGCCCGGATGCGCGGTTCGGGATAACCGGCATTCCCCAGCGCGCGCGCGAAATTCGGATCGAGCGTCGCGAGCGCGTCGATTCCGGCGTTCAGCTGCTGCTGGGTCAGGCCCATTTCATATTCCCCTTTTGTTCCACCGCCCGTCACTAGCAGTGCTTGATTTGCCGCGCAACGCGCGACATAGGGCCAGCAACATCGAAGATATGGGGACTAGCATGGCCAAGCTGATTGTCGTGACGCGTGACGGAACCGAACATGAGATCGAGGGCGACACCAGCCTGACGGTGATGGAAAATATCCGCGACGCCGGGTTCGACGAACTGCTGGCGCTGTGCGGCGGTTGCTGTTCGTGCGCGACCTGCCATGTCCATCTCGAGGCGGGCGCGGCGGATCAACTGCCCGCGATGAGCGAGGACGAAAACGACCTGCTCGATTCGACCACCGATCGGGATGAAGGCTCGCGCCTGTCGTGCCAGTTGCCGTTCAGCGAGGCGCTGGATGGTTTGAAGGTGCGGATCGCCGCGGAGGACTAGAAGCGTTGCCCCCGCGAAGGCGGGGGCCGCAGTCGGCCTTACGCGACATATCCACCGGCCCCCGCCTTCGCGGGGGCGACGGTTTATTTGCCCGCCGTCGCCACCGCATAAAGCGCGACCGCGGCAGCATTGGAAATATTCAGGCTTTCCATGCGCGGCGAGATCGGCAGTTTCGCCAGCACGTCGCAATGCTCCATGACATTGTGGCGCATGCCGTCGCCTTCGGAGCCGAGCACCAGCGCGACCTTGCTGCCGTCGAGCGTCGAACCGAGCGTCGTGTCGGTATCTCCCATCAACCCGATGCGCCAATATTGCGCTTCGGCAATTTCCTCGAGCGCGCGCGACAGGTTGACGACGCGAATCCACGGCACGATTTCCAGCGCGCCCGACGCCGAGCGGGCGATGACGCCGCTTTCGGGCGGACTGTGCCGATCCTGCGTGATGATCGCCGCCGCGTCGAACGCCGCCGCCGAACGCAGCACCGCACCGATATTGTGCGGGTCGGTGACCTGATCGAGCACGACGAGCGGGCGCTTGCTGTCGGCGTCGACCTCTTGCTGCAACAGGTCGCCAAGATAGATGTCCTCGAGCGGATCGATCTCGATCACCAACCCCTGATGAGGCGCGTCGCGCGCGACCAGCCGCGCGAGGTCGGTAACCTCGGCATAGCTGATCGGAATCACCGGCGGCAGGTCGAGCTGCCCCAGCGCTTCGCGCGTTCCCCAGATGCGTTTGACGGTGCGTTCGGGGTTGGCGAGCGCCGCCAGAACGGCGTGGCGGCCCCAGAAACGGATGGGCTGGCCGCGGGTGCTTGGGCCTTGCGGGCGACGGTGACGGGAAATTTGTCTCATAGCGCGCGCCTTTCCCACGACTGCCATTGACAGGCAAGCCTCGTTTCGCCATTGGACCGCTTCCCAAAGCGGACCCCATGGACAGGTGGCCGAGTGGTTAAAGGCAGCAGACTGTAAATCTGCCCGGGTTTCCGTACGCTGGTTCGAATCCAGCCCTGTCCACCACCCTCCAATCTGAGGGTGCCCCCCAAAGCCTCTAGAAATCCCAGAAAACCTACGGTATTATGCCCGCATCGTCCATACGCGTCCGGGGCTATCTGCCTGCAGCCGGGGTGCAGTGTGGGGGAAGTGTGGGGGAAGATTGGCTTTCCCCCACACACCGGTTCCCCAAAATGTGGGGAGAAAGTGTGGGGGTAAATCCCATGGGCAAACTCACGGCGGTTGCGGTCAAGGCCGCTTTGGCGAATCCCGGCACCTATCAGGATGGTGACGGGTTATTTTTGAAGGTAGACAAGCGGGGAGGGGCCTCGTGGCTCCTGCGCCTGCAACGCGACGGGAAGCGGCAGGACATCGGCCTAGGCAGTGCCAAGCTGATTACGCTCGCCGAAGTCCGTCAGAAGGCGAGCGAGCTTCGCAAGGCGATCAAGATCGAACGGCGCGACGTGCTCGCAGAGCGAAAAGACGAGGCCGCAGCGAAGGTAACCTTCCGAGAGGCGGCACGGCAATATCACGCCGCGAACGAGGCAGGCTGGAAAAGCGAGGTCTACTCGCGGCAGTGGCTAGCCAGTCTGGAAAACTACGCCTTCCCGAAATTGGGCGAAGAGCCGACGGGAGCGATCACTGCTGCCGATATCATAAGTGTGCTGATGCCGATCTGGCAGGAGATTCCGGAAACCGCTCGTCAGGTACGGAATCGGATCTGCACAGTGCTGGACTTTGCACACGCCAAGGGATGGCGCTCGCGCGAAGCGCCATCGGGCCACGGGAGCCTGAAAGCCGGGCGCGGCTTGCCCCGGCAAGTGAAATCGCGCGAGAACCGCAAGGCCATGCCCTACGTCGCACTGCCCGGTTTCATCACGGCTTTGCAGCGCAAGCCATCCTACAGCAGGCTCGCGCTCGAACTTCTCATTCTCACGGGAGTGCGCAGCCAGGAGATCCGATTGGCGAGCTGGGCCGAGTTCGACCTGGAAGGGCGCCTGTGGACCGTGCCCGCCGAACATATGAAGCGGGGCAAGTCCCACATGGTGCCGCTGTCCCATGCGGCGCTGGAGGTTCTCTCCAAGGCACATTCCTTCCGCCTCCCCGATACCGAGGTCGTATTCCCGGGGATGTCAAGCAAGCCGATGTCCGACATGACGCTGCTGAAGGTCGTGCGCGATATGAGCGAGCCTTTCCACGTGCATGGCTTTCGCTCGACCTTTACCGATTGGGCGGCCAACGAAGGCTTCGCCGACGCCGTCGTGGAGGCGGCGCTCGCGCATAAGACACCCGACGCCGTGCAGGCTGCCTATCGCCGGACAACCTATCTCGGTACGCCCGACAAGCCGGGCGCGCGCGTGAAGCTGATGGAGGCATGGGGGGCGTATTGTACCGGCAATGCCATCGAACTGAACAAGTCCGGGTCGGACGCGGGCGATTGATGCCTCGATTCCTCCGGTTTCTCGGTCGAATCATCACGCAGCACTCACCTCGGTCCACTCGTGGGGGCGGCGGGATTCGAGAGGAGGTCGCTTCGTGGCGCTGCCCGGAGTTGCGCTCGCGCCTGCCTATGCCTCATCCCCGCTGAATAGATTGGGCGAGTGGGATCCCGAAATGATTGAGCGCGCACACGCACATGCCGTCGACGGGAGGGTCCGAAGTATCTATGATCGACCGGCTTTTTGGTTCGAACGTGTCGAGACGGCTTGGTGTTGAGGCGATTATCTCGACGCGCTGTGCGAAGGAGAAACCGATGCCCGTCACCGAGACTCCAGCCCCGACCGGGATATGGCATCGGCCGGGCGATGCCCATCGGAGCCTCCCGCGGATTGCCGCTCGCCTCCTATATGCCAAGGACAAGGAGGAGCTGGGCTTAGAAGAGGTCGACCAGGTCTCGGTTGCAATCGAGCGCGCGATCCGGCGCCGGTTCCTGACCTCGGCGACGCTGTTCCTTCTCTGCATTTTGCTTTCGTTGCTCGTCCTGGCCGCCTGGGGCGCCGCAGCTTCGGACGGACAGGATATTGATCAGGCGGCGGCCATCGCCGTGAGCCTACCGCTCGTGATTGCGGCGTCCGTCGCGGTGTCCTGGCGCTATTTTCAGTATGGATTGGGGATCGTCGACGAGAAGCGAACGCCCGTCTATGGCAAGAGCCGTCGTTCGACCGTCGAAACGCTCGAGAAGCTCTTCGACTATCTTGGCCGCCGAACGGCACCGGCAGCCTATTACTACGACCGGAAAGGCATCAAGCGCCCCGTCCATCGGCGCCACTTTTATGGGCGGCTGAGAGGTTTGTTGTTGTCGGAGGTCGCCAGCGACCGGACGATCGTCCTTCCACCCCATGGCTTCTGGTTTAGCGCCCAGATCTACGTCGATGCCGAACCGGAGGACATTATCCGTGCTTTAAAAGTAAGGCCCAGCACGGGAGGGCGTCCCAAGGAACTTGACTATGAGGCGATGCTGTTGACCTTGATCGAGCATCCGGCGCTGCGAACGATCGATCCGGACGAACATGGCGTTGAAACCGAGGTCATGAACCTCATCAGGGATCGCTGCGAACCGAGCGATGAGCATGACAACGACATTCGGGTTCCGGAGAGCACCCGATTGCGGGAGTTTGCGAAGAAAATTGTCGCGGCCGTGAAAATAAATCGAGGCCCCCGCTAGGCGCGTGGCTCCCGGAGATACCGAAAATTCCCGGGAAAACACCAATTCTGGCAACGAACATTTAGCGAAATTCCCAGCCGCCCGCAGTTTCATGCGGGTTCCGGGTTACCGCACGACCCATGCGCAGCCATGTGCAACTCGAGCCGTCTTCCGCCACGAATCGTCGAGCACGGAGACACGCATGGAACCCCTTGTCCTTTCTATCAATGAGACTGCAAAGGCGCTCGGCATCGGCCGATCGTCTGTCTATGGCCTTATCAAGTCAGGGTCGCTGGACGCAATCAAGATCGGGACGCGAACCTTGCTGACGACGGAGTCGATCCGGCGCCTGGCGCAATCGGGACCTGCCAACTGATCGATGCGACCGAGCTGCTCGCGGCGACAACGATACCGGATTCATCCGCCGCGCTGACGCGAACAGAAAATTGAAGCCGCTCCCAAGGTGAGCGCGTCCTCAAATGAGCGCACACTGGCGGCGGCAAGCTGCCGCCAGAGGTCGCCCGCTTCACGGTTGGCCGCGCAGCGCTCTTGTCTCGCTTCTTGACACCGCGGGCGCGCGGCCCTGCGGCGGGTGAACAGCGCACCGCGCTGTTCCGGACGCTGCTTTGCCACGTCCGACCTGCCACCGGGCCACGCACGCCGCGGCGCCTGCGGCTGCGACAAGGGCGCGTTTGTTTTCCGATGATGACGCCGCGCTGAAGCGCGGCGGCGCTGTGGTTGGGCCGGCCACGGACAGCGTGGCAGTCGGCGCACGGCTGTGGGACCGCTCGGCCGGTGCGCAAGCCGCCGCTGCGCGGCGGCTCCTCCATTGCATTGCGGCCCTGCGGGTGCGCGCCGTCCTTGGGCGCGGTCCCGTCGCCTTTCCTCGCCGCCCGCCCCGCCGTCCGGGGCCGGGTGTGGTTGAAGGAAGGAAGAAGTCATGAAGCTCGATTTTATCGATGTGGACCATCTGTCGATTGCTGCGGCCAATATGCGCGGGAAAGGAAAAGACCCCGACGTGTCCGACCTGCTGCCCAGCGTTCGCGCGCGGGGTGTGCTGGTTCCGCTACTCGTTCGGCCCAACTGTTCGGAAGGCCGGTTCGAGATCGTCGCGGGACGTCGGCGCTTTACCGCCGTCAACGCTGTGGCGCGCGAGGGCGGGGCGGTGAAGCCGATTCCTTGCGCGATCCTCGACGAGGGCGACGATGCCGATGCGCTCGAAGCGTCGATGCTCGAGAACCTTGCGCGGGTTCGGCCCGACGAGGTTAGCCAGTGGGAAGCGTTCGTCGCGCTGGTCAAGGCGGGGCGCAGCGTGGACGGGGTCGCCGACACGTTCGGCTTCGAGCCGAACGCGGTGAAGCGCATCCTTGCGCTAGGCAATCTCTTGCCGCGCATCCGTACCCTCTATCGCGACGGTCAGGTCAATGTCGCCACGGTTCGTCACCTGACCCTCGCCTCGAAAAGCCAGCAGAAGGCATGGCTGGCGCTGTTTGATGACGAGGCGGCCTATTGCCCGACCGGCCATCAGCTCAAAGCATGGCTGTTCGGCGGCAGTGCCATTGCGGTGACGCATGCCTTGTTCGAAATCGATATGTTCAAGGGCGGTATCGTCACCGACCTGTTCGGCGAGGATCGCTTCTTCGCCGACAGCGATGCATTCTGGTCGGCGCAGATGGAAGCTATCGAAGCCCGCAAGGCCGAGTATTTGGAGGCCGGATGGTCGGACGTGATCGTCATGGATCGCGGGCAGTGGTTCCGCTCTTGGGATCATGCCCATGCCGGAAAACGCAAGGGCGGGCGTATCTATGTCGAGGTGCGCGACAGCGGCGAGGTCACCTTCCACGAAGGCTATGTCACCACCAAGGAAGCGAAGCGACTTTCGGGCGGCGGTAGCGGCGAAGGGGATGCCGTGGCCGAGAAGCCTAGCCGTCCCGAGGTGTCGGGTCCGCTCAATGCCTATATCGATCTCCACCGTCATGCGGCGGTGCGCGCCGATCTGGCCAGCCATGGCGGGGTCGCGCTGCGGGCGATGCTCGCGCATGTGATCGCGGGCGCCGACCTGTGGCGGGTGGATATCGAGAGCCAGCGCGCTCCGAAGGAAGAGATCGCTGAGAGTGTCGAAACCTGCTCCGCCGAGACGGCGTTCGACATCAAGCGCCGCGCGGTGCTCGCGGTGCTAGGGTTCAACGAGGAAATCCCGACGGTAACGGGAAGGCCGCTTCACCGTCCCCCTTTTGCGCCGCTGTTCGCGCGGCTGCTCGAACTCCCCGATCCGGTGGTTCTGGAGATCGTGGCGATCGTCATGGGCGAAACCTTGGCGGCGGGCAGCGAGGCGGTCGAGATGATCGGCCTCCATCTGGGCACCGACATGCGGCAGCATTGGCAAGCCGACGCGGCTTTCTTCGACCAGCTGCGCGACCGCGAAGTGCTGCTCGCCATCACCGGCGAGGTCGCGGGCGCCGAGGTTGCGGCAGCCAACGCCGGTGAAAAGGCGAAGGCGCTGAAAGCGATCATCGCCGATTGTCTCGCGGGCGAGAACGGACGCGCCAAGACCGAGCCATGGGTGCCGCAGTGGATGGCGTTCCCGCCGACCACTTACACCCCACGCGGCGGGGTTGGCAGTGTGATGGCGGCGGCGCGAGTGCGGTACGAGCTTGCCGCAGCGGCTGTTCCCTATCCTGCCGAGGATCGGGATGCCGCTGAGTGCGAAGAGCGACCGATGGCAGCATGACCGACAGGGGCGGGCGGCTTCGGCCGCCTGCTCTTTTTGGCCGCGGGTTGATGACGTGCCGACCTTGTGGGTCGGCGCGGCGTATTCAGTTTTGGCGTGCCGCCGCCACAAGGGCGGCGGCGCGCGCGAGTGAGAAAAAGGGCGGCGCGAGCAAGTTTGCGCCGCCCTTTAATGATGACTGCATTGCAAGCCATCGCTCCTGCCGCCAGCCGGTCACCGGGGTCGCTACCTTCACCGTCCGGCGGGAGATGATGGCAGCGCTTAGTGCGCAAACTTCCGGGTGCATTGTATGGAGGCGCCAAACCGTATTGCCATGGTGGCGAGGGCTGCGAACCTGTTCCAACCTTCTCGCCTGTTCCGAACCGGTCCCCTTCGACATCGGGGCGAATAGCGCGCGAGCGGCTGACATCGTTCCGGTCGTTGGCTGGGATGATCGAACGCGGAAGGGGTGTGGGCTGCCGCCCTATCACGCCGTTGTTCCCGACCGCAGCGGTGCCGGATCGCCTCCATCACCCTGTGCGGTAACCATCTCCGGCGACGGGCGATCGACTTGGACCGGCGCGGCGTCCCGCGAAAGTGCGGCGGCGTGATTATTTCCCCGCCGGCTGTGCCGGCTCCTCGCGGCCGCTGCGCTCTCAAATAATCGCGCCGCCGCACTCCTCCGCTGCGCTGCGGCCCTGAAGGGTTCGCGAGCCCCTCATGCGCCGGTCTCTGGTCCGCCCATGTCGCAGGGATGGTCCCGCGGCACATTCAAGGAGACGACCAATGGCAGCTATCGGCTTTGTGAACGGCACCATCGAAAAAGGCTTCGTGGGCCAGCTGAAAACCCTCTCGATCCGCGCTGCGATCGAGATCCGCACCAACCCCTCGAAGAACGGCGACGTCCAGCCCGATTACCGGGTCTATTCCGAAGGCGTCGAAATCGGTGCCGGCTGGGTCCGCACCGGCGAGGCATCGGGCAAACCCTTCGTGTCACTGACTCTCGCAGCCCCCGAGTTCGGGCCGCGCCGGATCTACGCCAACCTCGGCCGCGCCGCCGGTCAGGACAGCGACGACGCTTATGCGATCATCTGGAACCCCGCCGATTGAGGCGGGCTTCCAACCCCGCGCCGTTCCGGCGGCGCGGGGCTTTGGCGGGCCTCGCCTTCAGGCCGGTTCGGGCTCAAGATCGGCGATGGTGAAAGTCACCGGGTTACGCAGCCATACTGCGACTTCACCTGCACGCCAGCCGCAGCAGCGCTCGGCGAGTTTGTGCTGCGGCGGAAAGGTCTCCGCGGCGATCTTGCGGTAGAGGGTGGCGCGGCTGAGGCCGGTCAGATCGAGGACTTCATTGAGGCGCATCATGCGCAGGGGAGACTGGGATGCCATGACAATTTTCTCCGTCTGATGAGCGACCTTGTGTCGCCATGAGGACAGGAAATAGCCGATGTGGCTCGTCGTCAACCTTATGATAAACAGCGGTTTCGTTACTTGCGATCACGCCCAAACGCGGCGGAACGCGCCGGTACGACGGCGGACGAATGAAAAAAACTTCATGTGGCGTCTCATGGCGTCTCGGACATCGGCAATAAGACCGTCTGAGACGGTCGTGCCCCAATTGCCGCACCGTTTTCGGCGCGATCGTCTTTCGAGTCGCTGGCCGAGAGCGCGCCACGGGTTCGCATGCGGTCGCCGCTTCGCGGCGGCGTCGTTTGGTCCCGGCATGGGAGGGGCACAGGGAGGCGTCACTCGCCTCTAGCCCCGCCCGGTCGGGCCGCAACCCGCTTTGCGGGTCCTTCTCTTCGTTCCGGTCCTGCGGATGCAGCCCGCCCGATCATGCGGGTCTGCCGGCTCCTTCCTGCCGTCCCCCTGCGCCCCTTCCGGGCCGGGCCGCGGTTGGAAGGAGAAGGGAAATGAAACAGCAGAAAGTCGAACGGCAGAGCCTTTATGCCGAGGTCACTAGCCGGATCATCGCGGAACTTGAGGAAGGGCGGCTGCCTTGGGTGCAGCCTTGGGATGGCGCCGCTTGCGGTTGCTCGATGCCGCAGAATCGTGGAACGGGCCGCAAATATTCCGGGATTAATGTGCTGATCCTGTGGGCCGAGGTTGTCGCCAAGGGCTATGCTTCGCAGCGCTGGCTGACCTACCGGCAGGCGGAGGCGGCAGGCGGCAACGTCCGGCGCGGCGAGAAGGGCACAGTGATTTGCTATGCCGACCGGTTCACGCCGAAGGCCGAGCAGGAACAGGCGCGGAGCGATGATCGCGCCGCGCGGCAGGTTGCGTTCCTGAAACGCTTTGTCGTCTTCAATGTCGACCAGTGCGAAGGTCTGCCCGACGATTACACCGTCCCGATGGTTAGCCCCGATCCGGTGCTTGCGATTTCCGAGGCGGATGCGTTGATCAAAGCGAGCGGCGCGCGGGTGAACATCGGCGGCGGCGAAGCCTTCTATAGTCCGAGCCACGACTTTGTGCAGGTGCCGCCGCAGGCCGCCTTTCATGAGCCGGTCAACTGGTATCGCACTGCGCTGCACGAGCTTGGCCATTGGACCGGTCACGGCAGCAGGCTGGATCGCAACCAGAAGGGCGGGTTCGGATCGGAGGCCTACGCCAAGGAAGAGCTTGTCGCGGAGATGGCGGCGGCGTTCGCCTGCGCTGCGCTCGGAATCGCGCCGACCGTCCGCCATTCCGACTATATCGCGTCGTGGCTGTCGGTGCTCCGCGACGATGAGAAGGCGATCTTCCGCGCCGCCAGTCAGGCCAGCAAGGCGAGCGATTATCTGCTCGCCTTTGCAGGAGTGGAGCCATGAGGCGGCGCGATCTTTCCACCGTGACCATTGCAGATGCCGAGCGGCGCATGGTGATTGCGCTTGGCAAAATGACGGCGCGGCAAGGTGACATCTTCCTTTCGGTGCGGTTCGACGACGCGTCCTATGAGGAGCTCGCCGCGCGCCACGGTGTCAGCGCCGAACAGGTGACAAAGGATTTCGCCCGTGCGCTGACGATGTGGTCTCGCTGCCTTCATGCGCGCTTCCCGCATCTGGTCTGGCCATGGCCGTAGCCAGCGTTAGACCGGATGGCGCTTGCCATCCGGTCCAACGCCTTTCTAAGGATGTGATAATGCGAACCGGCCTCGATCATCTCCCGCAATCCAAGCAGTGCGAGCTTGTGGATGTCGTGCGCATCCTGTTCGAGGAATTCGAGACCGCGCACGCGCGCGGCAACGCCGATTGGAACCGTAAGGGCCGCATCTTCAAGATCGTTCTTTATGGCAGCTATGCGCGCGGCGATTGGGTCGACGATCCGGTGGGCGGGTATCATTCGGATTACGACATTCTCGTCGTCGTCAATTACGACCGTCTGACGGACTTCGAGCATTGGTCAGCAGCCGAGGATCGGCTCATGCGCGAGGTCACGATCAGCCACACCCTGACCGCGCCGGTCAGCTTCATCGTTCATTCGCTCAACGACGTGAACGCCCAGCTTGAGCGCGGGCGACCGTTCTTCATCGACATCGTCGAGCAGGGAATCGCGCTCTACGAGGCCGAGGGCTATGAGTTTGCGCAGCCGCGCAATCTTCCCGCCGATGAGGCGCGGGTTGAGGCGCAGAAGCACTTTGAGGAATGGTTCAAAAGCGCAGCAAACTTTCGCCGCGGAGCGGAGTTTTTTGCTTCTACTGACGCGCCGAAAGAGGCGGCATTTGCGTTTCATCAAGCCACGGAGCGCTTCTACCACTGCGCGCTTCTCGTGCTGTCACTCTACAGCCCCAAATCCCATCGGCTCAATTTCCTGCGTTCGCAGTGCGAGCAGATCACGCCGGCGCTGGTCGAGGCTTGGCCGCGCGACGACAAGTTCAGCCGCCGTTGCTTCGAGTTATTGCGGCTCGCCTACGTCAACGCGCGCTACTCGCCGCATTACAAGATCAGCGCAGAGGAATTGAACTGGATCGGCGAGCGCGTGACCGTGCTCGAAGGTCTCGTCGAAAAAATTTGCCGCGATCATATCGCGGCGCTCGGCAGCGCGGATCGCGCCGCCGAATAGGGAGAGATGAAAATGGAAGATCATGAAACCCTGGTCACGCTGACCGCCGACATTGTCGCTGCACACGTCAGCAACAACAGCGTCGCCATATCGGATATCCCGCTCGTTATCCGATCGGTGCACGAAGCACTCGCCGGGCTGGGTTCGACGGCGGAGCCCGAACCCGAACCGCAGCAACCTGCCGTGTCGGTGCGTGCGTCGGTGAAGCCCGACTATCTCGTCTGTCTCGAAGACGGCAAGAAGCTCACCATGATGCGGCGCTATCTGATGACCAATTTCGGCATGACGCCCGACGAGTATCGCGCGAAGTGGAACTTGCCGAAGGACTATCCGATGGTGGCGCCGAATTATTCGGAACGTCGGCGTGTCCTTGCCAAAGAGATTGGCCTCGGCAGTAAAGGACGCGGCGGTGGCCGCAAGCCCGCCCCGCGCGGCCGCGCCAAGGCTAAATAGCCTCATCACCTTCCGCCAAAAATGCGCGCCGCCCCCGGCGGCGCCAGAACATCAATTGCTGCTCGCGGCCTTCGCAGCGCAGTGTCGCGGCCGCCTCGACGAGCAGTCCAAGGATGACCGCGCGATCGTCGCCGGTCAGCTCGACCAGATCTGCCTTGGCGACGAGACCGCCCAGCTCGATCAGCTGGCGGGTTCGCTCGCGGCGCTTCACCTGCCATGCCCGCGTGTCATGCCGCGCCCGTTTCGCTTGCGCGCGGCTCCGCGCCTGAACCGCCCGCCGATGCGCTGCTCGCGTTGCGGCGAGCGCCTTGGCGAGCACCGGTGCCGCTTCCGCGAAAGAAGGCCGCGCCGCTTTTGCGCCACGCCTCCTTCCGCGCAGCGTCGGCGCCGACAGCTTGGAGCAGCGCGCCCGCAAGTTGTTCGATCGATAAAGCATCGGCGCCGGTTGCACTCACCAACTCACCGAGCTGGCCTTGCTTCTTCGTCTTGAGCGCCTTCGCCTTGTCGGTCAGCGCCTGGAGTTCAGCATCAAAATCTCGCGGTTTGCGCATCGTCTGTCCTTCCGTTTGATGGAGTTGGACGAACCGGCTATGCCAAGTCTCAGGCGACGACAATGTGTTGAAATCTCTTGCGACTTTGTGATCCCGAGCGCGATGAAATCGTGTGAGGGCGCGCTTATACGTCGTGCCGACGTGCTCGTTTTGCTGTAAATGGATTGCCGCCATGGCGATCTATCATTTCTCGGCAAAAGTGATTTCCCGCGCCGTCGGCAGCAGCGCGGTCGCGGCGGCGGCCTATCGTTCGGCCGACCGGCTGCACGATGAGCGCCTCGGCCGGAGCCATGATTTCTCGAACAAGGCGGGTGTCGTTCACAGCGAAGTGCTGCTCCCCGATGGCGCGCCGGAAGAATGGCGCGACCGCGAAAAGCTCTGGAATGACGTCGAGGCTGCGGAGATCCGCAAGGACGCGCAGCTCGCTCGCGAAATCGAGTTCGCGATCCCGCGCGAGATGACTCAGGAGCAGGGCATCGAGCTGGCCCGCAACTTCGTCCGAGACGAGTTTGTAGATCGCGGCATGATCGCCGATCTCAATGTGCATTGGGACATCGGCGCTGACGGCCTCGCGCGGCCGCACGCGCACGTCATGTTGACGATGCGCGAGATCCGCATCGGCGACGATGGATCCGCCGAGTTCGGCGCCAAGGTCCGCGACTGGAACCGCACCGAGCTTCTGACTCATTGGCGCGAGGCCTGGGCGGAACATGTCAACGAGCGGCTGGCGTCGCTCGATATCGAGGCGCGCATCGATCATCGAACCTTAGAAGCGCAGGGGATCGATCTCGAACCCCAGCACAAGATCGGCCCGGCGGCGTCGCGCATGGTCGAGCAGGGGCTCGAAGTCGATCGCGCCGAAGAGCATCTGGATATTGCGCGCCGGAACGGCGAGAAAATACTCGCCAACCCATCGATCGCGCTCGACACGATCACCCACGGCCAAGCCACTTTCACCAACCGCGACCTCGCGATGTTTGTCCATCGGCACAGCGCCGGAACCATCCAGTTCGATGCTGTCATGGGTGCGGTGAGGGCATCGCCCGACCTGATCGCGCTCGGCAAGGACGGGCATGGTGAGGACCGGTTTACGTCGCGCGCGATGATCGAGACCGAGCAGCGGCTCGAACGTGCGACCGCGACACTCGACGCGCGCCGCAATCATGGCGTTGCCGATCGTCATCGCGAGCTTGCCTTGGCGCGCGCCAGCGGTCGCGGCCTCGACCTCTCGACCGAGCAGCGCGGCGCGCTTGAATATGTCACGAGTTCGCGCGGCATGAGTAACGTCATCGGCTATGCCGGCACCGGCAAAAGCGCGATGCTCGGCGTCGCGCGCGAGGCGTGGGAAGCCGCAGGCTTTCAGGTGCGGGGTGCCGCACTGTCGGGCATCGCGGCCGAAGGCCTCGAACATGGCTCGGGCATCGGTTCGCGGACGCTCGCGAGCCTAGAGCATCAATGGTCGAATGACCGTGAGCGCCTGACCTCCAAGCATATCCTCGTAATCGACGAGGCCGGGATGATCGGCACGCGTCAGCTCGAGCGCGTTGTGACCGAAACAGAGAGGCAGGGCGCCAAGGTCGTACTGATTGGCGATCCCGAGCAGCTGCAGGCGATCGAGGCGGGCGCTGCGTTCCGCGCCGCCGCCGAGCGCCACGGTGCCGTCGAGATTAGCTCGATCCGCCGCCAGCACGAGGAATGGCAGCGCGATGCGACGCGCGAGCTTGCCACCGGGCGGACCGGCGAGGCGATCGGTCGTTATGCCGATGCGGGTCATGTGCACGCTGCCGGTTCCCGCGACGCGGCGCGCAGCGAGCTTGTCGATGCGTGGGATCGCGATCGGCAGCGTCATCCCGATGCGAGCCGGATCATCCTTACGCACACCAATGACGAAGTGGGCGTCCTCAATGACTGTGTCCGGGGCAAGCTACGCGCGGGCGGGGCGCTTGGCGAAGATGTCAGGGTCACGGTCGAGCGCGGCGAGCGGATGTTCGCGACAAGCGACCGCATCATGTTCCTTCGGAACGAGCGCGATCTGGGCGTGAAGAATGGCTCGCTCGGTACGGTGCAGAATGTCGATCGGATGCGCATGGCGGTGATGCTCGACGATGGGCGCAGCATCGCCTTTGACCTCAAGGATTACGCGCATATCGATCACGGCTACGCCGCGACAATCCACAAGGCGCAGGGCATGACGGTGGACCGGGTGCAGGTGCTGGCGACGCCGGGGATGGACCGCCACGGTGTTTATGTCGCGATGTCTCGCCACCGCGAGTCCGTCAGTCTCCATTATGGCCGCGACGATTTTCGCGACCAGTCCAAACTCGTTCGCACGCTCAGCCGCGAGCGTGGGAAGGATATGGCGAGCGACTATCGAGTACAGGAACCGGCAAAGACCACCGGGACCAAACGCGGCATATTCGACGGGCTGAAGCTCACCGTCCCGCGAAAAGTCCTCGATGAGATTCCGTCCCCACGGCTGCGGAAGGTCAAACTCTCGGAGGTCCGCGTCAGCGCCCGTTCGCTCGATCCCGCGACGCCCGCGCCGCTCGACAAAGCTATCGCGCGCCTTGCGCGCGCGACGAAGGACATCGTCGATGTCCGGCGCGCTGGCGGAAAGGAGCTGCCGCACGAACTCGACGCCTATCGCAAGGCCCGGCAGGAACTTGATACGCTGCGTCCGGGCGGTGCGAACGATCTGCGCGAGGCGTTCGGAAAAAGCTACAAGCTCACCAGCGAGGCAGCCGAAGGACGGACTGCGGCCGCCATCGCTGCGATGGACCGGCAGGGCGCGGCGCGTGCCGCGGAGCGCGTTTCGGCGGACCGCGCGGCACGCGATCGCGTCCGGATTGCCGCAGAGACCGAAAAGCGCGCCGACCTGTTCGTCGCGAAATGGAAAACGGAGAATATACGGGTTCGCGAAGCGCCAACCTATGCCGACCGCGACCAGGCGCGCGCCAACCTCACCGACATGGCGAAGAGTCTCCACCGCGACCCGCAGCTCGAGTCGTTGCTTCACAATCGGCGCGCCGAGCTGGGTCTGAAACCTTCTGCGACAGGATCGCTGTCTCACGACCTCCAGCAATGGCTCGGCCGCTCGCGCGGGATAGGAATCTCGATGTAGCGGTGCGGCATGAACCAGCCCGCGCAGCCGCCCGTCGATCCCAGAGATGCAATCGAGCTTCTCGAGGAAATCCTCCAATCCAATGCCATGCTCCATGCAGCCATTGTCGGGCTCACCGCCATACGCGAGAAGATACCCGACTATAGCGAAACGCTACGCGCCATGCAGGGACACCTCGATGCTATGGAGGCGCGTCTTGGTCGGATCGAAGCGAAGCCAGCCTTGCAGCTCACGCCTGCGATCATGGCTGACGAGTTCGGAAAGCGGGCACTCGAGGTTCGCGCCGAAGATCGCAAAGCCCTCGGCGAAGCCCGCGACGCGCTGGCGTGCTCGCTTGGTCGGGCCGAGGCAATGATCAGGCAGCGGCGCTCAACCGCAGAGCAGGACTGGTGGGTGACCTGGGCGGCCATGGGCGGACTGTTGTGCGGTGCGTTCCTCGCCCTCGTCGGCGTGGTAGCTGCCACGTAAGTTTCTTCGCATACCAATGAAGGCTGCCTTGCGCCTGATCTCTGGCATTCAGCCGCGACGGTTCGCGTCCCGAAAGCGGACGCTCATGAGATGTATTGGAATCCGACGAAGCTAGGAGAGCCCGGTCTATCAGATTCAGATACCAGATCGGTGCGTGTTTAAAATTCCCAAGCGGGTTATCAGCCGGTAGTCTCCGTCCGGGGGAACACGATGCACCTACATTCTTATAGACTGAGGAATTTCCGGCGACTTCGGGACGTACACGTCGAGCTTGCGTCCGACATCTCCATTTTCGTTGGGGCGAACAACAGCGGGAAAACGTCGGCAACGCAGGCGATGCAGATGTTCCTCTCCGGCGGCAGAGACGCCTTTTCGTTGTACGATTTCAGCTCTCACGTTTGGCCGCTGCTAGACGAGATCGGCGAACGAGATGGCGAGATCGACGGGGCCGAGTTTCCTACCGTCTCGCTCGACCTTTGGTTCGAGGTGGCAGCGGAAGACCTCTATCTCGTTATCCCCATCCTGCCTTCAACCGCCTGGGCCGGAACGCTCGTCGGCGTCCGCGTAGAATTCGCGCCGAAGAACGCCGCCGAATTGATCGAGCGTTACCGCAGCGCTCGTGATGATGGCCAAGCTAAAGCTGCGGCGTTAATTGGCGGCGCAGGCGACTATGTGCCTTGGCCGAAATCGCTGTCAGCTTATCTGCTTGAGGAACTGAGACGTGAGTACGAGTTGCACTACTTCGTCCTTGATCACGCTCAATTCGATGCGAAGTTTCAGGCGGTGGAAGGATATCAGCCGCTGCCTCTCGGCAACGAACCCGGCGGCGCTGCTGTGCTTAAATCGCTTATTAAGGTCGATTTCCTGAATGCGCAGCGGCACCTGGCAGATCATTCAACAGCCTCCGGCGGCGGTGGTCGTTCAGAGGATTTGTCGAAGCGTTTAAGCCGCTTCTATCAGCGCAATCTTGATCAACGTCAGGACGACCATCAGGCGCTGAAGGCGCTGTTCGAATCTGAGGTAGGCCTCGATAAGCATCTGGCGGAAGTTTTTAAGGATACTTTAGATCGACTGGGGCGGTTGGGTTACCCCGGCCTAAATAACCCGCGGCTCGAAATCAAATCGGCCCTCAACCCTGCGTCCATCATGACACAGGACGCGCGCGTCCATTACGTTTTGGGCGAAGGCGGGCAGGCGATGATGCTGCCAGACACCTATAACGGACTCGGTTTCAAGAACCTGATTTATATGGTGGTCGAAGTGCTCGACCTCCAAGAGCGCTGGAAGGCCGAAGAAGAAAAGCGCGCGCCTCTACATCTTATATTCATCGAAGAACCAGAGGCGCACCTTCACGCGCAACTCCAGCAAGTGTTTATTCGCAACATTCTCGACTTGCTAGTCATACCGGGTGAGGGCGGAGGGTCGTTCACCACCCAAGCTGTCATTACGACCCACTCGCCTCACATCCTGTATGAGCGCGGCTTCCAACCGATACGCTACTTCCGACGTGAGTTAGCTGGCAACGATCAGGTTACCGAAGTGCTCAATCTGTCCGCTTTTTATTCGGAAGAAAAGGAGCATCGCGATTTCCTGCAACGGTATCTGAAACTCACCCACTGCGATTTGTTTTTTTCGGACGCGGCGGTTCTCGTCGAGGGCAACGTCGAGCGGCTACTACTCCCGATCATGATATCACAAGCGGCGACTTCTCTGCGATCTTCCTGCATTTGCATCCTAGAGGTGGGCGGCGCCTTTGGTCACAAGTTCAAGTCGCTTATTGAGTTCCTCGGGATCGTCACGTTAATCATCACCGACGTGGACAGCGTCAGCCTATTGCCTGCCGACCATGGCGGCGATGATGATGACGATGACGAACTGGAAATCGAATTTGAGCCCCAAGAAGGCGAAGCCGCCGACGATTTCGAGGCATTGATAGGCGGGGCTGCCCCAGTCGCGCCGGAAGGACAAGTCCCGGATGCTGCGCCCGTGCATCGCTTTGGTAAGAAATGCTTACCGGGGGTGCCCGACGCGGTCACGTCGAACCAGACTCTCGTGAAATGGCTTCCGGCCAAGCATTCAATCGCAGACCTTTTCGCAGCGACCGATGAGGAAAAGGAAACACCGGCGAATGGGATGACCCGCGTCCGCGTAGCATATCAGACTCCGGTGCCGGTCCTGTGGAATGGTCATAACGCCCAGCTCGCTGGGCGGACTTTGGAAGAAGCATTCGGGCTCGAGAACGCCGAATGGTGCCAGAACGCCGAACAGAGAAAATTGGGTCTGCGCTTACGCGGTGCTTTGGCCGATCCCGCGGCCCTAGCGGCGGGACTCCACAAGCGGGTCAGCGGCGACAGCTTCGACAAGACCAAGTTCGCCCTAGGAGTGCTTACGGCCCGACCGGAAGAGTGGCGGGTACCGGCATATATTCGCGATGGTCTCATTTGGCTCAAAGCGCAGGTAGATCTGGAAGTCGAAGCCGAAATTGAAGGGCCCGCGGGCGGTGAATAGCCGCGCGCAGCAGCCCGATACGCCGGCTGACGTGGACCTTCGGGACTGTCTTGGAGCGCAGCCGCCGACTAGTTTCAACATGGTCGCCGGAGCGGGTTCGGGCAAAACCACGTCCCTTATTAAGGGGCTCGCCTCGATACTTGCGATGCATGGTGAGCGCCTGAGACTGCGCCGGCAGCGCGTGGCATGCATCACCTATACCGAAATCGCTGCCGGAGAAATATGGGCGGACGTGGGGAACAACACGCTCGTTCACGTCTCGACGATCCATAGTTTCCTTTGGTCGATCTCGCGCGGCTTCCAGCAAGACATCGCAGCTTGGGTCGCTAACAGGATCGACGAGCGGATCGAAGAATTGCAACAGGCGGCCGCCGATTTTGGCCCGCGCGTTCAACAGAGAACGCGAGAAAAGAATGCTCGCGATTCCGCGCGCTACGAGCAGCAGCGCGAGACTGTCTCTCAGGTTCGTACATTCACTTATGGAACTGGTAGCGACTACGCCAAGGGTGTCCTCGGTCACGACGACGTCATCAAGATGGCGTCGCAGTTGATGATTCATCGCCCGCTCTTCCGGACTTTGGTTGCGCAGCAATTCCCGTTCGTCTTTGTAGACGAAAGCCAGGACACGTTTCCCATCGTTGTCGAAGCGTTGATTGCGGTGCAACAACAAGAGAACGCTCGCTTTTGCCTCGGGTTCTTCGGTGACCCAATGCAGCGTATCTACCCCACTGGAATCGGAACGGTCCCTAAGCCGGACGATTGGCGGGCCATTCCCAAACCGGAAAACTTTCGTTCGCCGACCACAGTATTGAATCTAGCGAACGCTATTCGGCGTGACGGTGATGATCTGGTCCAGATCGGCGGCCGAAAGATAAAGGAAGGAGAGGAAGAAGTGCCAGTCGCAGGCACAGCACGACTGTTCGTCCTACCGAACGACGCTCACCGGGATGAACGCGTGGCGCAAGTGCGAGCGTGGGTGGCAAACGCAAACGACGACGAGATGTGGCAGCCCGACGCTGAGGGAGATCCAGTAAAAATGCTAGTGATTGTGCATCGAATGGCAGCGAAACGATTGGGTTTCGGAGATCTTTACGCGGCACTTAACGACAAGGCGCCGGACACCTTTAAAAATGGTTTTCTGGACGCGACCGCTTGGCCGCTGCGGCCGTTGGTTTCGTTTCTACTGCCGCTGTCAGAAGCCGTCCGCGATGGGCGAGACTTTGATACAATGCGACTACTTCGCCTTCATACACCGTTGCTTGTAAAGGCAGAGCTCCAAGGCGTTAACGTCGCCGATCGCCTCAAGCAACTTCAGGCTGCGAGCGATCAGGTCGGTGAACTAATGGGACCGGAATCGCAGGCAACGATCCGCGACGTATTGGTGCTTGCGAAAGAAAACCGCTTGGTTGCGTTTGATCCTCGGTTGAGCGCCTATCTTGAAGAAGTTGCGGCGATTGCACCCGACGCGGAAGAGAACGACGGCGGTGATCCGGAGGGGGGCGAAGATCTTTCAAATGAAATCACTTCGATGGCCGCGTTCCTCGCTTGCCCAGCCAATCAACTTCGACCTTATCAGGCATATGTCAACGAAGAGTCGCCCTTTTCTACGCAGCAAGGCGTGAAGGGGGCCGAGTTTGATCGCGTGCTTGTCGTCCTCGACGACGACGAGAGCACGCACTTTCAATTCTCTTATGAAAAGTACTTTGGGTTGAAAGAGCTATCCGCGCGGGACATAAAAACGATGGAGGAGGGTGGTGAAACCGGCATCGAGCGAACTCGACGGCTTTTCTATGTTTGCTGCACACGCGCTAGGGAGGATTTGGTCGTTGTTCTTTTCGTCGCGGATCCGGTAGCGGCGATAGCCCATATTCGCGGACTCGGCCTCTTCCCGGATGCGGATATTCTCTCGCAGGATGAGCTCGCTTAGCCGCCGTCGCGGCTCGATCAGGCGCTGCGCATTGGAGAAGGTCGTAGGCTTGTTGGGGAGTTCAAAGTGCCGGCTGACTTTTCGAAGCAGACGATCGACACGTTAGCAAAACGAGCGGCCTATCTGTGCAGCGGGCCAGATTGCCGCGTTTCGACTGTAGGGCCGAATTCTGAAGCTGCGCGTGCGACAATCATCGGTGAAGCGGCGCACGTTTATGCCGCGAGGGCCGGCGAAGCCCGCTACGACGAGAGCATGAATGACCAGGCAAGGGCCGCGATTTCTAATGCGATATGGTTGTGCCGAAACTGCCACCGGCAGGTCGATCGCGATGCACAAAAATTTCCTGCGGACCTTCTGTTCCTTTGGCGTGAGCAGCACGAGGAATATGTCGCGTCCAACTTGGGTTCGAAATCGGATAAGGCACGGTTCGATCTTGCTCGACATGAGCTGGCCCAATTCGAGGGCTATCCTCCCCTGATCCGGCGCATAGCCTGTGACAAGCCACCGGGGTGGGAGTGGAGTCTTTCGGCAGCGCTGATGCGTCATCTCAACGCGCCCCTCTTTCGAAGGCTTGCCGACCTGCGCGAAGGAGTTTGCGCCCTAACGGTTTATGCCCTCGACAACGAGGCGGTGATCGATTTTGCCCATACTCGCCTCGAAGATATGACCGAAATAATCGGTCCCCTAGGCAAGATTCTAGAACGGTTTAATCGCGCGTGGGGTGCGCCTGGTGAACCGGGAGACATCAACGAAATCCATCATACGGCGCTTCTCCTTCGTGATTCCCTCGCACAAATAGTCGCCCACGAAGAGATGTTGCGATCAGTACGGGTGTCGCCGAAACACGGTGAGGTCATCAACCTGCTACAGGACGCGCTCGGGTCGCAGGCCGAAAAATTCGCGGCGACGCCCGATCGGCTCGACGAGATAGTAGATATGGCCATCCGCCTTGATGAGAATGGTTCGGATTCGACGCCCATTGTCGTGACCGAAACTATCACCTTCGAATTGCCTGATGGCTGGGCCGACAAATTCAATCGCGCAGTCAGGCGGATCGAGGGACGCGGCATTTCCAAAGGGTTTGCAGAAGGATATCGGCAATCTGGCAACTCGGGTTCAGGATGCTTGACCGCCATCGGTTTCATGATCTTCTTTCTTCTCCTTCTCCAGTTCTTTTGATGCGTTCGACATGCAGGGGCACTGTCATTCAACGGACGCGACGGTCTGGCCGGACTCCCTAGGCCATTCGGGGCGCTTCAAAACCTTGTTGGTGATCATCGCGTGTGCAAGGTTCATCTGATCGGCCACGAAATCCCGAATGAAAATATGGTCATCGGGCGCAGCCTGCTCATCTCCCATCTGCGCCGCGGTCGTTTCGAGGAAGAGCTTCATTCCGTTGAGAAGGCCGCTCATCGCGACGATCCGGCGCGCGAGCGAATGGCTTCCCTGATCGTCAAGCTCATAGGCAGGAAAACGTCCCAGTTCCTCCACCACCACGCTCATCGAAACTGCCGCACCGCGAAGCGAAATCGCAAAGGGGGAGAAAAAAGTCAGCGAGCGGTGGTAGCTTTCAAGCGCCTCATAGCCGTGCGATAGGAGCCTTGTTCCAGCTCGGCGCAATTGCCGCTTTCGCCGCCAGATAGGTATGAAAACCGTGAGGTAAGTGACAGCCAGCGCTGCGATAGCGCCGGCAAATTGAGCCCAGCCTGCGAGTTTTTCATGGGCTTCCAGCCAATCGATTAGGTCGTTCACAGCGTACTCCCGCAATCCTCCAGCCATCGTACCCGACTTGTCGGTCGTGGTCGCAAGTGAGCGTCCAGTTTTAGTTTTGCGCACTGTAATGGCTGTCGGCATTGGTGATATCCAGCAATATCACTATTGCTCAGCTTCTCAGCCAAAGCCGATAGCCGGCTAACAAAATTTTTGGTGATAGAGGCTGCAATAGCTGGACGTTTGAAAACGAGGCTGCGGATCGAGAGGGCGGGGAATTGGCGAAGAAGATATTCTGGTCGTGGCAAAGTGACACGGACGCGCGGGTAACCCGCAACCTGATCAGGGAGGCGTTGGTGATGGCCCTCGCAAAGATCGGATCCGAATATGAAGAAGCCGATCGGCCCGAAATCGATCAGGACACGAAAGATGTTGCGGGGACTCCAGACATAGTTGCGTCGATCCTCGAGAAAATTGACGCGGCTTCGGTATTTGTCGGGGACGCCACCCCGGCCATCCGCTGTCCGAAGAGCGGCAAGGTCTTTCTGAACCCCAACGTCATGATCGAATATGGCTATGCCAAGAAGGCGCTCACGAGCAATCGGGTCGTACTCGTCTGGAATATTGCCTTCGTCGATGCGCGGCCGGAAGACCTGCCGTTCGATTTGCGCGGCCGCCGAGCGCCGATAGGCTACAGCCTTGCAGAGGACGCAACCAAGGAGGAGTATCGCAAGGCGCGTCAATGGGTCGCCGAGGAACTCGAACGGCGCGTGCGCTCGGCCCTGGGGACGGTCCCAGCTCCGCCTGCGCCGATTGCCTCATGGGAGGATGGCATGGAAGATGGTCATGGGTGGGCCGGATCCGACTCGCCGCTCACTATCAATCCACGCGTTTCGTCGAGCGAGAAAGTCACCCTGCTCGGAAAGAGCGGGTTTTATGCGCGGATTCTCCCGGTACATTTTCAACCTGCGGTGGACATCATGCAGCGTTTCCAGCGCGACCGGATTTATGTCTTTCCCTTGGGCGGGACGAGCAGCTTCACCGACGGGAACACGACCGGCGGCGTCGCGAACCGAAGACACGCGAAGAGTGACCCCGAAGGTGTGGCCAGCTCGATGACGCGCTGGTGGCGCAGCACCGGAGAGATTTGGGGTGCGGCGGAGGAGGCCACGTACGAGCGAAACGGAGAGCGCTTCTTTGCCGACGAATATGTGTTCAAGCACTGGGTGAGTTTCCTACGCTATCACTTAGAGCTATCGAAGTCTTTGGGCGGTGGGGCAGCGCATCATGTGCGCCTTGGCCTCGTTGGCATGGATGATGTCTCATGGGCTCCCGGGACGCTTGACCCCTATGAGCGCACCCTGTGTCTCGAGCCGCGCATCGATTTCGAGGGAATGATTGATGACCATTCAAAGGAAGCTGTCTGCGGGCTGGTCAAGCAGGCGGCTGATCAGGTGCGCGATGCGTTCGGTCTGTCGCATCTCGATGAGACGCGTTTCCGCCTCCAATATGAGGGGTCATAAATGCAGCCGCGACGCAGTCACCCCGAGCGAGCATAGCCGATGCGGCTGAAGCTCGAGGTCGACGCTTCGGCACGGCGGCTGCTCCGTTTTCTCGAGCAGAATCGGGAAGAGGAAATCGTCGAATTTCCGTTCAGTCATTGCTTTCCGCGAAATTGCTGTGAAAGCGCCTCGCTGATCCTCATCTACCTGATCGAGGAGAAATACGGTCTCGACAATGTTGTCCTAATCAAGGGCACGAAACCGCGAAAGCATGAGCATCATCTCTGGGTGTCGGTTGATACTTGGCTCTATGACCTCACGGCCCACCAGTTTCCACGTCGGCGCCCGATCATCGGTGCTTTTGCGCACAGTCTCTTCTTCAGTTTCGCCGACTGGAAAATTGAGCATTGTAGGGATTTTGTCGATCGCGGCACGATCATCGACAATTACCGGCGGGGCGTCATTCCTTTCTGAATCACCGGGTTCGGCTAATGCTCAACTGAGTGCTGATCTCAGCGTGCGTTGGATTGAACAAGGTCAATAACCTTCGAACACCATTGGGTCGTGGCCGCCCCAATCGAGATTATATTTCTCCGGCTTCGTATAATGCTTGTCGAACGCGGTGATGAGGCTGCCATCCCTTGTCGCCTCGCATAGGTTGCGGACGTCGTTTCCAAGTCGGAGCCCGATCGAATAGCGCGACGGTTTGATCTTCGCCTTGGCATTCGCGAAGAACAGGAGCGATTCCGGGGAAAGGGTTGCCGTTGTCCAGAACTCGAAGATGGCATCGAGGTCCTTCCAGTCTGGGTGTGCGCGGATTTCCTTGTACATCAGCGGTACGCTGATCTGCAGCCAGCGCTTGAGATACTCATCGGGAAGTTCCGCCCGCGGGCTCCACCCTTTGCATTCGATGACGGTGACCGCTTGGCCGGGTTTCACGGCAACTACGTCGCCCTCGGCCTTCGCCTTCCCTCCAGGTTCCTTGAAGATGCGGTTCATCGTTACGCTAGGCGAAATCAGCTTGCGGGCGATTTCCGCCGCCATGAACTCGAATAGCGTCCCGCGCAGCTGGATGGCCGCCCCTTCGATCTTACCGAGGGCATTGAAGAGCGCTTCGAACCGGTCGGCATCGATCACCGAAACCGCAGCAAGCTGCAGAGCGATCGTCAGTTCGCGCAACGCTTCGGCGATTTCCTGGCCGAACATGGTCGCCGGCGTTGCCGGCATAATGCCGTTTTTCTTGAGGAGCTGGAACGCGTCCTTGCTGTAGGAGTCGGCAACGAAAATCTGCATGCACGGCCCGACCTTTTGCAGGCTGCGCAGGGTGAGGCATTTTCGAATGAAGGGCTCGACCCCATCGCGCGTCATCTTGTCCCCGAGATGGACGTCACAGACGACGAAGCCGGGTTTGACTTTTCCTTCGGCGCTCTTCCGAACCATGTGACCGAGATAGCAAGGGGCAGTAAGGTCCCACGCAAAGGTCCCGACCTGGGGAATTTCGTCGTCGGTTCGAAGGGCGACCTTGCCGTAGCTCGCGATCCCCATCTTCTTCAGCCAGTCCTTGACCGCCGCGAGCAGGATATTTTCCGTTATCCTTCGTGCCTGGATATTGTCGGCCCCAAATTCATAATGTCCCTCGCTCTGAATGAGGGCGATGCATTCGCCCGAACCCGGGACGATAACTTGTTCGAGCAATCCGGCTTCCTGGAGCCGTGTAAAGATCGTTGAGGGGGAAAGGTGCTTTTGAAGCTTCATCGGCGCGCCGGAGACGATTTGAAACTCACGCGCCGGCACGATGCCGCCGCGTTGCCGCAACGCGGCGATCGCAAATCCGTATGCTGAATTGGTGTCGATCAGGGCTCTTCCGAGCCTGTCCCAATACCAGGGCGAGCCGAACTGTCCCTGCAGATAAAGGAACCGCGACCGGTGCGGAAACACGATCCCGCCGAGCCGCTTCACGTCGCCACTTGCGCGCGACACGCGCTGGCGTGCCGTCGCGGGTGTAATCCCGAGCTGATCGACAAGATAAGCCGCGACGTCACTAGAGAGCGCGGGGCCATCGTTCTTGAGGTAGGTCTCGATCAGTTTCGTCACGGGCTCACCCTATGTCACACTGCGCTATTAATACCATGAATACATGGTGGTCGTCTCGCTTTTTCGATGTCGCGTAAGTGCCATTGTTTTATAATGATAATTTATGCGGACTTGAAGCCAATCGGGAAGGGCATGTCACAATAAGCCGTTTCGACCGTGACTTCGGGTGGTGAGTTTGCGATGATATGCCTGATGATGGATCAGCACGAACTGATGGTTGACGTTCTTCGCGCCGCCGGCGGCCACCCCGTCGAACCGTATTTGCCGGAGGGCTATAACGGTAGGCGGGCGGATATCCTGTTCGCCGATCCACCTGTCGTCGTTGAGGTCAAATCGATCGGCAGCGACCGGGCAGCGTCGACCGAGGTTGCAGACGCCCTGGGAGTCATGTTCGCCAAGAATATCACGAACGGAGCGCCGGTCATCACCGAGAAGACCACCATCCATCTATATGTTCTTCCCGAGGTTATCGCGCACAAAGCGATGCGGATCATTGGCAAGCGAGTGCAGCGGGAATCAGTTGATGCCAACAAACAGATCAAGGCGACAATCGCCGCATTGGGACTGGAGGACCCTTATGGGCTCCTCGTCTTCATCACGCCTCCGTTCCGGCTCGACCGCCGTTCAATCGTGTGGCTCGTCAATGACGCTGTAAAGGGCGGTACGTGCCGATCGATCAACGGTATTCTTGTCGTCGAGACGCCGCTCGGAACTTCGGGCGCGCTGCCTTCTGCCAGCAATGCCTTTATCTCTTTCCATAGCCGCGATGGGCGTAAGTTTCCGCCCGCTCTCCGCGAAGCGATTGGAGTGGCCTGGGGTACGGTGACAGGGCAGCGAATGCACCGCGCCGACGAGGAAGACTTCGCAAAGTTGGGGGCGACATCCTGATCTTGACAGCTTCCCGATAAGAGCCACGGGATCGGGCCTCTGGCCATATGCGAGGACGCGGAATGGAACGATCTAAGCCCAGCAGGATCTCGGCCTTAGCTACTGTCGGCTTTTAATGATTTGCGCCCAGAAGCCGACCGTCTCCAACCGGCCAGTTGCAGCTATTTCTGGGGGGTTTTTGCAACTGGCAGCTCGAACGCCATTACGCTTCCCGAACGATCGCTGCGCTCGAGGAAGATGCGGCCCCCATGCGCCTCGACAATAGTCCGGCAAATCGTGAGGCCGACGCCCAGACCTGCAGCTTTTGTCGAGCGGAACGAAGTGAACAAACCCTCGCGGACCTCGTCCGGGATTCCCGAACCAGTATCACCTACGCGCACGACGATGATCTCCTCGCGGCGCTCCGCGGTGATTGTCAATATTCGCTCCTTCTGTCCGTCCATCGCTTCGACCGCGTTGCGGATCAGGTTGAAAAATATCTGTTGAATCTGAACTGGGTCCGCCATCGCCTCGAGGTCGGCGAGATCGCAGTGGATCCGCACGGCTGCTAGCGCCTCGTTGGGAATTGCCAGCGCCAGAGCGTCGTCCACAATGCCAGCCAATCGCACGGGTTGCAGTTGTGCCTTGCCCCGGCTCACCATGCGGCGCAGCCGCCTGATGATTTCGCCAACATGTTCCGAAGCTGCCATCGCCTCTCCCATAGCCGCTTCGACTTTGGGAAGCGCCGCGGGTCCTTGATCGCGAAGCATGCGCCGCGCGCCCGCCAAATAATTGACGATACCGGTCAAAGGCTGATTGATTTCATGGGCGAGCGCCGAGGCCATTGTCCCCATCGCGCTCAGCCGCGAAACGTGGATCAGCTCGTTCTGAAGTTCGTTCAGGCGCCGTTGCGCCTCGACGCGCTCACTCAGGTCGGACATTGCGCCGATCATGCGAACGGCCTTTCCGTCGTCATCGCGAATGACATAGCCGCGATCGAGAACCTGCGCATAGCTTCCGTCCGCGCGTCGGAAACGATATTCGCACTGCCAACGGTCCTCGCCCTGACCGATGAAGCGGTGAATATCTTCGACAATGGTTTCACGGTCCTGGTCGTGAATCCGTTGCTTCCACCAGTGGATGCCAGGACCCGGCGGGGCCCCCGCCAGATGGTCGATGGCTTCGTTCCATGCGACCTCGCCGCTGACAAGATCCCAGTCCCAGACCGCATCGTTCGTCGCCTTTGCGGCCAACCGATAGCGTTCATCGCTGCGCCGAACGCGCGATTCTGTCTCGAGCCGACGGGTGATGTCGCGCGACATGCCGATCAGACCGCGAAGTTCGCCATCGACGATCCAGGGTACCTTGATGGTTTGAAACGTCCGCTGGGTGCCGTGGATCGGAACCATCTCCTCGACGATGGAGTTGGTGCCGGTCTCGAATACATGGCGGTCGGCCGCGGCAAAGCTTGCAGCGGTGTCGGGAGGAAGCACATCCTCTACCCTGCGGCCGAGCAGGGCCATTCCGGCCCTTTCCATCGCCCGGTTGACGAGCACGAAACGGCCATCGAGGTCCTTGACGAAGATCGGATCCTCGGCGCTGTCGATGATCGTGGCCAGCAGCGTTGCCGTCTCGGCCGCCTTGGCGCTCGCCGACCGCCGCTCGGTGATATCCTCGGCGACGATGATCGTCGATTGCGACGCGGCCTCGTGACGGAGGAAGGATATGTTCACCGAGCACCATCGCGCGGTGCCGTCGGGCCGAACGAAGCGCAGCTCGCTGACCTTCGGCTCGCCAGACCTGCGATGCGTATGAAGGAGCGCAAGATAACCCGGCAGATCGTCGGGGTGGATCAGGTCCGCGATCGACAACGCGGCAAGCTCGGCTTCGGTCCGCCCGGCGATATGGCAGAAGTGATCGTTGGCCAGCGCGATCCGGTCTGCCGCGTCGAACTGCACGATACCGATGAAAGCCTGGCTGAACAGCGCATCAAGGGCGCGGCGACGCGACTCGGCGACTTCCAGCGCCTGATGTCGCTCGGTGATGTCGCGGAAGAATACCGTCAGCTGCGATCCCGCTGGAACGGCGTGAACTTCATACCAAGTATCGAGCGGCGCAAAGAAGGTCTCGAATGTTTCGCTCGCCTGGTTGGCGACCGCGAGCCGGTAACGCTCATCGAAGATCGAGCCGACCGCCTCGGGGAAGCACTCCCAGAGATTGCGGCCGACCAGACCCCCGACGCCCAATTCCCGGACCGCATTTCCATTGCCGAAGACGAAACGCCAATCCGGATCGAGGACGATGACGCAGTCGGTCGTGTGCTCGAAAAAATCTGCGGCGGGAAGGTCCAGCATCGCTGCTCCACAAGTTGGAAACATCATTGGTCTGCTCCTACCGCGTAGGGCGTGCGCGGCCAACGTATCGGCGGTGGCTGGCCCCACAAGGTTTTGTTCTTTGCTAACTTGGGTCTATGAAACGATGCCAACGACAAGAGATGAGAGATGGGACATGGACTTCAGCGCCGACCCAGCCGCGTCCCCGCCGATCGGCTCGCACCATGTGTATATAGTCGACGACGACCAGCTGGTGCGGCGTTCGACGTCGTTTTTGCTGAACAGCGCAGGCTATGTGACGCGAGCCTTCCTCTCGGGCCGCGACTTTCTCGGCGAACTGCCGACGCTTCAGCCGGGTATCACGCTGCTCGATGTGCGGATGCCCGATATCGATGGCCTGGCGGTGCTCGACCAAATGCCAAGCGACATGCGGCCGGCTTTCCCGGTGGTCGTCATCACCGGACATGGCGACCTGCCTACCGCGGTGCGGGCCATGAAGCTCGGAGCGAAGGATTTTCTGGAGAAGCCGTTTTCGGAGGAAGCCCTTTTCGAAATCCTCGAGACGATCTTTGCCAAGCTTCCAGGCGATGTCGAACATGTATCGCGGCGCGACCACGCCCGCGCGTTGATCGGCAATTTGTCGCCGCGCGAACTGGACGTGCTTCGCGGATTGATCGAGGGCGAACCCAACAAGCTGGTAGCGCACGATCTCGGCCTCAGCGTTCGAACCGTCGAGATGCACCGCGCCAAGATGCTCGATCGGCTCGGCGTCCGAACCTTGCCCGACGCGATCCGGATCTTGTTCCTTGCCGAAATCAGATTGTGACGCCCGTATCGGCGTCAAAAATCGGCGCCGGACAAGGCTCTGAGCGATCCGAGATCGCCGACACTGAGATTCTCGGTCAGCCAGATCCCGGCGATGCCGTCGCCGGACCAGCGAATAATGCCCCGCCGCTCAAGTCCGTCCGCGAGACGTATCTTTACCGGCAAGCCGGCTTTGAACTCCCCGCCATGCGCGATCTTCATTCCAGATTGAGAGATGTCACGTAGCCGGACAAGCTGTGTGCCGTCCTCGCTGGTGATCGGGACCGTTTTCCCGAACGGAAGTCGCAAGGGTCGATACGCCCCGGCATATCTTTCATGGTACAGCCGCTTCAGCGTCTGTCCGCTGTCGATGGGAACGCCGAGCTTTACCCCGCAATGGCCGCCGTTTCGCCAGACGATCGTGCCTTGAAGATTGCAGCCTTCCGATAATTCGATGGCGATGCGGGTACCGGGGCATGCGGGAAGCGAGAGCGAAAGCATGATGCCTTCGTCGGACAGATTGCGCACCTTGGCGAGGCCCTGGTCTCCGCTCGCGGTAACGCGAGCCACGCGATAGACCGTCCGCAGGCGCTGCCGATCCCGGCGCTCGGCTGATGGGCGGATTCCTACCGGGAAATTGATCGCTTCGGATGCAACGGTTTCAGGCAAATGGCGCATGCGTGATCCTCCTTGCCGAAGGAATTGCGATGCTTTTCTTGGCTGTTATATAGCGGAGAACTACGGGCGGGGCGTTCATCATCTGGTAAACAATTGCGCCTTTTCGCGGCAAGCGACTTGCTTTGCCGTGCGAGCGATGCACGATAACGGATAGAGGGATATGAGCGACCTGACCTGCTGGATGTATATAAGTACGGCCACAATTCCCCGCGCCCACGCAGCGCAGGTAATCGACGCGATCGTCGCTATATCGCGAGGCCGCAACGCGGCGCTCGAGGTTACAGGCGCGCTCATTTTTAGCGGCGATATGTTCGCCCAGATCATCGAAGGGCCGGCCGAGGCCATTGCCGAGCTGCGCGCCAGTATTACACGCGACGTGCGCCACCGCGAGATTCTGACGATGGCCGATGGAGAGCAGAATAGGCGGCAATTTGCCGACTGGTCGCTGGCCTATTCAGGGACGGCGCTGTTTGTCGCGCGCGAACTCGACCGAATACGCGCAGCGAGAGCCTCCGAACCCTATAATTCCGATCGCGATCTCAGGCGGCTGCTGGGAGAACTTGCTTTATAGGAAGCGCCGGGTCCGCTTATCCCGGCGCGTGACCGCAAGCGGACTGTCTCCAATCGGCCAGTCGTAGCCATAGCGATTGGATCGGCAGCGGATGGCCTAAATTGGACACGGCCCGCTGACTGTGCACGAACAAACGAAAAGTTTTGAAGGTGGACGTTCCGCACATGTTAGGGTGCGGTGAAACGGAGTCCCCCAGATATGCTTTACCTGTCCTCTTACATGCTTGGCGACTACGGCGACCGACTCTTGAGCATGGCTGGAGGACATGGCGCGAGAATGGCAGTCCTTACCAATGCCCTCGATGCCATTCCGTTGGAAGCTCAGCTCAATCACGCGAGAACGAAATTCGATCCATTGACCTATTTTTTGCAGAGCGGATTTGATCCCTCGCTATTGGACTTGAGGCGATATTTTGGTCGTCGTCAGGATCTCGCGGACATTCTGAAGCAATATCGGGTTATCTGGGCGTTGGGTGGAAACAGCTTTCTATTGAGGCGGGCGATGCGTGACAGCGGTTTCGACGCCATTCTCTACGATATGCTCGAAAACGACGTTGTTTATGCAGGCTGGAGCGCTGGCGTCTGCGTGGCCGGCGACCGAATGGATGCTGTAGCGGTCATGGATGAGCCGAATGCAACGGCTCCCGGCTATGTCACCAGTGACCCGATAAATACTGGGCTAGGCCTCCTTCCATACACAATCATTCCGCACTATGAATCTGACCATCCAGAAACGTCTGCCGCAAGCAAATCTGTTAGGTGGGCGAAAGATCACGGCGTGGAATATGTGGCGCTTCGCGACGGCGAGGTAATTTTGGAAAACCAGGGCCGCATAGAGATATTGCCGAAGCTGCATCTTTGAGTTGGATGACCGTTTTCGGGACAGGCTACCCACTATACACGACAACAATCGCTCCCGGGCAGACGTCGCGTCCGAGTAACTCGCTGACGTTCCTATTTTGAGATTTGGCCTTGAATGCGGCCTAACTGCTCCCGCGCGTCCGCCTCCCTTCATACGAAAATGCGCGCGCTTGCTGTTGAGGATACAGCAGCAACGACATTATGCGATGTGCAGTTTCGCTCACCTCAAATCCCGGTGCCCGTCTATTACCATGTTAAATCATATGTTTAATAGACTGGCACGCCCTTTGCGTTTCCGCCCCTGTCTGCTCCGCGAAATGCGGGTCGCTTCAACGATAAGGGGTAATCTCAGTGTCCAGGAAATTGCTTGCATCGAAATCGCATCGCCTCCTCGGTTCCAGTATCGCTGCACTTTTGGCCGCAGGGCACGCCAGCGCCGCCCATGCAAACGAAGATGCCGCCGCGGCGGGTGAGGCGGCCTTTGCAGATGCGGGCGACTCTGGCTCCGCGATCGTGGTCACCGCGCAGCGCCGCGAGGAACGGCTCCAGGACGTGCCCGTCGCGGTCACCGCGATCGGCGAAGCGCAATTCACGGTCGGCGGGCTCGGCCGGTCGGCAAATGAGGTGCTCAACCTCGTTCCCAACGCGTCGGCCGGAACGCAGCAACATGGCCGCCCGCGCTGGTGGATTCGCGGCGTGGGCGCTGGACAGCAGCAGCTGGATCTGGCCAACCCCGTCGGTTTCTACCTCGATGACGTCTATATCAGCAACGCGAGCGCCACTGGCCTGCCGCTGTTCGATATCGAGCGCGTCGAAGTGCTGCGGGGCCCGCAGGGAACCTTGTGGGGGAAAAATACGACCGGCGGCGCGATCAACGTCATCTCCAAGCGCCCGTCGCTGGCCGGCGACGGCGATAATTATGTGAAGCTCGAATATGGCAGCTACGACAACAAGATTGTCGAGGCGGGGGTCGGCACGGCCATCGTCGAGGATCGGCTTGCCGCGCGCGTATCGGCTCGCTTCGATGATCGCGGGGGTCGTTTCGACAATCTCTTCACCGGCGAGAAGTCCAATGCGATCAAGGATGTTGTCGTGCGTGGGCAATTGCTCGCGGCACCGACCGACAATTTCGAGGCGCTGCTGAGCGTCCATTACCGCGATTATGATACCGACGGCAGCTATTGGACCACCGCGAGCTATATCCCGAGCGGCGTCGTGCGAAACGGCTACGCGCCCTCGACGCGGATAAACGATATCAGCGCCAACGCGCCTGAATATGGCCGATCGAGCCAGCTTGGCGGCTCGCTGCATCTCGACTGGGATTTCGGCGATGTCACCCTGACCTCGATCACCGGCTACGAACGCTACAAGACGCGCGGGGCAGGCGAGAGCGATTACACACCGTTCGAAATCTCGCGTGGCTACACCGAGGCGCGCTCGCGCCAGTGGAGCCAGGAACTGCGGTTGGCGTCGCCGCAGGACGATCGCCTGACATGGATCGTCGGCCTCTTCTATTTCAACGAAGACATTAACTCGAACGCCTTCTCCGCAACCCTCCCGCAGGGCTCGGTGCCCTCGCGGCCGGGCACGGCCCCCGCCGCCTTCAGCGACACGGCCTATAATCACAAAGCCGAAAGCGGTGCGGTGTTCGGCAGCACCAGCTTTGCCTTCACCGACAGCCTCAAGCTGACGCTCGGCGGCCGCTGGAGCCGCGAGACAAAGGAAGTCGACTTCGTACGCCGCGCCTCGCCTAATGCGGCGGCCGCGTCGTGGAGCAATCTTGCGCAGTGGTGGAACAGCTACACCGGCACCTATGGCGGCCCCGGCACCTTCAGCAATTCGTTGAAGGAGACATGGGATGCCTTCACCTATGACATCACGCCGTCATGGAAGATCGCGCGCGATCATCTTCTCTATGCGAAATTCTCGCATGGCGTGAAATCGGGCGGCTTCAATACCGCCGCGACGCTGGCGATCGCACTGACCGACGTCCGGCCCGAGAAGCTCGACGCATATGAGATCGGCTACAAGTCGAGCTGGTTCGATGGCCGCGTCGGCTTCAATGCCACGGCCTTTCATTATGATTATGACGATGTGCAGGTGAACGTGGTCGGGCCGAACCCTGGAGCGGTCGGTGGTGCGACGGTGTCCTATTTGCAGAATGCCGAAAAGGCCAAGGTCGACGGGGCGGAGTTCGAGCTGACACTCGAGCCGGTGGAAGGTCTGAACTTCAACGCGGCGCTCGGCCTGCTCGACACCGAATATACGCGGTTCCAGGTTCAGAACGGCGGCGCCAATCTCGCGGGCGCACGCTTTGTGCGCGCGCCGAAGGTGACGTATAATTTGGGGGGTTCTTATAGCTTCGCACTCGGCAATATCGGCAAGCTCGAACTGGCAGCGGATGCGCGATACCAGTCGCGGCAATTCTACTATGTGACGCCGCAGGACCCGGTAAACCGCTATTATCTGACGCAGAAGCCCTACACGATCACCAATCTTCGGGTCACTTATACGACGAAAGACGAGAATGTGAGCGTCACCGGATTCATCAACAATCTGTTCGATGTGCGCTATCTGAATCACGCGCTGCCGGCGGCGAACGCCGCGCTCGGCGTGACCGGCGATACGGTGGCCTGGGCGGATCCGCTGACCGCGGGCGCGGCAGTTGTTTTCCGCTTCTGATACGAACTAGGTTCCGAGCACGAAAAAAGGGGCGCCGCGGTTTATCCCGGCGCCCTTTCTTCATGTGGTTCGGTTATTCGGCGGCTTGCAGGAGCGACGCGGCCTGCCGGCCGAGCAGCGGCAGCACCTCTTCGCCGACACGATAGGCTTCCTCGAGATGCGGCGTTCCGGCGAGGATGAAGGCGTCAGTGCCGCGCGCGATCAGCTCGTCGAGCTGCGCCGCGCATTGCTCGTAGCTACCGACGATACCGAGCGCCGGTCCACCGCGCAGCAGGTTGAAGCCTCCCCACAGATTGGGCGCAACGATCAGATCCTCATAATGGCGGGCGTCGCTCGGACGCAGCGCCGCCTGCCGCGCCGCGCCGATGGAGTCGGTCGCTTGCCCGCGCCATCGCTGGCGCGTCTCTTCGCTGACATTCTCGAAGCCCGCGCGGATGTCGCGCCAGGCTTCTTCCTCGGTAGCGCGCGCGACGAGGTCGACGCGCACGGCGCATTTCTGCTCGCCGCCGAGCGCCGCGGTACGCTCCTTCACGCGCGCGAACTTGTCGCCGAGCTGGTCGAAGGGTTCGAGCCAGGACAGATAATAATCGGCGTGGCGCGCCGCGCTCTGCAGCGCGGCATCGGACGATCCAGAGAACCAGATCTCGGGAAATTCTTCCTGCCGAAGGAGCGCTGGAAGACCGCCATTCTTCAGTTGATAGAAGCGCCCCTCATAGGAGAAGTCGGACGATTCCCAGACGCCGCGGAAGATATCGAGGAACTCGCTCGTCCGGCCATAGCGATCGTCATGCGCGAAGCTGTCGCCCCACCAGAGCTGCGCGGGGCCGCCGCCGCCGGTGATGATGTTGAAGAGCAGCCGCCCGCCCGTCGCGCGCTGCAGGCTCGCCGCCGCGCGCGCGGTGTGCACCGGATTGCCGAAGCCGGGCTGGAACGCGATCATGAACCGAAAGCTCTTCGTCTCGCGCGCCAGCAGCGGCGAGATGACCCACGGGTCGTCGGTATTCGGAAAGGAAGGGATGAGACCGCCCTGAAAACCCACTGCCTCGGCCGCTTTCGCAATCTCGGCAAGATGGTCGATATAGGCAAAACCATCGGCCTCGCCGGCAGCGCCCAACCCCGGGGCAATGTTGCCGGGTGCGAGCGGGGACCAGTCGCCGCGCTCATAGCCGCTCGTCTGGATGCTGTTGTGGCAGCCGTGCGTCGGCAGGCGCCAATAGAAGTCGATCGTCATATGCTATCCTCCTACGCCGCCTTGCGGCCGCTCGCCGTGAGCGCACGGAGCCGCGGCAGCACTTCCTGCCCGGTGCGATAAGCTTCCTCGAGGTCGGGCGCTGCGCTCAGGACAAGCTCGGCTATTCCCGCATCGGCATAGCGCGCGAGCTGCTCTCCCACCTGGTCGTAGCTTCCCACCAAGGCGCCGGGGGCGAGCGTCCGCCCCAATGCGTCCTCGGCGGCCTGTCCGGCGCTGCCCCGCGCCAGCAGCGGTTGTATCAGCCCTGCGGCAACGCGGCGCCCTTCGCCCGCGGCGAGTTCGTCCAGCCGCGCGACGCTGTCTGCAAGCTCAGCGGCCGTCGCCGGGCGGAAGAGATGCACGTCCGCATGGCGGGCGGAAAGCGCGAGCGCATCCTCCTCCTCCCCCTGCAGATAGACGCGTGGGAAGGCGACGCGCGTCAGCGGAGCCTCGAAACCGCCATTCTGGACTTCGAAATGGCGGCCCTGGAAGCTGAACGGCCGCTGGTCGTGCACGCCGCGTGCGACGGTGAGGAATTCGTCGAGTCGGGCCGTCAGCTCTTCGTCGCCTAGCGGGTCGCTCTCCCGCTCGCGGCCGATGTGATCGGCGTCGGGCGCGATCGCCCAGCCGAGGCGGCCCTGGGTTGCGCGCTGGAAGGTCGTCGCCTGCTTGGCGGCATAAACCGCCGAGCCGACCGATGCCGGAAATTCGGGGATGATTTGTAGCCACGGCACGGCGCGCGCGACGACGGCGGCGATGATCCGGCTCTCGTCGGACAGGATGCGGTGCCGGATATAAAACCCGTCGAACGCGGTCTGCGCTGCGGCCTCGGCAACCTGGACATAATAGTCGAAGCGGTTCTGGTTCGACGCCCGGCGATCGCGAATGAAGTCCGGCAAGGGGGACTGGAGACTGGGCTCGGAGCGCTGGCGGTCGGCGGCGGGATCAAGCCGCCAGTGGATGGCGAGCGTCATGCGGCATTCCTTTCTTGCGCGAAGGCCGGCGTGCCCAGCGATCCGGCAAAGACAGTCTCGCTGAGCGGACGGCGGCTATTGGGCGCTTCGGCGGCGTGAAATTGCGGATCGAGGTCGGCGAGCTCGCCTTTCCGTCCAAGCGCGACAAAGGCCTCGATCTCATAATCATAAGGGATGCCGAGGCGCGTGCGCGCGGCGGCGCGATCGAAACCGCCAATGCCGTGGGTGTGCCAGCCGAGCAGCAGCGCCTGATGCGCGAAATTCGTCCAGGCCGCGCCAGCATCGAAGCTGTGCGAGCCATTGTCGACGACGGCGCCGCCGCGTTCGAGCTTCAACGCCGAGAGGATGAGGATCAGCGCCGACGCGCGGGCGGCCCAAATCTGGTTCTTAGGCATCAATAACGCCAGAAAGCTGTCCCAGGCGGCATCGCCATTGCGGGCGACAAGGAAACGCCAGGGTTGGGCGTTCGAGGCCGAAGGCGCCCAGCGGGCCGCCTCGAACGCGCTCTGCAGCACCGCGTCCGGCACGGGCTCGCCGGTGAAGCTGCGCGGTGACCAGCGATCGGTGAACAGGGCGTCGACGGGGTGATCGGAAATGCGGCTCATCAGCGGGGCTCCCGGCTTGGCAGGTGAACAAGATTGTCGGCGGCCGCGTCCGCGTCGGCGCCCGAAGTGAGCTCGGCGAGGATCTCGTCCTTCAGCCGGTGAAGAAGCGGCGAACGCCGGTCGCGCGGGTGCGGCAGGTCGACATCGACGATGCGGCGAATGCGTCCCGGGTTGGGCGACATCACGATGACTCGGTCGCCGAGATACAAGGCTTCCTCGACGTCGTGCGTGACCATGACCATCGTCGAGCGCTGGGTCATCCAGATGCGCTGGAGCTCGTTCTGCACATGGACGCGCGTCAGCGCGTCGAGCGCGCCCAGCGGCTCGTCGAGCAGCAGCAGGCGCGGTTCGGTGACGAGGGCCCGCGCGATCGCTGCGCGCTGTGCCATGCCGCCCGACAGCTGGTGCGGATAGGCCTTTTCGAACCCGGTGAGATTCACCAGCGCGATATGGTCGGCGACGATCTTTGCGCGCCGGTCCTTCGGCGTGTCGGTGTTGAGCAATGCGAGCTCGACATTCTGCTCGAGCGTCATCCACGGGAACAGCCGGTGATCCTGGAAGATGATGCCGCGATCGAGACTGGTCGTCGCTATCCGCTCGCCATCGAGGCGAAGCTCGCCGCTATAATCGGTGTCGAGGCCGACAATCAGGCGCAGCAGCGTCGACTTGCCGCAGCCCGATGCGCCGACGATACTGACGAACTCGCCCGGCCGGACATCGAGATTGATGTCGTCGAGAACCTTGTGCGGCCGGCCGCCGATCTGGAAGCTCTTGTCGAGATCGCGGACGCTGAGCGCGCCGCGCTGCACCGATGCGGGGGGCTTGTCTTCGCGGGCGTGAGGGTGGGCACTCAAGACATGTCTCCTGATCTTCAGACGGAAGGTTGCCAGCGCAAGAGCCACTGACGGAGCTGGCGGAACAGCTGGTTGATGGTGAAGCCGAGCGCGGCGGTGACCCCGATGATGACCAGCATGACGTCGAGCCGCTGCTGGACCTGCGCGAGCTGCATCGCGACGCCGAGGCCGGCATTCGCGCCAGTGAGCAATTCGGTGCCGATCGTCGCAATCCACGCGAAGGCGAGCGCCTGCGTGATGCCGGTGAGCACGAGCGGCATCGCGCCGGGGAGCAGGATGTAGCGGATGCGCTGCGCGACCGAAAAGCGGAAGATGCTCCCGACCTCGATGTAACGCTTCTCGACCTGCGCGACCCCGGCATGGCTGTTCAGCATCGATGGGAAGAAGGACGACATGCTAACGACCGCGAGTTCGGTCGTCGTCCCCATGCCGAACCACAGGCCCATCAGCGGCAGCCACCCGATCATCGGAACTTGCCGCAGCGCATGAAGAAGCGGGCCGACCAGCCGGTCGATCGGTTTCCAGATGCCCATCGCGATACCGACTGCGACGCCGAGCGGTACACCGATCGCGAGCCCGGTGAAGGCCCGTTTCAGCGTCGCCAGCGTGTCGCGGAGCAGATCGCCGCTGCGAGCAAGTTCGAGCAGCGCGGTGCCCACCGCCGCGGGCGGCGCGAAGGTGACGATATGGGCGCTCGTCTGCCACTGCCACCAGGCGATCAGCAGCGCCGGGGCGACGAGTCCGATGGCGACCCGGACCGGAAAACGGGAGAGCCAGGGCGTCATGCGGCCCTCCAGCGCGTCGCATGGCTCTCGACCCAGCGCGCGCCGCGATCGAGAAGGAAGCCGACGACGCCGGTCACGACGACCCCGGCCAGAACGACGTCGATCTGGAACAATTGGCGTCCCATCTCCATCATCTGGCCGAGGCCGCTGTCGGCGGCGAGCAGCTCGGCCGCGACGAGCACCACCCAGGCACGGGTCAGCGAGACCCGGAGGCCCGTCAGCACCGCGGGCACCGTCGCCGGCAGAAGGATGCGGCGGATCAGCTGGAGCAGGCTGAGACGATAGACTTTCGCGACCTCGAACCAGTTTTTCGGAACCCCGCGAATGCCGTCGAAGGTCGCGAGCGCCATCGGGAAGAAGGCCGCTATCGCCACAACCGCGAGTTTGAAGGGCTCGTCGATCCCGAGGAACATCACCATCATCGGGACGAAAGCGATGACGGGGACCTGCCACAGCGTCAGGAAGAGCGGCGACAGCGCCGCTTCGGCGAGCCGCGAGAGCGCGATCGTCGCGCCGAAGGCCATGCCCGCGACGGCGCCGATCGCAAAACCGAGCAAGAGACGGCGCAAGCTATCGCCGAGATGCCGCTCGAGCTCGCCCGACAGCGCCATCTCCTCGAGCGTTCGCGCGACCACGCTCGGCGGGACCAGTACCTGCGGCGGGAAGACGCCGGTGAGGCAAAGAAGCTGCCAGAGTCCGAGCAGCAGGAGCGGCGCGAGGAGGGCGCCCAGTGGAAGCTTGTCGAGCCGGAAGGCCCGAAACGATCGGGCCGGAGGCGGCCCGTCGGCAGCCCGGCTCGCCATCAGCCCGCGTCCTTGGCGGGCCGGGCCCAGAAATCCTCAAGCTTGAGGTCGGTCAGTGCCTTGGTAACGAAACGGTCGTCAAACAGCGCGTCGGCATCGACCTTGTTCCGGATCAATCCGCGCTTGTACGCATAGTCGGCGACCGAATGATAATGGGTGCGCAGCGCCGGGCTGTAGAGCGGCGAGAAGCGCTCGCGCCACGGAATGTTCGAGTTGGCATAATCCTTCTCGATGATTTCGACCGGCAGCGCACCTCGCGCCGCATTGCGAATGACCGCGGCCTTGTTCGCCTCGTCCGACGACCAGGCGGCAGCACGGACAAAGGCTTCGACGACAAGCTGGGTCAGCTCGGGATTTGCATCGACGAAATCCTTGCGGGCGAACAGCTCGGCGCGCATTCTCCAGTCGGCGGGCGCCTCGCGCGTCGACCAGAGGACGCGGGCGATGCCCTTCTGCTCGACCAGCAGCCCGTCGGAGAGAAGGACGGCCGCATCGACGCTTCCCGATTCCAGCGCCGCGGGCGTCGCAGCCGGATTGATGTTGACGACCTTGAAGTCCTCGAGCTTCAGCCCCTTACTGTCGACAAGCTTGGAAAAGGGAAGTTCCCACGGCCGCCCGCGGTGAAGCGCGATCCTTTTGCCCTTGAGGTCGGCGAGGCTTTTCGCGTCCAGCCCCTTGCGCACGACCAGATAGACGTCCTGGCCCTGGCCCACCGGTGCGACGATCTTGAGCGGCACGCCGCCGGCGACCGCGATCGCTGCCGGGAAGTCGCCATAAGAGGCGAAATCGATCCGTTTGCCCGAGAAGCCCTCGTTGATCACGGGAGCGCCAACGGCGGTCGAAACCGGCGTGAAGACGAGCTCGATGCCCTTCTTGGCAAGCTGGTCCTTGAGCCAGCCCTGCTCCACGACCACGCCATTGAGCCCCGTGAAGACCTGCTTGCCCTGATAGGGATAGGCGATCGATGCGATCGTCACCGTGGTGACCTTGTCGCCGTCGTCCTTGCCCGATCCGCAGCTTGCGAGCAGGGCGCCCGCAAATAGGGCGATCGCGGCGGCGCGCCATTGCCTGGCGAAACGGAAGATGGCTGACCTGCTGCTCTTTATCACGGAATTAGGCTCCCTGTTCCGGCCGGTTCGAAAAGCTCTCGGTCCATTATGCATGGCCTGTGCCAACCGCCGGATCGGCGCGCTGGCGCGGGGCGCCTCGTGCGGGCGCGTGCGGGGGTGCTGATTTTGAAGCAGTTTGCCTGGCCGAATTGCGCGAAATGAAGCGGCCGGGCCGGGCGCATCGCGCGCGAAAGGCGGAAATATGCGGGGCGGTGTTTGAATCAGGTATGTGGCACGGGCTTTGCGAAAGAGCGGAATGGAAGAGCGGAATGAAAGAGCGGAATGACTGAGCGGAGCGAAAGCCGCATAAGGACCGGTTTCGGCTGGTGCTGTTGTCGGCTGACAGCTATTCGAACGCGAGAGGGAGGTTGGATGCCGAAAAGGAAGGCTTCGAGCGCAGCGCCGGTCGGATTGGACAAGCTCTGGGTCACGCGCTGTCCCGTGCCGGCCGCCTCGAGTATTGCATGGGCTAAGGGCTGGATGGCGGATGCCTTCGCGCCCGACGGCATTGCGGTAGGGCGCGTGCAGGAACAGGGGTTGAACCTCGTCGAGACTGATCCCGAAAATCAGGTGCGCCACCTGTTTCGCGAAGGCGGGAATATCCAGGCGCTCGCGGCGCGCGCACTTGGTGCGCCGACTCGTGTCATCGGCCTGACCTGGATCGACGAACGTCAGGCGATCATGGTGCGGCGCGATTCCAGGATTCTCGATCCGGCCGATCTCAAGGGCTTACGCTTCGCGCTTCCCGGTTTCGCGCGCACGCGCGGCGAGAGCATCGCCCGCGGCATGGCGCTCCATGGTATCAAGAGCGCGCTGGCACTCGGCGGGCTCACCCTCGACGACGCCCGCTTCGTCGAGATCCCGGCGCCTCCCGTCGAGCAGGCGAGCGCAGAAGGCATGCGCCGGCTTTGGCTCGGCCTCGAATGGCTCGCCACTGACCGCGTCGATGCGGTCTATGTAAAAGGGGCGGCGGCGGCGGAGGCCGCGCACCGCCTGGGGCTCGAAATCGGGATCGACCTCGATGCCTATCCGAGCCGACTTGCGCGCGTGAACAATGGCACGCCGCGTCCGATCATCGTGCATCAGCATATGATCGATCTCCATCCCGATCTTGTCGAACGCTTCCTCGAGCAGAGCCTTCGCGCGGCCGACTGGGCGGCGCGCAATCTGCCCGAAGTGAAAACGATCGTTGCGAACGAGACCTTGGCCGGGATCGAAGGCGTCGAGACGGCCTACCGGAATAATTTCCATCGCTCGCTTCATCCGGACCTGTCGGACGAGCGGATCCAGATGCTCAAGATCCAGGCCGATTTCCTCTGGCTGCACGGCTTTCTCGAATCGCCTGTCGCCATCGATGACTGGATATGTGCCGGTCCGCTCGAAGCCGTGCTCGAACGGCGGGCAGCCGCCCTTCCGTCACTCTGATCATCCCGTTGAAAGCTCAGCTAGCCGCAGGAATTTAAATTCTACTAAATTAGATGACAATTCCCTGTTATGAGTTGAGGCCCTCAAGATCGAGGCACGGAGGGCGCATGACAATCACCTCACCGGAACGGGCGGCGCGCGCTGCGGATGTCGGGCTCATGTCGGCCGCAAAAGGCGACGGGGCGCCGTTGCTTGCCTATGATTGCGACGCGCACCATGCCGTAGGGCCGCGTGCCCGCGCGCTCATCTTTAACGACCCGCGATCGCGCGCGTTGCTTCCGCTGATTGCCCGTGTCGCGCCGAGCGATGCCCATGTGCTGATCATGGGCGAAACCGGGACGGGTAAGGAGCTGGTCGCTCGCTATGTCCATAGTCTCAGCAGCCGCGCCGATACGCCTTTCGTCGCGGTCAATTGCGGCGCCTTTTCCGAATCGATGATCGAGGGCGAGCTTTTCGGATATGAAAAGGGGGCTTTCACCGGCGCCGCGGTCGCGCGTCCGGGCTGGTTCGAAGCCGCCAACGGCGGCACCCTATTCCTCGACGAGCTCGGCGATTTGCCGCTCGCCCTTCAGGTGAAGCTGCTGCGCGTTCTGCAGGAGCGCGAAGTCGTTCGGCTCGGATCGCGCAAGGTGGTGCCGCTCGATGTGCGGGTGATCGCCGCGACCAACGTCGAGCTCCAGCAGGCGGTGAAGGAAGGCCGGTTCCGGTCCGATCTCTATTACCGGTTGCAGGTCGTCCCGATTTCGCTGCTGCCGCTGCGCGAACGGCGCGCCGACATCCTGCCGCTCGCGCGTCATTTCCTCGAAGTCTACGGCTCTCGCGTGCGCGCCCCACGGCTCGAGCTCAGCGTCGCAGCCGAAGAGGCGCTGTTTCAGCACGACTGGCCCGGCAATATCCGCGAACTCGAGAACGCCATTCACCGCGGCACGCTGGTTTGCGAGGATGGGCGGATTTCTCCCGCGCATCTCGGTCTCGACGACGCCGAGAGCGAGCTGGAGCAGGGCGCCTCGGGCTCGCTCGAGGACGCGGTGCGGCCCTTCGTGCGGCGCCTGATGAAGAGCGATCACGCAAATTTGCTCGACCGGCTCGTCGCATTCACCGTCACCGAGGCGTTCCAGCAGGCCAATCAGAACCAGATCAAGACCGCCGAGGCTTTGGGTGTGACGCGCAACGTGGTTCGAACACATCTCAAGAACCTCGGGATGATATGACACCGCGCGAACAGTGGCTGCAAATCCAACAGGGCCGCTGTTCAATATGACGCAATGCAGGGAAGGGCGTTTTGTCAGGAACGTCGCATTTCTGCCGATTTACCGACTGGCATAGTTCTTGCTCATCACGGACCATGTGAAGAGCCAGGAGCTGCCGATCCGTGTCGACCCTGTTGAAACCCGAACAAACGCCGGAACGAGCGGGGGCGACGCTTCCGCAGGAAATCTGGTTCACGCGCTGCCCGGTCCCGACCGCGACCGGAATTGCCTACAAGCTCGGCTGGCTGACCGAGGCCTTCGAGGACAGCGGAATCGCGCTGCGCACGTTGCAGGAATCGGGATCCGAACTTGGTCGCCACCATTATGATCACCGCCTGCCGACACTGATCCGCGAAGGCGGCAACATGCTCGCGATCGCCGCGCGCGCGCAGGGCGAACCGACGAAGCTCGTCGGGCTGACCTGGATCGAGGAAAGCCAGCTCATCCTCGCGCGGCCCGGCTCGGGCATCGCGTCCGCCGCCGACCTCAAGGGCAAACGCCTCGCGCTTCCGGGCTGGAGCCAAAACGACATTCCAAGCCATGTGCGCGGCACTAGCATCGCGCGCGGCATGTCGCTCGCGGGGTACAAGGGCGTTCTGGCCTCTGCCGAGCTGACGCTCGACGATGTGACTCTGGTCGAGACACCCGACCGGTTGCGCAATATCGGCGGTGCCGGTCGCGACCTTTTGCCGCGGGGCGAGGGACGCCGCAGCGGCGTCGGCCGCCTGTGGCCGGTCGAGGCGCTCGTCGATGGGCGCGTCGATGCCATCTATGTCAAGGGCGCCGCGGCGATCGACCAAGCGCGCGAGGCGGGGCTCGTCGTGGCGATCGACCTCGACGCGCTGCCCGACCGCCGCTTTCGGGTGAATAATGGCACGCCGCGCCCGCTCACGGTGCATCAGAGCCTGATCGGCGATCATTTCGACCTGCTGGTCCGCTTTCTCGCCGTCACGCTGCGCGCGGCGGACTGGGTAGCGGCGCAGCCGGGTCGCCTGCGCGACATATTGGAGCATGAGACCGAAGGCAGCGCCGGCGCGGTCGATCAGGCCTATGCTCGCCTCCACGAGGGTCTTCACCCGACGCTGGATGACGAGCGGTTGGCGCTGCTCGACCAGCAGAAACGGTTCCTGTTCACCCACGGCTTCCTCGATGCCGATTTCGAGCTCGGCGATTGGGTCGATCGCCGGCCCCTGGATGCCGCCTACAAATTGAACGCCGAACGCAATCCCACCCTTTCAACCGGAGGAAATTGAATCATGTCTGATACAAATGGTCTGTCCGCGGAGGCGATCGCCTTCATCAACCAGGCGAGCGACGATGCGCGCCGTGCCTTTCGCCTGCTGCGCGAAAGCCGCACTGTCTCCGCGAGCGGTACGCTCGGTTTCGCGGTCCGTATCCCGGGCGAAGAGAAGATCGCGACGCTGAGCTACGTCGGCCTTTGGGAAGACGATCCCGACAAGCCGCGCGTCAGCGTCATCGATTTCGAGGGCAACCGCCTGTGGGGCGAAGCGACAGGTGGCGAGGCTCGCTACCTCAAGATCTTCAAGAAATATCCCGACTTCAAGGCGATCAGCCACATCCATACGCCGCACCTCGGCGCCTATTCGCAGGCGCACCAGGAACTGCCATTGCTCTATGTGCCGAACCGCCGCTTCCGCTTCACCGCGAAGCTCCCGGTCTACATCAACCGCCGCCAGGGCGAGCCCGACTTCATCCTCGATGCGATCGAACAGGACCGCGATGTTCCCGGCATCGTCGAGGCCAATGGCGGCGCCACGATCTGGAGCTGGAAGGGCATTCGCGATCTCGCCAACACAATCGTGCTGCTCGAGGAAGGCGCGCAGTTCCAGATCCTCGCCGCGGCGCTCGGCGGCTCGCGGCCCTTCGGTCCCGGCGTGCTCGAGCAGCAGTGGAAGATGGGCAAGCTTGTCCCCCCCGACGCCCGCGTCGACGACGACGGCACGGTCCATCTGCCTGAAGAGGCCGTGCAGGCCGCCGAATGACGTCCCGGCGCTCCACCCCTCCAAAAGAAGGCGCGGGCGCCGGACCTTCCCCCCTATTCGGAGCGATCCCATGAGCCAAAACAAACGCCAACTCGCGCTGGCCGTGTTCCTAACCCGGCATGGCCATCATCCCGGCGCCTGGCGCCAGCCCGGAACCGCCAGCACCGGCAAGCCCGATTTTCGCTATTGGGCCGACCTCGTCCGCACTGCCGAGCGCGGCAAGCTCGATGCAGCTTTCTTCGCCGACTTCGTCGGCCAGAGCGGCGATAGCACCAAGGGGATCGAGCGGCGGCACGCCTTCCTCGATTTCGAACCATTGACGGCCATTGCGGCGCTCGCAAGCATCACCAGCCACATCGGGCTGGTCGCGACGGTGAACACAAATTTCGAACAGCCCTATGCGCTCGCGCGGCGCTTTGCCTCGCTCGATCATATCAGCGGCGGCCGGACCGGCTGGAACATCGTGTCCTCGTTCGCCGACGGTGCGGCCAAAAGCTTTGGGATCGACCAGCCGGCGACCCATGCCGAACGCTATGCGCGCGCGCATGATTTCACCGAGCTTGCGAAGGCTCTGTGGAACAGCTGGGAGGATGACGCCTTCGACAGCGCGGACAAGGACAGCGGCGTCTATCTGAACGCCGACGCGGTCCATCCCGTCCACTATCGCGGGCCCTATTATCACATCGATTCCATCCTCGACATGCCGCGCCCGATCCAGGGCTATCCGGTCTTCGCGCAGGCAGGCAATTCGGAGGTCGGGCGCGACTTCGCGGCGCGCCACGCCGAAATGATCTACGCCGCGGCGCAGTTCATCGAGGACGCGCAGGCCTTCTACAAGGATGTAAAGGGCCGCGTCGCCGGTTACGGCCGCGATCCCGATACGCTGAAGGTGATGCCGGGGCTCTCCTACACGATCGGATCGAGCCTGCAGGAAGCGCAGGACAAGTTTGGCGCGCTCGAAGAAAAGGTCGACTTCGGCGGCGACCTCAACCTCATGGGCCAGGATGTGAGCGCCTATCCGCTCGACGGGCCGCTGCCCGATCTGCCCGAGCCCGAAAATGGCAAGGGGCGCTGGCGCCAGCTCACCGCGCTCGCGCGGCGCGAGAATCTGACCATCCGCCAGCTCTTCCTGCGGTTCAACGCGGTTCGCGGCCACCGCGTCGTGCTCGGCACGCCGACCGACATTGCCGATCAGATCCAGGACTGGTTCGAGCGCGACGCCGCCGACGGGTTCAACCTGATCCCGCCGCTGCTTCCGAGCTCGCTCGAGGATTTCGTCGACCTCGTGGTGCCGGAGTTGCAGCGCCGCGGCCTGTTCCGGACCGAATATGAAGGCACGACGCTGCGCGAACATCTGAACCTGCCGCGCCCCGAAAACCCCAATGCCCGCGCGGCAAGCCCCGTCGCGCCCGCCCTCGAACCCGCCAATTAAGGAGATATTCCATGAGCCAGAAACTCGACACGCTCTGGTACACGCGTTGTCCGGTCCCGACCGGGCTCGGCATCGCGCTGCAGCAAGGATGGCTGGAGCAGGCCTTCGCCGAGCAGGGGACGAGCCTCTCATCGCTGCTCGAATCGAACGATTTTGCGAAGCGCGAATCGCATTTCTCGCACACGGTGCAGAATTCGGTCCGCCATGGCGGCAATATCCCCGCGATCAGCGCGAAGGCGCGCGGCCGGGACACGCGCGTCATCGGCCTGTCGTGGGCCGATGAAACCCAGCTGATACTAGCCAGTCCGGAGTCGGGCATCACCTCGGTCCGCGATCTCAAGGGACGGCGCTTCGGCTTGCCAAACTGGAAGACTGTCGAGATCGACTTCACGCGCGCGCAGGCCCTTCGCGGTCTCGAAAACGCGCTGCGGCTCGAGGGTCTCGAAGTGTCCGATGTCGAGATCGTCGACCAGGATATCGACACGCATTACAGCGACGGGCAAGCCGAAAATGTCGGCGGCACGCTCGCCTGGAACGGTCGCAGCACGACGCGCGCACGCGCGAACAATCTCGAATTGATCGCGCTGCTGCGCGGCGAAGTCGATGCGATCTTCCTCAAAGGCGCGTCGGGCGCACAGATCGCGCACCAGTTCGGGCTGACGACGGTTATCGACACGGGCATCCATCCCGACCCGCTGGTGCGCGCGAATAATGGTACCCCGCGCACCCTCGCGGTCGACGGGCATCTTCTCGACAATCATTTCGAGGCCGCGGTCACCATCGTCGAGCAAGTGTTGCGCGCCGAAGCCTGGGCGCAGGCTCATCCGTCCGAGGTGCGCCGCTATCTCGCGCGCGAGACCAACAGCAGCGAATATTGGGTCAGCATCGCCTATGGCGAAGATGCGCAGAAGCGGCTGAAGACCGATCTTTCCGAACAGTCGATCGCCGGTATCCAGAATTTCACCGACTTCCTGCATCGCTGGAATTTCATTCCCGAAAGCTTCGACGTGCGTCAGTGGATCGATGTGCGGCCGCTCGATGCGGCGCGCGCCTTGCCCATCGCCGTCTGAGCGGACCGGGGCGCGCTTGCATGGCGGCGGGGGGCAAGCCTGCAAGCGCGTTCCTTCGGCGTACCCCATTGCTGCGCTGCCTCGCCATTTATGGCGAGATGCCCGGACGCTTTTTGCTGACTGCGATAATGCTCGCGGCGGTCAACATTGCGCTCGTTGCGCAGCAGGTCCTCCTCGGCCATGCGGTGCAGGAAGCGCAGCATGGGACGCTGGTCGCCGTCGCTCCCGGGGGGGCACTCGATTATGAGCGCGCCTGGTTCTGGGGCGCGCTGCTCATCGGCCTCGCGCTCGCGCGAAGCGCGGTGCAATATGGCGCGGGCCTTCTCTCTCTCGCGATTGGGCAGGAACTGCTCACCACCTTGCGCGAGCGCATCCTGATCCAGATCCAGCGGCTCGATCTCACCTATCACTGGCGGCACGGTGTCGGCGAGATGGTAACGCGGATGACGCGCGATGCCGACAAGGTGCGCGACGCGCTGATCAACTTCTGGCGGCAGATTTTCGAAACCGGCCTCATCGTGCTCTTCTCGCTCGGGCTGCTCTTCTTCTATTCGCCCTGGCTCGCGCTGGTGCCGCTTGTCCTTCTGGTCATCGGCATCGCGAAGCTCTGGTCGGAGGCCGACACGTTGGTCGCGCTCGATCGGCGGATCGGCGATGCCTATGATGCGGTGACGCAGGACCTCTCCGAAGGCGTCAACGGCGTGCGGGTGATCAAGGCCTTCTCGCTCGGCGCGGCGCGCGCCGAGCGGTTTCACCGTCATGTCGACCTGTTTCGCGACGAAGCGCGGGCAGCGATCCGCCACGCCTCGCGCAGCGTTCCGCTGCCGCAGGCGATCATCGCCCTCTCGCACGCCTGGGTGCTCGGCTTCGGTGCCTGGATGGTCGCCCACGGCATGATCGGGCTTGGTGCGCTTGTCGCCGCGCTACTCGTGGTCAACAATCTCGTGCTCCGGATCGAGGGGATCGGGCGCTTGTTGCAGGTGATTGCCGATGCCCGCGCGTCGGCGGCCCGAATCTGGGACGTGCTCGATGCCGAGCCCGTGATCCATTCGGGCGACCGGCGCCTGCCCGCCGGACCGCTCGGCTTTCGCCTGTCGCATGTGTCGGCGTCGCCGCTCGGCGACGGGGCCGCCGTGCTCCACGATCTCGACCTGTTGGTCGAGCCGGGAGAAATCGTCGCGCTGGTCGGGGCGACGGGGTCGGGCAAAAGCATTCTCACCGCGCTCCTGCCGCGGCTGGTCGAGGTCGACGCCGGCGGCGCCGAAATCGGATCGGCCGCGACGGGCTGGCAAGATGTCCGCGATACGGATCTCGCCGAGCTGCGCCGCCGCGTGCATGTGCTGCCACAAGAGAGCTTTCTGTTTTCGGATACGCTCGGCGCTAACCTTCGGCTCTGCGCGCCCGAAGCGAGTGATGCGGACCTCGAGGCGGCGCTCGAAAAGGCGGCTGCCGGCGAGCTTCTTGCGCGGCTGGCCGATGGTCTGGAGACGCGCGTGGGCGATAGGGGTGCGACGCTGTCGGGCGGCCAGCGTCAGCGGGTCTGTCTCGCGCGCGCGCTGCTTGCCGACGCCGATATTTTGATCCTCGACGATGCCACCAGCGCGCTCGATGCGCGCACCGAACGCCGCGCGATCGACAATATCCGCGGTCTGCGAAAGGAGCGGGGCCGCCCGCTCACGATGCTCATCGTCGCGAGCCGGCTTTCGACGGCGCGCATCGCCGACCGCGTCCTGCTCTTGTCGGGCGGTCGCGTCGTCGCCGAAGGCCCGCACGATCGGCTGGCGCAAGAGAGCGCCGCCTATCGCGCGCTGATGGGGCTGTAAGGCGATGAATGCGTTTCGCGGCGACAGCGCGCTGTCCGACATCGAGCTCGAAGAGAAATTCTCGCAGCGCAAGCTCGGGCAGAGCGTCGCGCGCCGCCTCCTGCCGCTGGTTGCTCCGGTGCGGCGGCAGATTGCGGCGGTGATCGGCATCGAACTCGTGCAGGTGCTCGCCATCTTCGCGCGCCCCTTGCTCATCGGCCTCGTCATCGATCATGGTCTGCGGCAGGGCGCGGTCGACGCGCCGCTCATTGCGTGGGCGTGCCTTGGTCTCGCCGCCACCTGGGCGGTCCGCTTTGGTCTGGGCGGCCTGTCGCAATATCACTCGGGAATTGCGGCCATCCGGGTGCTCAACGACCTGCGTGCGCGGGTGTTCGCGCATGTCCAGACGCTCAGCGTGGGATATTTCGACCGGACGAAGACAGGGCGCATCATCGCGCGCGCCGATCGCGACGTCGACACGCTCGAGCCGCTGCTGATCCAGGGGCCGCCCGAGTTTCTTTCAGCGATCTTGCGACTGCTTTTGTCGGGGTTCCTCCTGTGGCTGATCGCGCCGATCCTCCTCGCGGGGCTGGCGCTGGTCGTTCTCGCCCTGATCGCCGCCAGCCTCGCGTTCAAGCGCGTGTCACAGCGCAGTTGGGCGCGCGTTGCCGAAAACCGGAGCCGCTTTACGGCACATCTGGTGGAGACGGTGGCGGGGGTTCGGCTGATCAAGCAGTCGGGGCGCGACGAGGAGAATCTCGGCAAATATCGCGGCCTTCTGGAGGACTTTAATCGTTCGCTCATTGCCGGCAATTTGCGTTCGGGATGGTTCGCGCCCTTCACAGGGCTGCTCGCCACCACCGGGCTCGCGCTGACGCTGATCATCGGCGGCCGCGGCGTGGCGCTCGGCACGCTCAGTCTTGGCGAATTGACCCAAAGCCTGTTCTTCGTCTTTCTCTTTCTCGCACCGCTCCAGGAGTTCAGCGATCTTTTCGAGCGGTTTGCGAATGGTACGGCCTGCGCCCAGCGCATCTTCCTGCTCCTCGATACCGCGCCCGAGATTGTCGATGCGGACGGCGCCGTGTCCCTGCCAAGCGTCGAGGGCGCAATCGAATTTCGCGGCGTCGGCTTTGGCTATCTGCCGGGCCGGCCGGTCATTCGAAATCTCGACCTCGTGATCGCACCAGGCGAATTGTTGGCGATCGTCGGACCGACCGGCCACGGAAAGAGCACGCTCGTGCAATTGCTGACGCGCTTTTACGATGTCAACGAGGGTGCGGTGCTGCTCGACGGGCGCGACATCCGGACGATCTCCGAGCGTAGCCTGCGCAACCACATCGGGGTCGTGTTACAGGATAATGTGCTGTTCGGCGGGTCCGTACTCGACAATTTGCGGCTCGCCAAACCCGACGCCAGCGACGCCGAACTGATTGCGGCGGCGACACGGATCGGAGCGCACGATGTCCTGCAATCGCTTGCCCATGGCTATGCAACCCAAGTGGGACCGCTCGGCGGACAACTCAGCCAGGGGCAGCGCCAACTCGTCTGTCTCGTACGTGCCTATCTTGCGGACCCTTCGGTGCTGGTACTCGACGAGGCGACGTCGGCGATCGATGTGAGTACCGAGCGCCGCATCCAGCAGGCGTTCCGGGTGCTGAGCGAGGGCCGCACAACGCTCGTCATCGCACACCGGCTGGAGACGATCCGCTCGGCGCACCGGATCGCCGTGATCGAAGAGGGCGAAGTGCGCGAGATTGGCACGCATGAAGCTCTTATCGCCAGGGGCGGCCATTATGCTGCTCTGCACGACAGCTATGAGGAAGCGGCGGGGCGTGAGAGCGCAGGCGCCTATGTCGCAACCGTCTAGCTCGGCATCAAAATGAGATTGTAGCGTTGAGCGAGTTGTAGAGGGTAGTTCCCCGCGCGGTCACATTCGGCGCGTCGCGAAGGAAGCGGCCCTTGGCGAGGACAAGGGCGTTCCATTCCAGTCGCAGCGTCTTGGGGATGAGCCAGTAGCGGAGGCGCGCTTCGAACTGATGGCCGGCAAAGCGGCCCGAGCGTCCCGATGCGTCGCGCGCGCCCGTTGTGGAAAAACTGTCGAAGCGCGAGGCGAGCCAGAGTGGCCGATAGGCGGCGAAGGCGTCGAAGCGCTTCGACGGCGTGAACTCGACCCGTAGACCCGGTGCCATCACATTGGCGCGGCCGACGGCGTTGTAGAGGCCGGCAGGCGCGAGATCGCTCCGCCGCATCCCGAACAATGTGTCGAAGCGCCCGAACTTGCCACCCCGCCCGTCGCCGCTCGCATAGTCGAACTCGAGCGAGACATGCGGGGACCAGGCGTGACGGAATGTATAGCCCGCTTCGAGATGCGTGAACCAGGCCGAGAGGTCGAGGCGCGGTGCGGCCGGGGACGCCGAGGCGCTGATCGAGCCGGTCTGGATGAAGGCCTCGGCCTCGAAATCGGCGCGGCCGGGAGCGGGATCGCGGAAGAGACGCGCACCAAATGTATCGAGCGACCGGTCTCGGGTCGCGAGACGGCCGGAATCGCGCTCGCCGAGATGGAAATAGGAAAGCTCGACCGCGGTTCTCTTGGCGCCGAACTTCTTGCTGGCGAGACCGCCCCAAAGGACGACGTCGAAGCTCTCGCGGTCGAACCTGACTTTGTTGTCGACGAGGTCGGGGCGATTGTCGGGAAGCCGGACCTGCGGGAGCGTGTAAATCAGCGTTACGCCAATATCATGCCTTAGACCAATATCGGCGCGCAGGCCCGTATAGCCATTGGTGGTGTTGCGATAATCGTCGGCGGCGACGAGGCGCCGCGAGCCGAGATTGAGGGTGAAGCGCCCGGCCTGGAGCCCCAGTTTCGTCCCGCGTCCGAAGGCGTCCTTCTTTTCGAACCCGATATAGGCCTGGACCAGCTCCAGCGCGTTGACCTCGTTGGTCGAAATGGGCGTTCCGGCATCGCCGCCATAGACGCGGCTGTCGTAGAGTTCGGCGCCTATTCGCAGGTCGCCCTCCCGATACTCGCCGCTCAAGATGGTCCGCAGGCTCAGGAGATCGTCGTTGGCGTTGAAACCGGTCCGCGGCTGGCCTTCAATCGTCTCATAGCGAATGCGCGTGCTGCTGCCGAACGTCAGGCCGTCCTCGGCAAAAGCCGGGGTTGCGGCGACCGCCAAAAACAGAAGGGAAAATCGTGTCAAACATGCCTCCTCGGCTCCGCGACGCGAAACGTAAAAGGCAACGCTTGAGCGCAGACTGCGCTTGTCCGGGAGGTTGCTCGATCCCGGTAGGACATGACTATTCTCCGTGGTCGTTACTGGCAAGGCGCGAATATGCTATGGGCGTGGCCGCGACTATCCGGTGGCGCAGCCCAGCAGCAACATCAGTGCGAACAGACCCCATGGGGCCAATCCCGCAGCCGCGGCTGCCGCGGCGGAGCGGAGGCTGACACGGCCTTGCAGGCCGTGTTCGATCAGCGCGCTATCCGGCGGGTGCATGTCGGACATCGTGCAGAAGGCCGAGCACGGCGTCGACTTCATTTGGCGTGCCGACGGTAATTCGAACCCAGTCGTCCAGCGGCGGAAAGGCGCGGCCGATGCGGATATCGCGCTTTGCCGCCTCGGCGCGGACGGCATCGGCGGCGGGCGTGCGAAAATAGACGAAATTGGCACGGCTGTCGGCGCGGTCGAGGCGAAGCCCATCGATTGCCTGCTCGAGCCGTCGGCGGCCGCCAAGCGTCCAGTCGCGCACGCGCGCGATATGGGCCTGGTCCGCGAGCGCCGCAGACGCGGCAGCGAGATTGAGACGGCTGAGGCTATGCGGCGCGCCGATACCGGCGTCACGAAGACCTTTCGCGAGTACGGCCGGGGCAACCGCATAGCCGATCGACAGGCCGGCGAGGCCATAGGCTTTGGCAAGCGTACGAAAGACCAACACATTGGCGCCAGCGCGAAGCTGGCGGATGGCGCTGCGGCCGGCCAGATCGTCATATTCGAGATAGGCTTCGT
>JAEMRT010000188.1 GCA_016463225.1 Sphingopyxis sp. | reverse complement strand
GGTTCGAGGCGGTGGCGAAGGATGATTTCGTCGGCGTCCAGACCTATGGCCGGGCCATTGTCGGCAAGGATATGGACCTGCCACCGCCACAGGGCGTGGAATTGACCCAGACCGATACGGAATTCTACCCGCAAGCGCTCGAAGCGACCGTCCGCTGGGTTGCAAAGGCCACGGGCCGCCCCGTGATCGTTTCGGAAAATGGCGTGGCGACCACCGACGACAGTCGCCGCGTCGCCTTTATCGACGGCAGCCTTGCCGGCTTGGGTCGAGCCATCAAGGATGGCGTCGATGTCCGTGGCTATATTCACTGGTCGTTGCTCGACAATTTCGAATGGAACCGCGCCTATACCGCGCAGTTCGGACTGGTCGCGGTCGATCGAACGACCTTCCGCCGCACCATGAAGCCGAGCGGCTTGCATCTGGGCCGCTACGCGCGCGACAACAGCCTCTAGCGCGCGCCACCTTCCTCCCACCTCGCCAAGGACTGTCTCATGCCCGCTCTCGATCGCCGTTCCTTCCTGGCCACCGGCGCCGTCGTGGGATGGGGCGCGCCGCACGCCATGGCCGCCGACAGGGCGGCGTCGGCAGCGGTCACTGGCCTGCGCACCGCGATGCGTGACGCACCGATCGGAATCGGCGATCGGCAACCGGCGCTGTCCTGGCGCATAGAGGGCGGGGAAGGGGCGATGCAGGCCGCCTATCGCGTGCTGGTCGCCTCCAGCGCCGCGATACTGGCGCAGGATCGCGGCGACCTGTGGGATAGCGAGCGGACACAAAGCGCCGATTGCACCGGCATCCTCTACGCCGGATCGCCATTGCGTTCGGGCCAGACCTGCCATTGGAAGGTCCAGATATGGGATCAGACCGGCAGGCCCTGCTGGAGCGCGCCCGCCACTTGGGACATGGGCCTGCTGGAGCCGGGCGACTGGTTGGGCGACTGGCTGGCGGTCGAGGACGCGACCGAACGCGACGATCGCGTCGCAGGCGCTCAATGGGTCGGCGGCGCAGCCCCCTCGCCTGCCGCGCCGCGGTCGTTCCGCCTCGCTTTTCGCAGCGACACTGGCGATGCGCTGCTGACGATCCACGGCGATGGCGTGATGTCGCGGTTGATGCTGGATGGTGCGCCGATCGCTTTGCCGACCCGCGATCCCAATGCCTTTGGCGGCGCGCCCGCCAGCCGCATGTCGCTGAGGCTGAGCGCCGGCGACCATGTTCTGCGCGTCGATATGGCACCGACACCGGGCTTTTTCGTCAAACCCTTCGTATCGCTTGCCGCGCAGATCCGCCTCGATGGGGCGGCGGGCGCGACCAGGCGGATCACAACCGGCTGGGAAACCCGAATGGGGGACGAGGGCGATTGGGTTCCCGCCACCCCGCTCGATAAACAGCCGATCTTTCCATGGCCGCCCACGCCGGCCCGGTTGCTGCGACGCGCCTTTGCCAGCAAGGGCGAATTTACCCGCGCGCGCATCTATGTCGCGGCCCTGGGCGGCTATCGGCTGTGGCTCAACGGCCGCCGGGTCGATGAGGATGAATTGCAGGGCGAACCGGCCAATTACGCCGCCCACATCCCCTATCGCGTGCATGACGTCACGTCGCTGGTGCAGGATGGCGACAATGTCATCGGGGCGATGGTGGGCGACGGCTATTATGCCAGCTATCAGGCGCCCAACGGCCGCTATGCTTTTGGCGAAGCGCCGCGACGCCTGCGACTGATGCTGGAAATCACGCGGCGTGACGGTCGGATCGAGCATATCACGACCGATGACGACTGGCGCCACACCCGCGCGCCCTTGCTGATGTCTGAAATCTATGCCGGCGAGGATCAGGATCTGCGCCTGTGGCCGGCAGGGTGGAACCAGCCGGGATTCGACGATGCGCGCTGGGATCGCGTCTGGTATGCCCCCCCGCCGACAGCACCATGCGTCGCCGCGATCGCAGACCCTGTCCGCGCGACCAGATCATTGGCCCCGCTATCCATTCGCAGGGTGGGCAAGTCGCGCCATATCGTCGATTTCGGCCAGAATTTCGCTGGCCGCGTCCGGTTGCGGATCAACGGCCAAGCCGGGCAGCTGGTCCGTGTCCGACATGCTGAAATCCTGTCCGCTCAAGGCGAACTGGACCGCAGCAACCTGCGCGCCGCACGCGCCGAGGATCGTTACCAACTGAGCGGCACGGCCGACGTTGAAACGCTCGAACCGGTATTCAGCTATCAGGGCTTTCGCTATGCAGATGTGGATGGCGTCGCCGTCCTGACGAACGATATGATCGCGGGCATCCAGCTTTCCAGTGCGATGCCGGAAACCGGCATGTTCCAAATCGACGCGCCGACCGTGCAGAAACTGTGGCTCAACACGCTGTGGAGCCAGCGCTCCAACTTCATGGGCATCCCCACCGATTGCCCCCAACGCGACGAGCGGCTGGGCTGGACCGGGGACGCGCAGATATTCTGGGACGCGGCGAGCTTCAATATGGATGTCGGCGCCTTCACCCGATCCTACAGCCGCATCCTGCGTGCGGCGCAGGGCGCGAACGGCGCCTATCCGCTCTGGGCGCCCTCGCCCGAAGGTCTGGGCTGGGGCACAGACAGCGCCACGCCGGGTTGGGCCGATGCCGGCGTGATGCTGCCCTATACCGCCTATCTTCACAGCGGCGATCGCACGGTGGTCGATGAGAATTGGGACGCGATGACCGCCTATGTGGACGGCATATCGGCGGCCAATCCCGACGGACTGTGGAGCAAGGGGCGTGGCGCAGACCTGGGCGACTGGCTGGCGCTCGATGCGAAATCGCCGATGGACGAAACCACGCCCAAGGCGTTGATCGGTACGGCCATGCTCGCGCGGTCGCTGGATCAGCTGGCGCAGATGGCCGCATGGACGGGTCGCTCCACCGAAGCGGCCCGATGGCGCGCGCAACACGGCCGCGTGCGTGCCGCCTTCACCAAAGCCTTCGTCAAGGCGGACGGCACCGTCGGCAACGGCAGCCATTGCAGCTATATCCTGGCACTGCGCCTGGACCTCGTTCCCGACGCCCTTCGCGCCAAGGCAGGCGCTTTGCTCGCGGCGGACATCCGCCGGCGCGGCACCTTGCTATCTACCGGCTTCCTTGGCACGCCCCTGGCGCTGGACGCGCTGGCCGATGTCGGGGAAGGCGGGCTTGCCTGGGATCTGCTGCTGCGCACCGATTTCCCCTCCTGGGGCCATATGGTCAAGCGCGGCGCGACGACGATCTGGGAGCGATGGAACGGCGACACCGGAGACGTGGCGATGAACTCGTTCAATCATTATGCGCTCGGCGCCGTCTGCGGATTTCTCTACCGCCGCGTCGCCGGCATTGATCCGATCGAACCGGGCTTTGCGAAGTTCCGCGTCGCGCCAGTGCTCGACAGTCGCATCGCCCGGTTCGGCGCCCGCGTGGACAGCGTCAGGGGTCGGATCGAGACGCAATGGTCCTATCGAGACGAGCGCGCGCAACTGGAATTGACCGTTCCACCCAATTCTTCGGCAGAAGTGCGCATAGGCAAAGAATTGCGATCGATAGGTCCAGGCAAACACCAGCTCAGCTTTTGAGAATAGCTTTCCAAGGGGCGCAAACATAACGCAAAACAGGAGAGAGACATGAGCGCAACTATGAGATCGTTGGACATCGATCGCCGACAGTTCGTCGCTCTGGTAGCGGCAGGGGGCATCGCGGCATCATTGCCCAGCTCTGCTTCCGCCGCGTCCAGGTCTGGCCCGACCTACGCCGTCCCTGCGAACCGATGGGTTGTCACGACGCAGTCCGATACGTGGCGCTTGGCCGATCACATGCAGCAGGTTGCGCCGCGCACGCCGGTGCCAGGCGATATCGAACTACGGCTCGATGACGCACGGCAGGTCATGGAGGGTTTCGGCGCCTGCTTCAACGAAATGGGATGGGATGCGATCAATTTATTGCCGTCATCCGATCAGGACGCGATCTTTGAAGAATTGTTCAGTGACAGCGGCATGGGATTCAGCCTTTGCCGGATGCCGATCGGCGCCAATGATTTCGCCCGCGATTGGTATTCCTACGACGAAACGCCCGGTGATCTTGCCCTTGAAGACTTCAGCGTCGCCCATGACGATGCCACGCTGGTGCCATTCATCAAACGCGCGCAACGCGTCCGGCCGGATCTCAACCTTTGGGCATCACCATGGAGTCCGCCGACATGGATGAAAAATAATCGCCATTATGCCTCTGTCCCCAATCGCCCTGGCTGGCCCGAAAACGGCCTGAAACCGGACCAGCAGGGCGCCGAAGGCACTGACATGTTCATCCAGGACGAACGCTATTTCGCCGCCTATGCGCGGTATTTCGGCAAGTTTATCGACGAATATGCCAAGCGGAATATCAACATTGGCATGGTGATGCCGCAAAACGAGTTCAACTCCGCGCAACCTTTCCCAAGTTGCTGCTGGACACCAGCCGGCCTCGCACGGTTCCTGCCGCATCTCGGCCGGGAGATGGAACGGCGCAATGTCGACATCTTCTTCGGCACGATGGAGCGGCCCGATGACCGCCTCTTCGAGGCTGTATATCAGGATAAAGCGGCGGCGGCGGTCATTCGCGGAGTCGGCGTTCAATGGGCAGGCAGAGGCGCACTACCGTTTATCGCCCATAATCACCCGACGCTTCGATATTATATGAGCGAACAGGAATGTGGCGACGGGAAAAACGACTGGCGCTACGCGCGCCATGCCTGGACGCTGATGAAGCAATATCTGACCAACGGATGTCATGGCTATAATTATTGGAACATCGCGTTGGTCGATGGCGGCGTAAGCCGTTGGGGGTGGGCGCAGAACTCGCTGCTAAGCGTCGATCGGAACAAGCGGACGTATCGTTGGAACTATGAATATTATCTCCTGAAGCATCTGGCGGGCCTGGTTCGCACCGGGGCCAGACGCATTTCATCGATCAGCTGGACCGGCTACGAAGACGTCCTGGCCTTGCTCAATCTGGATGGCAGCGTCGCGATCATGGCGCACAATCCCACCAGCGCGCTCATGCCGCTCCGTATTGGGGTAGGCGGCAAACTCATCGAAACGGTGCTTCCGGCGGATTCCTTTGGATCACTACTTTTGAAAGCTGAACTCAGCGCCTGAACGGACATGAGGATGGTGTTTTCCATTACCGCGATCCGGCGTTTATTCGAGGACATGAAAAATGACGACATACAGACTTGCAGCTTTGCTACTGACGCTTGCGATCTTCGGAAGCGAAGCCGAATTGGCGGCGCAGCCCAGTACCATGCCCCCGGCGGTGTCCACGGCCGCGCCGAGCGAACCTGACACTATCCTTCTTGCCTCTGCGCGCGGCAAGGCCTCGTCGGAGGTCTGGGCCAAGATCATGGGCAATTATGTCGTCAGGAACGTGACGCAGCCGACGATCACGCCGGTACTGCCCGACCCTGCCAAGGCCAATGGCAAGGCAATCATCGTGGCGCCGGGCGGCGCCTTCATGATGCTGTCCCTGGGATGGGAGGGCTGGAATGTCGCAAAGACTCTTGCCGATCACGGCTATGCCGCGTTCGTCCTCAAATATCGGCTGCTGCCGACTCCCAAATCCGAGGGTGAGGCCGGTCCCTATGTCCTTCGGAAAATGAACGCTGGCCTTATGGGAGAGGGCAAGATGCCCACTCTCCAGAACCCGGACGCGACGCAAGACGGCTTGGCCGCCTTGCGCTTCGTACGCGCGCATGCTCAAAAATATCACATCGATCCCAAGAAAGTCGGCATGTTGGGTTTTTCTGCAGGGGCGATGTTGTCCCTGAATACGGTACTCTCCGCAGCGCCGGGCGAGGGGCCTGATTATCTTGTTTATGTCTATGGTCCACAGGCCGCTATCGACGTGCCGGCCGATGCGCCGCCGATGTTCGCTGCGATCGCCT
>JAEMRT010000071.1 GCA_016463225.1 Sphingopyxis sp. | reverse complement strand
CGGCTATCTGGGCGAGCTTGGCGTAGGATTCCGCCCCCTCCCGCAAACGCCCCCTTTCAGGGAAGGGGGCTTGAGATCGCCTTGATGGCCTTCAATCCCGTTCCAAAACGAGCGATCGCGTCCCTGTTTCTCTCCAGCTCGCCATAGGGCAGATAGGCGAAGTCGAGATCGGCAATACGGCTGAAAGCCGGGCGACGGAGTTGCGCGCGAACGTCCTGCTCGCGCGCATTCGGTGCGACCAGGAATAGCCCGGCGGCAGCGTGCAGATCGCTCCCCGACAGCGCCAGATCGAGCATGCGCACGATCCCCGAGTAGATCGAGGTCGAATGTTCAACCTCGAACGCGGCGGCGACGCCGTCGCCACCCTTCGCCAGCCACAACACGTCGATGAGGCGGATCGAGTCCGCTCCGGGAGAGGTCGCAATTGCGTCTGGAAGGCGCTCGAGGCATCCCTGTCCAAGCGGGCAGCCAGCGTGAAGTCGACCGCGGTCATTGGCGGCGATCCACACATCGTAACCGAGGGCATGGCCGAGGTCGCGCAGCCAGGCCTGGATTTCGGCGTGCGTGCGATCGGTTTCGCCCTGCGCGGCGGCTGTCTTGTCGAGCCGGCTTGCCTCCGCTCTGGCATGTTCCAATCTGCCGAGCCAGTCGTCGGCCGCCGTTGCGTCATCCTCCAGCGGTGGCGCGGGATAGCGGCCCGAGCCAATGTCGAACAACAGTCCGCCGATCGCGCCGAGATCGTTGGAGAGCAACTCGCGGTAACGGTCGTTGAGGTCGAGGATGCCGGCGCGCATGGCGAGAAAATGATCCCATGACCCGAGCTTCACCTTGGCGCCGGTGACGGCATTGTAGCCCTTGACGATCGCGGTATTGAAGGGCGGCACCAGCGTCGGGTGAAGGAAATAGAGCAGGTTGGCCGCCGCCGGCCCCAGCCCCTTGATCTTGAGCGCGTCTATGCTGCGGATGTGGCTGATGATCTCCTCGGCGGTATCGCAGCACGAGCAATTGTCGAGCAGGCGACCGAACGCCCGCTGGTTGTCCGGGCTTTCGTAGATGTCTGGAATGCGCAGCTTGGGCTTCCACAGCCAGGCATGGTCGGCGCCCTTGAAGATCTGCCGCTGTTCGGCGATCGAGTGGACAACCGTTTCCAGTGACGAGCCGCGATAGGCGACGCCGAACCGCCCACTTTCGATTTCTGCGACCACCTGCTGCAGCCCGCGACGGATGGAGCGGAAGTTTTTCAGCCGTTCGTCCCACAGAAACCAGGAGCGATAGGTGGCGCCGGGATCGTCTCGCCAACGACGGACAAGCTCGCTCACGAGATCATGATGTGTCGCGGGTAACAAGGTCATACTGGCTCGGTCATCCTGAACTGGCTCCTTGCCGTTCAGGCTATCGCGAGCAAGGGCGGCTTGCACGTTCAATGTGCGATCCGCGAAGCGTGCTCAAATTGTCGGTGATCGCGCAGGGAAACGCCGCTGGCATTGGGCGTTGCCGGTCGCAACCGTCGACCGGGCGCACAGCCAGGCAGACGGCCGGCACGGGCGTCGCCGCCCGGGAGCGGCGACGCAACCAGCTTTTTCCGGTCGAACTTAGCGGATCACTGCTTTGCGATCGCGGTGACCTCGCCATCGCTGCCCTTGAGCGAGAGGTCGAAATCGACCTTGTCGCCGACCTTGACCGCATCGGTGATCGACGGCGCGGCCTTGAACGCCATCGTCATCGCGGGCCACTTGGCCTCCGGGATCGGACCATGATCGAGCGTGATCGTGCCTGCCGCCTTGTCGATCGCGGTGACGGTGCCATGGCCCTTGGCCTTGATCGCGGCGTTCGCGTCAGGCGCCATCGACATGTTGCCCATGTCGCCGCTCATGGTCGCGGCGGGCGCCGCCTCGTTGGTCTCAGTCGCAACGGGGGCCTCCGCCTTCTTGCCGCACGCGGCAGTCAGGGCGGCGAGGCCGAGGGCAATGGTCAGTCGTGCATGGTTCATCGTCTTCTCCTTCATGATGAAACGGGTTGAGGGATGGGATCGGTCTTGGGCCGGCGCAACAGCAGATAGGCGGCGGGCAGGACGAACATTGAGAGCAAGGGCGCGGTCAGCATGCCGCCGATCATCGGCGCGGCAATCCGGCTCATGACCTCCGAACCCGCGCCTGATCCCAGCAGGATCGGCAGCAGGCCGGCCAGGATCACCGCCACCGTCATCGCCTTGGGACGGACGCGCAGCAGCGCGCCTTCGCGCACGGCGGCCTCGACTTCGGCGGCGTCCGGATTTGCGGTGTGCTCCGCCAGCGCGTTCTTGAGATAGATCAGCATCACCACCCCGAACTCGGCGGAGATGCCGGCGAGCGCGATGAACCCGACCCCGGTGGCAACCGACTGGTTGAACCCCAGCAGATAGAGCGTCCAGATGCCGCCGGTCAGCGCGAACGGCAGCGTGCCCATGATCAGCGCAGCCTCGTCGAAGCGGCCGAAGATCAGGTAGAGCAGCACGAAGATGATCAGCAGCGTCGCGGGCACGACCAGCTTCAACCGGTCGACTGCGCGCTCGAGATATTCGAACTGGCCCGAATAGGCGATGCTGACCCCCGGCGAGAGCCGAACCTGTCTCGCCACCGCGCGTTGCAGATCGCCAACCACCGAGGCGAGATCGCGCCCGCGCACATCGACATAGACCCAGGTCGAGGGCCGGGCATTCTCGGTCTTGAGCATCGGCGGCCCTTCGGCGATCGTGACATTGGCGACCGTGCCGAGGGTGATCTGCTGGCCCGCGGGCGTCAGGATCGGTAGCCCCCGCAGCCCGTCGAGGCTGTCGCGCAATTCGCGCGGATAGCGCACGCTGATCGGGTAGCGGGCGAGGCCCTCGACCGTCTCGCCGATCGTCTCGCCGCCGATCGCGCCGGAGACGATGGCCTGGACGTCGGCGATGTTGAGCCCGAACCGCGCGGCGGCGGCGCGGTCTATGTCGACATCGACATAGCGTCCGCCGGTCAGCCGCTCGGCGAGCGCCGAGCTGACGCCGGGCACGCTCCTGGCCACGGTCTCGACATCATGCGCGATGCGGTCGAGCTCGGCGAGGTCACTGCCCGACACCTTGACCCCGATCGGGCTCTTGATGCCCGTCGCCAGCATGTCGATGCGGTTGCGGATCGGCGGCACCCAGATATTGGCGAGACCCGGAAGCTTCACCCGGCGATCGAGCTCGTCGACAAGGCGTTCGGGCGTCATGCCCGACCGCCACTGGTCGCGGGGCTTGAATTGGATCGTCGTCTCGAACATTTCGAGCGGCGCGGGATCGGTCGCGGTCTCGGCGCGGCCGGCCTTGCCGAACACGCTTTCGACTTCGGGCACGGTCTTGATCAGGCGGTCGGTCTGCTGGAGCAGCTCACTCGCCTTGGCGGCCGAGAGGCCCGGCAGCGCCGAGGGCATGTAGAGCAGGTCGCCCTCGTCGAGATTGGGCATGAACTCGCCGCCGAGCCGGCTGAGCGGCCAGGCCGTGGTGGCGAACACCAGAGCCGCGATCAGCAGCACTGCCTTGGGCCGCTTCATCGTCCAGTCGATCGCGGGCCGGTAGATATTGGTGAGCCAGCGATTGACCGGATTGGCCTGCTCGGCCGGAATGCGGCCCCGGATCAGCCAGCCCATCAGGATCGGCACCAGGGTCACCGACAGGATCGCGGCCGCGCCCATCGCATAGGTCTTGGTGAAGGCGAGCGGCGCGAACAGCCGGCCTTCCTGCGCCTCCAGGGTGAAGACCGGAATGAACGACAGCGTGATGATCAGCAGGCTGAAGAACAGCGCCGGCCCGACCTCGGCCGCCGCCTCGGTGACGACGATCCAGCGCATCTCGCCATCGAGATGTCTGTCCGGGTGATCCTGCTCCCAGCGTTCGATCCTCTTGTGGGCGTTCTCGATCATGACGACCGCCGCATCCACCATCGCGCCGATGGCGATGGCGATGCCGCCCAGCGACATGATGTTGGCGTTCACCCCCTGGAACCGCATTACGACGAACGCGGCCAGCACACCGAGCGGCAAGGTCAGGATCGCGACCAGCGCCGAGCGGACGTGCCAGAGGAACAGGGCGCAGACCAATGCGACGACGATGAACTCCTCGACCAGCTTGCGGGTGAGGTTCTCGACCGCGCGATCGATCAGCTGCGAGCGGTCATAGACCGTGACCACCTCGACGCCCGGCGGCAGGCTTTTCCTGAGATCGGCGAGCTTGTCCTTGACCGCCGCGATGGTCTCACGGGCGTTCTTGCCTGACCGAAGAATAACGACGCCGCCGGCGACCTCGCCTTCGCCGTTCAGTTCGGCGATGCCGCGCCGCATCTCGGGGCCGACCTGGATCGTGGCGACATCGCCGAGCCGGACGGGCACGCCGCCCGCCGCAGTCTTGAGCGGGATTGCCCGGAAATCGTCGAGCGTTTTCAGATAGCCCGAGGCGCGGACCATATATTCGGCCTCGGCCATTTCCAGCACCGAGCCGCCGGCTTCCTGATTGGCTTGGCTGATCGCCTGCACTGCCTGGGCGTGGGTTACGCCGTAGGCCGCGAGCTTCACCGGATCGAGCAGCACCTGGTACTGCTTGACCATGCCGCCGATGCTGGCGACTTCGGCCACGCCGGTCACGGTCTTCAGCTCGTAGCGCAGGAACCAGTCCTGCAACCCGCGAAGCTGCGAGAGATCGTGCCGGCCGGTGCGGTCGACCAGCGCATATTCATAGACCCAGCCGACCCCGGTCGCGTCCGGCCCGAGCGCGCTGCGGGCGCTGGCCGGCAACCGACCCTGGACCTGGTTGAGATATTCGAGCACGCGGCTGCGCGCCCAGTAGAGATCGGTGCCGTCCTCGAAGATCACATAGACGAAGCTGTCGCCGAAGAAGCTATAGCCGCGCACCGTCTTGGCGCCGGGCACCGACAGCATGGTGGTGGTGAGCGGATAGGTGATCTGGTTCTCGACGATCTGCGGCGCCTGACCCGGATAGGAAGTGCGGATCACGACCTGCACGTCGGAAAGATCGGGCAGCGCGTCGATCGGGGTCGAGCGCACCGCCCACAGGCCCGCGCCGACCAGCGCGAGCATGCCGAGCACGACGAAGAAGCGGTTCCTCACCGACCAGCGGATGAGATGGGCGATCACTGGCCCGCCACCTTCGCCATATGCCGCAGCGTCGGTCCCGTCGGGGGCCGGTCGAACCCGAACCGGACCCGGTCACCCGCCTTGAAGCCGCGCGCGATGCCCGGATTGGCGAGCGCGAAGGTCATCGTCATCGCCGGCCAGTCGAGCGCGGGAACGGGCTCGTGGCTGAGCGTCACCGAATTGGCCGTGATCCGCTCGATCTTGCCCGTCGTCTCGTACAGCGTGGCTTTCGACGCCGGCGCGGCGATGGTCGCCGATGCCGCACCGCCGCCGATCGGCCGCGCCTCGATTCCCGACAGGCTCGCCTCGGAATCGATCAGGAACTGCCCCGAGACGACGACGTTCTCGCCGGGCGACAGGCCGGCAAGGATCTCGGTCTCGCCGCCTGCCTCGCGGCCGATGCGGACCTCGGCGGGATGATAGCGCCCGTCGCCTGCGGCCAGCATGACGAGCGTGCGCCTGCCCGTGCGGATCACCGCTTCGCTCGGCACCAGCAGCGCCGGCTTGGCATCGCCGCCAAGCGCGACGCTGGCGAACATGCCCGGCCGCAACCGGCCGTCCCGGTTGGGCAGCTCGATCCGCACGGTGAGCGTGCGGCTGTCGGCCTGCGTGGTCGGCAGGATCGCGATCACCCGGCCGGCGAAGCGCTCGCCGGGGAAGCCCGCCAGCGTGGTGCTGGCATTCTGGCCGACCCGGACATCGCCCGCGCGCGCTTCGGGCACCGCGGCATTGAGCCAGACGGTGCCGAGCCCGCTTACCTGGGCGAGCGTCTGGCCCATGGCGAGCGTCACGCCGGCACGGGCGTCGAGCGTCTGGATCGTGCCCGAGATCGGCGTCGTGATCGTCACCACGCCGTTCGGGCGTCCGCTCCGCTCGACGCTGGCGATGAGGCCGTCGGACATGCCCATCAGCCGCAGTCGCTGGCGCGCGGCCGCGGTGAGGTCGGGCTTGCCGAGCCGCCTGACGCTCAGATATTCGGTCTGCGCGCCGCCCCATTCGGGCAGGAGCAGGTCCGCGATCGGCGCGCCGGCGCGGACCACGTCCCCGGGCGCTCGCGCATAGACGCGGCTCACGAACCCGCCCGAACGCGCCTGGATGACGGCGACGTCGCGCTGGTTGAAGTCGATCGTGCCGGTGACCTCGAGGGCCGAGGCAAGGCTGCCCATCTTCGCCGCGACGACCCGCAATCCCAGGCTCTGCCGCGCGGCGGGATCGACGGCGACCGTGGGGGCCGCGCCGGCGCTTCCTCCGTCCGCGTATCGCGGCACGAGCTGCATATCCATGAAGGGCGACTTGCCGGGCTTGTCGAACTTCTGGTTGGGGAACATCGGATCGTACCAGTAAAGGACTTTGCCTGCCCCGGCGGGCGTGGTCGCCTCCGATTGCGGTGCCTGGCGATGGCCAGCCCAATAGCCTGTGCCGCCGGCCAGCAGCGCGACAGCCAGGATCGATGCGCCCCAGCGCAGCGCGGATTTATCGAGCGTCATGGCCGCTCCTCCCCATAGGTGATAGTGATGCGGACCGCGTCGCGCGCGACGTCGGCTTCGCGGTTGAGCGCCTCGACCTCGGCCTCCGCGAGCCCGAGCGTCGTGAGCAGCGCGGCGCCAAGGTCGAGCTTGCCGGCGCCATAGCTGTCGCGGTCGAGCTCGGCGCGGTGCCTGGCGAGTGGCACCAGCGTCTCGCGGGCATTGCGCAACCGGGAGAGATGCATGGCATGGTCTGCGAGATCGGCGTCGAGCTGCGCCACCAGCTCGCGGCGGATCGCCTCGCGGTCGAACCGACCCCCTTGCGCAAGGCTCTCGCTTGCAGCGATCCTGGGGTTCTGGCGCTTGCCGGCGAACAGCGGCAGGTCGATCGACACGCCGACCGAGGCCATGTCGCCGTACATGGGATCGCGCCGGCCATAGGTGACGCCGACCTTCCAGTCGGGGCGCTTGTCGGCGCGCGCGAGACGCACGTCCGCTTCGGCGACTGCGATCCGCGCGTCCTGCGCGCGCAGGGCGGGAAGCGCATCGATTTCGGCCCGCAGCCGGATCGGATCGACATCGAGCATCGGCGGGTCGCCCGTCGCCTGCGGGTCGGGGTCGCCGGTATAGCGCGCGAGCCGGGCCCGCGCCTGCGCCACCACCGCAGCCATCTCGGCGCGGCGATCGGCGATGGCGGCGCGGAGCTGGTCGGGCTCGAGCGCCTGGCTCGGGCGCGCGCTGCCCGACGCCAGGCGTGCGGTCACGGTCTTCTGCAGGTCGTCGAGGCTGGCATCGAGCAGGTCGAGCTGCCGGAGCCGGCGTTCTCCATAATAGAGATCGACCCAGGCGAGGGCGGTCTCGAGCCGCACGTTGCGGCCTTCGACCAGCTCGCCCGCCTCGGCGATACCGATATCGGCCGCGGCGCGCGCGGCGCGTGCATGGCGCTTGGCGAGATTGGGGAAGGTCTGGCTGAACCCGATCGTCGCCATAGTGAAATCGTCGCGCGTGAAGCTGCCGGCATTGGGGCCGCTCACCGGGAAGTTCTGCAGGCCCAGGTCGAGCGTCGGATCGGGCAGGCGATCGGCCGCGACCGCCGAAGAGCGGGCGCCGGCTGTCGCCGCCGCGCGCGCCTTGAGGCTTGGCGCGTTGGCGGCAGCGAGCCTCACTGCCTGCTCGTAGGTGAGCGGGCCGGCCGACACCGGCACGGCCCAGGCGCTCGCAAGCGTCGCACCGATAGAGAGCAACAGGCGTCGCACAGCGCGCCTCGGCATCATGATCATGGATATCATCCCCTCATGACAGAGGCGGCGCGCCAAGATGTGACGCGCCGCTCCGGAGCGGGTTTAGCCCTTGTCCGACCTGACTGCGCCGCGCATGCAGTCGGCGGCGCTTGCCTGCATCATCGCGCAATCGCAGCTGGCCATGTCCCGGCTGTCGGGCACCCATATGCGGACACGCGCAGGGCCAGTCGCCCGCGGACCATATTGCGGCGCCGACCGCCATTCCCAATGGCCTTGCGGCGTGCGGCTCGCGTCGGTTGCAAGCGCAGGCGCGGCGAGACTGAGGGCCGCCACAAGGGCGGCCGGAAGCAGTTTGATCATCACGAAAACCTTTGACTGAAAAGAAGGAAACCGGGCGCGCACGCATCGATCGATGCGCGCAGCCCGTGCTCGTTCAATCAGGCAAGGCTGGTGGGAGGATCCGGCTCGGGCGCAACCGCCTTGCCGGTCAATATCGTGTCGGTCGTCCAGAAGCTGGGCGCGTCGTAGAGACGCGCAGGCGCAACGCCGCCTGCCAGGTCCGCTGCGACCAGCGGGATCACGCACCCCATCGCGGCGATGCAATCGAGCGTCAGGCCCTTGCAGGGCTTTTCGCTGGGCGCAGGCTGCTGCTTGGCCATCATCGCCATGCAGTCCGCATCCATGCCCTTGGCCAGCGGCGCGCCTGCCGCCTGCGGCACGCTGTGCGCGGCCGCCATCTGGGCTCCGAAGAGACCGGACAGCGCTCCGATGACGAGCAGGAGGGCGAGCAGGCGTTTCACGGGCCTCGATATCTAGCGGGTTTCGCGGGCGCAGCCAACCAAAGTCTCGCGCCGCGCGGATTTTGAAGTGCTGACGGCTGATTCCGTCAACTCCGCGTCAATAAAGATCCGGCCCGGGGAAGAAGATCGGCTGCGGCCTCTACGTATATCGAGGCTGGACCCGGGACCGTAGTCCCAAGCCTGAAGAGACGCTCTTCCCCTCGGCAAAGTCCGGGCGGTGGCTTACCATCCAAGGAGGTGAATATGGTCAGAAAAACTCTCATGGTCGCGCTTGCCGGCATTTCGATGCTTGCTGCCGTCCCCGCTATGGCCCAGGGCATCGGGCACAGCCTGTTCATGCGCGGCTCGATCGTCGACACGGGCAGCAACGGCACGGTCGTCTGCATCGGCAAGGCCGATGGCGCCGAGGTCGGCCAGAAGCTCGAGGTCTATCGCGTCGTGACCCATCCGGGTCCGTCCAAGGGCGTGGCGCCGACCTATCACCGCCAGCTCGTCGGCCATGTGACGATCGACCATATCTTTGACGATCACTTCGCGCACGTGTCCGTCGCCGACGGCACGCCTGCCAGGCACGACATCGTCGAGCTTCGCAAGAACTGACAAGCCGGTGGCCCGGCGGCACGGGCTGCCCTGCGACGCGTCGGGGCAGCGGGCCGCCGGCGACGAGGAGACCGTTCGGGGTCAAAGCGAAACCGCTTGACCCTGGACCATGGTCCAACCGGCATGATCGAGCGGATGACATGGGCAATTTCAAGATCGGCGAACTGGCCGCGGCCGCAGGCGTGGGGCGGGATACGATCCGCTATTATGAGCGGATGGGCCTGCTGCGCGAGCCCGCGCGCACGGCAGCGGGCTACAGGCTCTACGACGCGACCGACCTCGAGCGCGTCAATTTCATCCGCTCGGCGCAGGAGCTTGGTTTCACACTCGAACAGGCCCGGCAGCTGCTGGCGCTCAGGGCGTCGGACACCGCGCATGCCCAGGCCGTGCTCGATATCACGCTTGCCAAGATCGCGGACGCCGAAGCCCGGCTCGAGCGCCTGTCGGATATCCGCGACATGCTGCGGATGCTCGCCGACGAATGCCCGGGCGAAGTGCCGGTCTCCGATTGCCCGATCCTCGCCTTCCTGACGGCGCGGCGGAAAGACCAGCAGCATAACAAGAAACATCAGGCAGCGCAGGACGAACGATCACCACGAGCGAAAGGGGTTTTGTCATGAAGAAAATGCGTTTGATCGCCGTCCTCACGCCGGCGCTGCTTCTAGGCGCCTGTGTGACCACGCGGCCGACCTCGGCGCAGGTCGAGAGTTGCCGGGCGATGGAGGGCAATATGGGTCTCCAGACGCCGCATGATCATGGCGAGATGAAGGGGCAGGGGCGCAACCCGATGAACCTCTCGCACGACCGGTGTCTCCGGATTCTGCGCAGCGCGCAATGAGCCGGTCCGGACGCCAGGGATGGCGCCCGGACACAGTTTTCAAGCCAAGGAGCAAAGCCATGATCGACCATGCGAAGAAAGCCCTTCCACTTGTCGGCGGAAGCCTGTTGCTGGCGCTCGCGCTTTCGGGCTGCGACCGCCAGGCCGACCAGACGGTGCCGCCCGCGGCGAACAGCGTCGCCGCCACCCCGGTCCTGACCGACAGCGGCAACGCTGCAGACGCGGCGCCGATGGACGCGATGAGCAACCAGGCCGAGATGGAGCGGCATCACCGTCAGGCGATGGACCATGACGCGATGCGCGCCGGGGCCGGCAACCAGACCGCGCCGGCACCCGATCCCGCGCCGGGCAATGCGGCGATGCCGATGAAGGATATGTAGGCTCGCACACTAAGGGGATGAGGATGTCCAGGCGGATCAGCCTTCGACGCTTGAGCCTCGGCTGCGCAATCGCTCTCAGCCTGTCCGCGAGCGCGGGCGCGCAGGAGGGCGAGAATCATGCCGCGCATCATGGCGCAGGCATGCCGGCCGGCGGGGGCATGTCCGCACCGGCAGAGCCGGGGTCGTCGGACATGGCGAAGATGATGAACCCCATGATGGATCGCATGATCAATGGGGAAGGGGAGAATGAGCACGGCCACGAATCGCGCCGGACCGGCTTCATCTCGCAGCTGCTCGCCTTTCCCGCGCTTGACGAAGCGGCAAGGCAGCGGGTCGCTGCGCAGGCCGGCGAACGGGTAAGCACGGGTCTGGCGATGATCAACGCCGCCTCGGCCGACGGCGCGCGTGCGACCACGGTCTCGGCCCGGCTCGATGCGGCGCGGCGCCTGCGCGAGGGAACCGACCTGTTCCGCTCCGGCACCGCCGCGCAGGGCGCGATCGGGGGCTTGCAGCCGCCCCGGGAGGTCGGGCTTGCCTGGCTGCGCGATCAGCTCGACATCGACCAGGCCGCGCCCGGCCATGCCGATCACTGGTTCGGCATCTCGCCCTCGCACCTCCTTCTCATGCTGTTCCTGGGGCTGGTGAGCGCCACGCTTATCGCGCTGCAGATCTTCCGCCTGCGGCGGATCGGGGCGATCGCCGGCGGTGTCGCCACCGCCAAGGTTCCAGCAAAGCCGGAGCCGAAGGCTGCCCCTCCCGCTACCAGGGTTGCGCCCGCGCCTGCACCCGTTGCCGACAGCGCCGGGCTCGCGCCGAGCAATGCGGCCGCACCCGCTGGGGCGTCGCTGCGCAAGCCCAAAAGCTGGGCGGGGCAGCTGCGCGTGGTCCAGATCGTGCGAGAGACGCCGAGCGTGCTGACCTTCCGGCTCGCGGACCCGACCGCCGACCGGCTGCCGTTCGACTTCCTGCCGGGCCAGTTCCTGCAGGTCGAGGTAGAGCCCGAAGCGGGCAAGACCGCGCGCCGTTCCTACACGATCGCCTCTTCGCCGACCCAGCGGGCCTATGTCGAACTGACGGTCAAGCGCGAGGAGCAGGGCGTGGTCTCGCGATACCTGCACGACAAGGTCGTCGCCGACGATCTGCTGAAGGTCAGCGGACCGTTCGGCGCCTTCACCTTCACGGGAACGGATGCCCAGAGCATCGTGCTGATCGCGGGCGGGGTCGGCATCACCCCGATGATGTCGGTGCTGCGCTATCTCACCGACACCGCGTGGAAGGGTGATATCTTCTTCTTCTACGGCGCACGGTCGACCGAGGAATTCGTGTTCCGCGACGAGCTCGAGCGGCTCGAACGCCGTTTTCCCAACCTCCATGTCGTCGCCGCGATGCAGCGCGCGCCCGGCACCGTCTGGATGGGCCCCGAAGGGCCGATCACGCGCGAGATGATCCTGGCCGCGGTGCCGGAGATCGCGAGCCGGCGCATCCATATGTGCGGCCCGCCGGCGATGATGGGCGCGATGCGCGGCGTGCTGGCGGAACTCGGCGTCCCCGAAGCGCAGCTGCACACCGAGGCGTTCGGTCCGGCCTCGCTGCCGGCCGACCACGAGGATCTCGAGGTCAAGCCCGCGCCCCCGCCAGCGGATAAGCCGGCCCCGAGCGCCGAGGTGGCGCCGAGCACGGTGACCTTCTCCGTGTCGGGGGTGTCGGCGGCCTTGCCCGCGGACGAGACCGTGCTGGAGGCGGCCGAGGGCGCGGGCGTCGAGATCCCCTATGCATGCCGTGCGGGCACATGCGGCGCCTGCGTGGTCAAGCTGCTGCAGGGCGAAGTGACGATGGAGGTCGAATCCGGCCTTGCGCCCGCCGACAAGGCGCAAGGCTATGTGCTCGCGTGCCAGGCGAAGGGGACGGGCACGCCGCTCGTGGTCGAAGCCTGATGCGCGAACGCAGCGACATTGCCGTGGGCCTGCTGGTCGCGTTCCTGCTGCTGTTCCCGTTCGGCTATCTCGTGCATGTGTCGCCCCGCTTTCCGGGTAGCCTGGCCGGCGGGATCATCGGGATCGCAGCGCTCGTGCTGATGCTGCTGACGCTTCCTTATGTCGCGGCCAAACACATCGCCTGGGTCGACAAGGCGCTCTCCCGGGTCGTCAGCAAGCCAACCCTGCTCGCCATCCACATCTATGCCGGCGTGCTGGCGCCGATCCTGGGTCTGGTCCACGCCGCGCACAAGCTCGAAAGCCCGGTCGGCCTGCTTCTGACCGTCCTCCTGCTGATGACGGTCATCACCGGCTTCATCGGCCGCTACCTGCTTGCCCAGCTTGGTCGGGCGCTGCGCGGACGCAGGTCAGAACTGGCCTCGCTTCGCGCCGCCTTCCTCGAGGAGCCGGCGGCGCCGACGCAGGCCGATACCGCAGCCCCGCCGCTGTCGGGCTGGAAGCGCTATCTGTTCGTCGCCGGGGATGCGTCCGCGGGCCAGCGCCCCCAGGACAAGGCGGGGATCGCCGCAGCGCTGGCCGATACCGAATTCGCGATCCGTGCCGAAGAGGCAACCAACACCCTGTTCGCGCGGTGGCGGTTCCTGCACATCCTGCTGGGCTGTCTCATCTTCGCGCTGCTCGCGCTCCACGTCGGCGCGGCGATCTATTACGGGCTGCGCTGGCTATGAGCTGGCAGCGTCTTTCCTACGCCGTCTTCATCGCAGCCCTGCTGGTGATGGTCGCCGCGGTCGCGATCCGGATGCGATCGGACGCGCCGAGGGATGCCGGCCTGGTGGCGCAGCTCGTCTCGCCCGGCCCGCTCTCGAGCGCGCACCAGTCCTTTGCCGGCCAATGCACGGCCTGCCACACGCCGGGCAAGGGCGTCGAAACCCGGACCTGTCTCACCTGCCATGCGGGCACCGATTTCGGGACGAAGCAGTCGACGCAGTTCCACGCGAAAGCGACGCAGTGCACCTCCTGCCACGTCGAACATGAGGGAGAGCGCGGCATCATCCGCATGGATCACGCCGCGTTGCTCGACATGGCGAAGTGGCGGCAGCCTTTGGCGGGCATGTCGACAAACACTCGAAGCCTGACCCCCGAGACCGCGCTCAATTGCGCGAGCTGCCATGCGTTCCGCGATCCGCACCAGGGCCTGTTCGGCACCGACTGCGCGAGCTGCCACAAGACCGACAGCTGGAAGATCGCCAATTACCGCCATCCATCGGTCAATTCGACGCAGTGCGCCGAGTGCCACAAGGCGCCGCCGAGTCACTTCATGGAGCATTTCAGCATGGTCTCGCAGCGCGCAGCCGGATCGAAGGCGCGCGTCGACCAATGCTATGCCTGTCACGCCACCGACAGCTTCAACAATATCCGCAAGCGAGGCTGGTATGATCACCATTGAGGCCGACTGGCTGAGCGCCTTCTTCCGGCTCGCGGTGATCGGCCTGGAACTGGCGGGCACGCTGACCATCCTGGTCGGCGCGGGGCTCGCAACCTTTCTGTTTGCGCGGCGGGCGAGGGCGGGCGACCGAACCGAGGCCTATAGCGCGTTCCGCTCGGCGCTCGGCCGCAGCATCCTGCTCGGCCTGGAATTTCTGGTCGCCGGCGACATCGTCAAGTCGCTGGTGATCAACCCAACGCTCGACGATCTCATCGTTCTGGCCGGGCTGGTGCTGGTGCGGACCTTCCTGAGCATCTCGCTCGGGGTCGAGATCAACGGCCACTGGCCCTGGGAGGAAACCCGGATGGCGCGGGAGAAGGCGCGTGCGGCGTCGGATGGGTCGCCTGCGACGGCTGAGGCCGCCGGATGCGGCACAGCGCTCAAGGGATAGCAGATGGGAGGTGCATGATGATCGAGAGACGCGAATTGCTGATGGCCGGCGCCGGCCTTGCCGCCGCCGGAACGCTGGCTGTGCCGGCGGCGGCGCAGCAGCATCGAATGGAAGGGATGGCGATGTCGATGACGGACTGCATCGACGATTGCGTGGCTTCGCACCGCATGTGCCTGGAAACCGCCGCTTGGCTGACGAAGCAAGGCGGCGCGTCAGCTACGGCGTCGCTGATCGCCATGCTGAACGACTGTGCGGAACTGTGCCAGGCGACCGCCAACTCGATGCTGCGGGAATCTGCCCTGCACCGCATCGTCTGCCGCGCCTGCGCCGACGCTTGCGAGCGCTGCGCCGAGGAATGCGGACGCCATAGCGCGGACCAGCGGATCGCGCGTTGCTCGGCCACCTGCAAGAAATGCGCGGCGAGCTGCCGAACGATGGCGGACATGTCGAGCTGAGCGGCGCGCTTCGCACGTGCCCCACATAGTCACGTTCAGGCCAGAGCCCCCGGTCACAGCTTATGTGTCCGACAACTACGCCAGGACAGCGATCATGGCACGTGGCACAAAGTCCGAGTATCCGGCAACGGCGGAAATCATCGCACCCGCCATCGCCGGAGCCTTCCGTGCCGCCACCCGATAGTCGGGTAATGCCGAGCACCATCTTTACGATTGCGTGAACGCTCCACGGTCGATCTGTATTGGAGAAGTCAGTGTCAACCGCCGAATTTGTCAACCGGCTACCCGAATTGCTCCGCCCCAATCCAGCAAGGGTAGTGATCAGACCCTATATGCCGTCGACGGAAACCTATAAATATGCGGTACCGGATCAGCCACGTGCGCAGCGCATCGCCGACCGCGTCCTGGCGCTCGACCCAGCATCGCTCCACGATGAGTTGCAACGCATTCTTGATGATTTCTCGGGAAGGCATCGTGAGGTTCCGTCCCTGTTTTTGCGGCGGTTCCACGAGGTTGATGGCATCATCGTCTGTGATTGCGAGGTCACCCATGAACAGGCGCTCTTGATCGGTGCCCATTTTTGCAACGAATATTCCTATGAGGCAGCAGCGCTTTTCAATCCGAGCATCGTCCTGCATCCTGATCAGTCTGCTGTACCTGAAAACTCTCTCCGATTCATTCTTTCCCTGCGAGGCGTGGGCGAGGGGCATATCTCCTCCGTCACCTTTCGCACCGGGTTTTGCGCCGCGGACGGAACCATAGCAATCAATCCTCCGAGCCCCATGCCGCTCGTGCTGGAGACTGAAAACATCTCCGGCGAGGACGGGCCGGACGCGGGCATTCGGATCAAGTGCGATGGCAGCCACGATCTCTCGGAGATCGTGATCTTTCCGACAACCCCCAGCCAGCGTGGTGGCATCGAAGACCTTCGCTTGGTCCGCTTCCTGGACGACGATGGCCGAGCCACCTATTTCGGTACATATACGGCATTTAGCGGCCAGTCCGTCCGGCAGGAGTTGTTGTCCACGCCGGACTTCCGGACATTCGAACTCAGACCGCTGCGTGGGGATGCCACCGGTAGCAAGGGCATGGCGCTTTTCCCCCGACGCATTGCCGGGCACTTTGCCATGCTTGGGCGCGAGGATAACGAAAATATCTGGTTCCTGACGTCCGCGGACATTCACGACTGGAGTGGCGGAGCGAAAGCCATCGAACCTCGCTGGCCTTGGGAGTTTGTCCAGATCGGTAATTGCGGATCGCCGATCGAGATCGACGAAGGCTGGCTGGTCGTAACTCATGGAGTCGGCGCCGTTCGGAACTATTGCATCGGGGCGTGCCTGCTGGACCGTGACGATCCCTCGAAGCTGCTGGCGCGGACGAAGCTACCGCTTTTGCGGTCGGACATGGATGAGCGCGAAGGTTATGTGCCAAACGTAGCCTACAGCTGCGGCGCGATGGTACATAATCGGGTGCTGGTACTGCCTTATGCCATTGCTGACAGCTTCACCACTTTTGCCACTATTCCTCTCGAGCGTCTGCTGGCCGCCATGGATTAGTCACTGTTGCCGACCTGTCCTGCTCTCGAGTCCGAACCATAGTTACACATCGGCACAACAACGATGCCAGTGCGATAATTTATGGCCATCTCAGAGACGGACTTCGCACATTACGTATACAGCAAGGCGGAAGGTGACACCATTTCACGGGCAAGCTCCGGAAGGGGCGACAATCGACCGGGCATATGCTCGATCGAACGGGAAACCCAGACTTGAAGGAATGGATACTTGCGCAAGAAGACGGCAATGATCGCTTCGCTCGCAGCTCTCGGCTTCCTCGCCGTCAGTGCCGGACCGGTGCTGGCGGACGGGATGCCGCCGGGCATGCCCGATCTTGAGGAGACCCTCAAGGCCAGGCCGGCGCCTGCCCAGCCCGATCCTGCCCACATGCAGGGCATGGCTCACGGTAAGGAGCAGATGCACGGCCAGATGATGCAGGGCCATCGAATGGCGATGCGGGATTCGCAGGACCAGGACGGCGCCTCCGGCATGTCACACAGGTCGGACGGTGGTTGCTGACCCTGCCATCATTCCATCAGACGACAAGGTTGACGGACAAGATCATGGCCGCTTTCAACCGAAGCCTTGGTCCGCCGTTCCCACGGCGGGCCAATCGCTTTTCTGGCCGGTCTCAGGACGAGAAAACCAGGCCGGGTCACATTTTTGATCGATCCCGGATCATCATTTTACGCGCCTGCTCCAGCAGGCACACGGCCGATCGGATTTCGATTCGTAACTTACGTATACAGACAGCGTCTCGCTAGCAGCATTGAAGCTTCGGAATTGCCGGGATCGGAACGTCGATCGGGCAACAGGAAGAACACTCGGAGACCCTCAATGCGACAGACGACATTTCTCGCGGCGCCCGTCAGCCTCTTCGCGACGCTAACCTTCGCCGCCGGCACCGCTCTCGCCCAGTCGACGCCCGCGCCCGCGCAGGCTGCGCCGGCCCATGCCCACCAGCAGGGCATGGATCATGGCGGGCAGCAGATGCACGATCAGATGATGAAGGATCATCAGGCCGGCGCGCAGAAGCAGCAGGGGCAACCGGCCCAGCAGGATCAACAGGGCATGTCGGGGATGGCCGGCATGTCCGGCGGCTCGCCTGCATCGAACGGCTCGGGCATGGCCGGTAAGGCGAAGAGTGGCTGCTGCAAGATGCCGATGAAGAAGGCCAAGCCGGCGGCGAAGAAGAAGACCGCCAAGCCCATGGCCGACAAGCCGATGAGCGACATGTGAGGTTTCCAGCCCCGAGAACAGACCCCAGGGGCTGAGGGCCCGCCGTTCCCCCGCGGCGGGCCAGTTCTTTGACGATGCCCAGCGTCGCCCCGTGCTCCCAGCTTTCAAAACCGGGTCCGAGCGTCTGACTTGACAGAGGAAACAGCGATGCGAAAACATCTTGGCGTCGGTGCTGCTGTTGGCTTTCTGCTCTTTGGCAGCACGCCGCTCCTCGCACAGGGTATCGGCCATAGCTTGTTCATGCGCGGCAAGATCGTCCGTATGGATGCGGGCGGCACAGTGGCCTGCCTGGGTAAGGCCGATGGCGCGCACATCGGGCAGATACTCGAAGTCTATCACGCAACGCCGCGCCACCGCCGTCTTGTCGGTCATGTCGAAGTCGACCAGATTTTCGACGACCATTATGCTCATTTCCGCGTGAGGGACGGGACGCTTCAGAAAGGCGATTGGGTGAGCCTAAAGCGCGTCCGGGCGTAACGCCAGAATTGGAATGCCAAGCGCCGCCCTCGCCAAAAGAAGACTCGGCCGAGTAACGCCTGTCTCGGCATAATTCCGATCAGGCGTGCGCGAATACGTTCAGGAGTCGATGAATAGTCATCGGCTCTGTTGGCGTGTCTGACCCTCAAGCCCGCGACCCCGATACCAGACTACCTTCTGCGGAACTTACTTATAGGCCACCCGGGCAAAGAGATTACTCCGTCAGGCCATCGATAGAGATGGAGTCAGGTTATGTTCGAGAAGGCGATCGGGACCATTAACGCGGCGGCCTCCTTCCGACACCGCTATGATAATTTCATCGGAGGCCGCTGGAGCGCTCCTGCGGGCGGCGAGTATTTCGCCGACACGAGCCCGATCAATGGCGCCCAGATCGCAGAGTTCGCGCTGTCGACGCCGGAAGATGTCGAGCGCGCGCTCGATGCGGCGCACGCCGCCAAGGATCAATGGGCAAGGATCGCGCCCGCCGAACGCGCCAGGATTCTCAATCGCGTCGCCGACCGGCTCGAAGACAATCTGGAGTTGCTGGCACTTGCCGAGACGATCGACAATGGCAAGCCGATCCGCGAGACGCGCGCTGCCGACGTGCCGCTCGCGATCGACCATTTCCGCTACTTCGCCGGCTGCATCCGGGCGGAGGAAGGCGGCATCTCGACGATCGATGCGGACACCATCGCCTATCATTTCCGCGAGCCGCTCGGCGTCGTCGGCCAGATCATCCCGTGGAACTTCCCGCTGCTGATGGCGGCGTGGAAGATCGCCCCGGCGCTGGCGGCGGGCAACTGCACCGTCATCAAACCCGCATCCCAGACGCCGCTCACCTTGCTGATGTTCGCCGAGCTCACCGCCGACATCCTGCCGCCCGGCGTGCTCAATGTCGTTACCGGCCCGGGACGGACCGTTGGCCAGGCGATCGCCGCCAATCCGCGCATCGCCAAGGTCTCGTTCACCGGCGAGACCGTCACCGGCAAGCAGATCATGCACGCCGCGGCGGACCATCTGATCCCCCAGACGATGGAGCTTGGCGGCAAGTCGCCCAACATCTTCATGGCGGACGTGCTCGACGAGGACGATGCCTTCTTCGACAAGGCGCTCGAAGGCTTTACTTTGTTCGCCTTCAACAAGGGCGAGGTCTGTACCTGCCCGTCGCGCGCCCTGATCCATGAGTCGATCTTCGACCGCTTCATCGAGCGCGCCGTGGCGCGCGTCGCCGCGATCCGCCAGGGCGATCCGCTCGACCCGTCGGTCCAGGTCGGCGCGCAGGCGTCGGAGGACCAGCTCCACAAGATCCTGGGCTATATCGATATCGGCAAGGCCGAGGGCGCGCAGTGTCTGGTCGGTGGCGCCAGGGCGCTGCCGGGCGGTGCGCTCGACCAGGGCTATTTCGTGCAGCCGACCGTGTTCGTGGGTCAGAACCACATGCGCATCTTCCAGGAGGAGATCTTCGGTCCCGTCCTGTCGGTCACCACGTTCAAGACGGTCGAGGAGGCGATCGCACTTGCCAATGACACCGCCTACGGTCTTGGCGCGGGCGTCTGGACCCGGAGCGGCAACACCGCCTACCGGCTCGGCCGCGCGATCGAGGCCGGGCGGGTCTGGACCAACTGCTATCATCAGTACCCCGCCCATGCCGCCTTCGGCGGATACAAGGCATCGGGCTTCGGGCGTGAAAACCACCGGATGATGCTCGATCATTATCAGCAGACCAAGAATCTGCTCGTCTCCTATGACGAGCACGCGCTCGGCCTATTCTGACCCCCCGCTTAAAAGGAGAAACGGACATGGCGAAAACCATGAAGGCGGCGGTCGTCCGCGAATTTGGCAAGCCCCTGGTCATCGAGGACGCGCCGATCCCGACGGTCGGCCCCGGGCAGGTCCTGGTCAAGATTGCGGCAACCGGCGTGTGCCATACCGACCTGCACGCGGCAGAAGGGGACTGGCCGGTCAAGCCCAACCCGCCCTTCATTCCTGGCCATGAGGGCGTCGGGCATGTCGCCGCCGTTGGTGCCGGCGTCACCCATGTGAAGGAAGGCGACCGGGTCGGTGTGCCCTGGCTCTACACCGCCTGCGGGCACTGCGTGCATTGCCTGGGTGGCTGGGAGACGCTTTGCCACGAACAGCAGAACACCGGCTATTCGGTCAATGGCAGCTTTGCCGAATATGTCCTCGCCGATCCCAACTATGTTGGTCACCTTCCCGACAATGTCGACTTCCTCGACATTGCGCCGATCCTCTGCGCGGGCGTCACCGTCTACAAGGGATTGAAGGCCACCGAGGCCCGACCCGGCGAGTGGGTGGTCGTCTCCGGCATTGGCGGGCTCGGCCACATGGCGGTGCAATATGCCCGAGCCATGGGTCTCAATGTGGCCGCGGTCGACATCGACGATAGCAAGCTCGACCTCGCTACACGCCTTGGCGCCACACTGACGGTCAACGCGCGCAACGAGGACCCTTCGGCAGCGCTCAAGAAAGCCATTGGCGGCGCGCACGGGGCGCTGGTGACCGCCGTTTCGCCCAAGGCGTTCCAGCAGGCGCTCGGCATGGTCCGGCGCGGCGGCACGGTCGCGCTCAACGGCCTGCCGCCGGGCGACTTCCCGTTGTCGATCTTCGACACCGTGCTGAACGGCATTACCGTGCGCGGCTCGATCGTCGGCACGCGGCTCGATCTGCTCGAGGCACTGGCGTTCGCCGGCGAGGGCAAGGTCAAGGCCACGGTCCATGCAGACAAGCTGGAGAACATCAACGACGTCTTCTCCCGCATGCATCATGGCGACATCGAGGGCCGGATCGTCCTCGACCTCGCCTGAAGCCGACTTCGCGAAAGTACAGTTCATGTCTCCCTTACATATCCGGCCGATCGCGCGGCGCCGTTTCGTCCAGGGGCTGGCGATCGGCGGCGCGGTCGCCGGTTTCGCCCCGGCGCTTCTCGCGCGATCCGCACCAACCTTGCCCGCTGAGCTGAGCGGGACCGAGTTCGACCTCGAGATCGCCGAGCTGCCGGTCAACTTCACCGGCAAACGCCGTATCGCGACCGCCGTGAACGGCAGCGTGCCCGCGCCGGTCCTGCGCCTGCGCGAAGGCGACACGGTCACGCTGCGCGTACGCAACGGCCTCAAGGAGATGTCGAGCATCCATTGGCACGGCATCATCGTGCCGGCGGAGATGGACGGCGTGCCCGGCATCAGCTTTGCCGGCATCGCGCCGGGCGAGACCTTCACCTATCGCTTCGAGGTCCGCCAGAGCGGAACCTACTGGTATCACGCTCACACGCTCGCCGAGCAGACGGGACTCTATGGAGCGATCATCGTGGAGCCAAAACAGGTGCCGACGGCGCGGGCGCCCGATCGCGACTATTGCATCGTGCTCAGCGACTGGTCGGACGAGCCGCCGCTGCAGATCTTCCTCAATCTCAAGAAGCAGAGCAGCTACTATAATTTTGCGCAGCCGACCGCCGGCGATTTCCTCAAGGATGTCGGCACCATGGGCTTGGGCAAGGCGCTCGAGCGGCGGCGGATGTGGAACAGCTCGCGGATGAACCCGACCGACTACAGCGATGTCTCTGCCGCGACCTACACCTATCTGATGAACGGCGCGCCGCCCGCCGGCAACTGGACCGGTATCGCCGCGCCCGGCGAGCGCGTGCGCCTGCGCTTCGTCGGCGCGGGGACGGCGACGTTCTTCGACGTGCGGATCCCCGGGGTCGAGCTGACGGTCGTATCGACCGACGGGCAGCCGGTCGAGCCGGTCACGGTCGAGGAATTCCGGATCGGCCCGGGCGAGACCTATGACGTCGAGTTCACCATGCCCGAGGGCGGCGCCCGCACCATCTTCGCGCAGGCGATCGATCGGAGCGGCTATGCCCGTGGTACGATCGCACCAGCCCCGGGCATGGCGGCAGCCGTGCCGCCGCTCGAGGCCCGGACCTGGCTCGAGCCGGTCGACATGATGGGCGCGATGGCGACGATGGGCGCAATGGGAGGCGACGCGCATGCCGGGCACGGCATGACCGAGATGGCGGCCAGGGCACGGCACGCCCGCACCGAATATGGCGCCAATACCGACATGCGCGTCGACTATCCGCGCACCAATCTCGACGATCCCGGCGCCGGGCTGCGCGGGCGCGGCTGGCGCGTGCTGACGCTGGCCGATCTGCGCACGCCGGGCGGCGATCCCGACCCGCGCGAGCCCGAGCGCGACATCGAGCTGCATCTGACGGGCAATATGGAACGGTTCATCTGGTCGCTCGACGGCATCAAGCTCAACGATTCCAGGCCGCTCCATTTCAGGCCGAACGAGCGGCTGCGCGTCACCTTCGTCAACGACACGATGATGGCGCATCCGATGCATCTGCACGGCATGTGGAGCGATGTCGAAGGCCCGGACGGCGCCTTCCAGGTCCGCAAGCATACGGTGGTGGTCCAGCCCGCCCAACGGGTGAGCTTCCGCGTCACCGCCGACGCCATGGGCCGATGGGCCTTCCATTGCCATCTGCTCTATCACATGGCGGCCGGCATGTTCCGGGAGGTGGTGGTCGCATGATCCGGATTTTCCCCTCGCGCGGCATCGCTCTTGGCGCTGCCCTCTTCCTGGCGCCGGCGATCACGGCCCCCGCC
>JAEMRT010000187.1 GCA_016463225.1 Sphingopyxis sp. | reverse complement strand
AATGCGCGGTCTTGGCGCCTTCCGCCGGGAGCGTCTGGTCGTGATATTGCTCCGCCGTGTCGGGGTCGAGCGACAGGTTGAACTGGTCGCGCCAGCGGAATTCGAAGCGGGCTTTCGATAGCGCGTCGTCGCGGACCTGTGCGGCGGGGTGGCCCTTGGCGAGGTCGGCGGCGTGGGCGGCGAGCTTGTAGGTGACGACGCCGACCTTCACATCGTCGCGGTCGGGGAGGCCGAGATGCTCCTTGGGCGTGACGTAGCAAAGCATCGCGGTGCCGTACCAGCCGATCTGCGCGGCGCCGATGCCGCTGGTGATATGGTCGTAGCCCGGCGCGATGTCGGTGGTGAGCGGCCCGAGCGTGTAGAAGGGCGCCTCGCCGCAGGCCTCGAGCTGCTTTTCCATATTCTCCTTGATCTTGTGCATCGGGACGTGCCCCGGCCCCTCGATCATCACCTGCACATCCTGCGCCCAGGCGCGCTTGGTGAGCTCGCCCAGCGTATAGAGCTCGGCGAACTGCGCCTCGTCGTTCGCGTCGTAGATGCTGCCGGGGCGCAGGCCGTCGCCGAGGCTGTAGGCGACGTCATAGGCCTTCATGATTTCGGTAATCTCGTCGAAGCGTTCGTAGAGGAAGCTTTCCTTGTGATGCGCGAGGCACCATTTCGCCATGATGCTGCCGCCGCGCGACACGATGCCGGTCATGCGCTTGGCCGCGAGCGGCACGTAGGGCAGGCGGACCCCGGCGTGGATGGTGAAATAGTCGACGCCCTGTTCGGCCTGTTCGATCAGCGTGTCGGCGAAGATTTCCCAGGTCAGGTCCTCGGCGACGCCGCCGACCTTTTCGAGAGCCTGATAGATGGGGACGGTGCCGATCGGGACGGGCGCGTTGCGGATGATCCATTCGCGCGTGTCGTGGATGTTGCGCCCGGTCGACAGGTCCATGACGGTGTCGGCGCCCCAGCGGATCGACCAGACCATCTTGTCGACCTCGGCCGCGACGTCGCTGGCGACCGCGCTGTTGCCGATATTGGCGTTGATCTTGACGAGGAAGTTGCGGCCGATCGCCATCGGCTCGGATTCGGGGTGGTTGATGTTGCTGGGGATGATCGCGCGGCCGCGGGCGACCTCGTCGCGGACGAATTCAGGGGTGACATAGTCGGGGATGCTGGCGCCGAAGCTTTCGCCGTCGCGTTTATATTCGGCGAGGCGCGCGCGGCCGAGATTTTCGCGCTCGGCGACATATTCCATCTCGGGCGTGATGATGCCCTGGCGCGCATAGTGCATCTGGCTGACGTTGGCGCCGGGCTTGGCGCGGAGGACCTGGCGGCGGACGTTGGGGAAGGCGGGGACGCCGCCGCTGCGGTCGGGGCCGAGCTGGCCGTTATCCTCGGGCTTCACTTCGCGCTGGGTGACGTCGACGACGTCGCCGCGGCCGCGGATCCAGTCGCTGCGGATCTCGGGAAGGCCGGCGTTGATGTCGATGGTGGCATTGGCGTCGGTGTAGGGGCCGCTGGTGTCATAGACGCGGACGGGGGGCTCGCCTGAATGCGGGTCGAGGTCGATCTCGCGCATCGCGACGCGGATGCCGCTGCCGGTCTGGGTCGCGACGTGGATCTTGCGGCTGCCACGGATCGGGCCGGTGGTGACGCCGATGGGGGTGGCGGCGCTCTTGTCGAGGCGGGAATCGATATCGGCCATGTGCAGTCGCTCCGTTGGTTATCGGAGCGAAAGACGGTTTTCCGGTGTGGAACGCCGACCCTCCCTCCGCCGGTATTATCCGGATCAGGTTCAACGGGTCGCGGTCTATTCCGCTCTCAACCGGCCATTGCAGACGCGGCTCCCCGGGGATGGGCGGACTATAGGCGGCGCGCACGGCGCTGTCCATCGCCAGCACGCGCTGCGCCGCCGTGATGTACCGGTGTGATCGCGGGCACTTTGCGTTTCGGCAGATGCGATTATGGTCAATCATATCAGTTGCATGTGAGGGTCGATAGGATGCGCGCGGATAATCTACGTCAAATTGGGCCGGTGATGGCGCTGGCGCTCGGCTGGTGCCTGTGGCCGACCGCCGCGGCGGCACAGGCCTATACCTGCCCCTACGCCGGGCCGGGCGAGCGGGTGGTCGGGATGACCACGGGCGGCCACGGCGTCGCCCCGGTGCCGCTGTGCGTGCGCGACGACAGCGGCGACGATGGCGGCGAGGCGCCCGCCGGGCCGTCGGCACCCGCGGCGACGCATGCGGTGATCGTCGGGCATCCCGATGCCGCGGACGTATGGGTCGAAGGCAACTATACCAGCGCGAACAATCCCGGCGATGACATGGCGCTCGCCGCATGCAACAAGGCAATGGGCGGCGGGTGCGGCATAGCGGACACATGGTCTAATTCGACGATGACGGTCATCCGCGACCGCAACGGAATTTTCCGCAACGGCTGGATGGGCGAGGACGGCGCCGATCACAGGAAGGCGCTGGCCGATTGTTCGGCGAAACAATTGCTGCCGTGCGAGGTGTTTGCGACGATCAAGGCGAGCACCAGCCGGCGGTCGCCGGGCGCGTCGGTGCGCAAATTCTATGTTGCGTCGGCATGGGTCACCGGCGGCGTCGAGGATGGCTATAATTCCAGGCTGTATGTCGCGAGCGGGTATCGCAACCTCGACGAAGCGACGGCGGCGGCGATCAAGGCGTGCAGCGACGCAACATCGCGGACCTGCGAAGCCAACACATTTACTGGAAACGGCTATATTCAGGCGTACCGGATGAACGGCGGCGACGACAGCGCCACCGCCGAAAACTCACCCAAGCGCGCGAAAGAAGCGGCGCAGGCGAATTGCGAGAAACTGAAGGCCACGTCGTGCGAATTGCAGGCGGTGTTCGACAGCCGCAAATCGGGGCTGTTCGTTCATGAATTCGCCAAGCCGAAAGCGCCATAGACCACCGGTGCGATCTGCTGACGGCCGTTCGGCCGCGTGCCGATGTAAAATCGTCCAAAATGCTGCAACGGGCAGCAATCGGGAATGAAGCAAATGACAAGAGCCAGGCGAAACATGCGGTACGGCACGGGGATTATCGCGGCGTTGCTGCTGCTCGGCGGCACGGCGTGCGGCAAGGAGGCGGCGGCCACCAAGTCGGCAGATAGCCCTGAGGCGGCCCCGGTGAGCAAGGCGGCCCGCACGCCTGACGCCGCGGGCGGCGCCACCCGCCCGGCGCGGACGATGACCGAAAGCGACCGGCTATCCCTCGAAATGGCCGACGGCGCGTGCAATGCGGTCGACTTCCCGTCCTTTTTCAGGGCGTTCAGCGGGTCGTGGGCAGTGCGCGAGAAATATACCGCGGCGACGGTCACCCATGGCGTGACGGGCAAAAGCACCGCTCAACCGCGCCGCCGGTATCTCGACCAGAATGATTTTCCGGTTTCACCGATGGACTTTGAGTTTGTAACGGCGGAATCGGCAGCCCGGTTCGAAACCAAGCCCGGTGCGTCGTGGCGCGACCTGTCCTATGTCCGGCTGGAGTTCAACACCGCGAACGACAACCGGCAGCGCATCGACTGGCTGCCGGGGATTTTCCAGAAGCATCAGGCCCCGCCGCCGCCCGAGCTGGAAGAGGGGCTGGGCGAGCTGGTGCGCGCCACCGGCGGCGGCGGGACGTTGCTGTTTTTTCCGACCACGACGTGCTGGGAATTGGTCGAAGATGTCCGGAATCCGATGCCGCAGCCCTGATCGGGCTGCGTTACCGGTCAGACATGGTCGAGCACGTCGGCGCCGTTTGCGGCGAGCCGGGTGCGCTTGTCATAGTCGCCCAGCACCGCCTTGGTCAGCCCGAAATCGGTGATCGCCAGAATTACCAGCTCATCGGTTCCCGACAGGTTCTTCGACTGGTGGAATACCCAGCGCGGGACAAAGGCGAGGCCGCCGGGGTTCAGCGCCAGCGTGGCTTCGCCGATGCGCACCTCGGCGGTGCCGCTGATGATATAGAAGAGCGATTCATGGGCGTGCTTGTGGAGCTCGTTGTTGCACCCCGCCGCGATCCGCACCACGCGCGCATCGAACGCCTGTGTGCCCGGAAAATCGAGGACATCGACAGCAAAATCGATCCCCAGCTTGTCGTTGCGGTTGCGATAAATCTGACGATGGTTGTTGCCCGGGTCGGCACGAAACGCGCTGACCGGCGCGTCCGCGGCGAGCGGCTGGCGCGCTTCGATATTGGTGATGAGGGCGAGCAGGTCGGGGTTCATGCGGGTGTGTCCCTGTTGGCGCGCGGGGCCGGAGGGCGACGGCATCGCCGCCCGGCCCCACGCGGAGGCGGTCAGAAGGCCATCGCCATCGCCGGACGTTCGGCGCGCGCCAGCGCGCGTTCGTAGAGCCAGTCCCAGAAGGACGAGCGCAGCGACAGCGCCTTGATCATCCCGCGGCGCAGGTCGCCCTTGCCCGCCGGGGTGGTCGCGAAGGCCAGCGAGATTTCCTCGAGCGCTTCCTGATGATGGTCGTCGACCGCGGTGTGGAGCGGAAAAAACACCGTGTCGCGCGGGTGCAGATCGGTGCGGGCGAGCGCGTTGACGAAGGGGATGTAGATGGTGCTGACGATATTTTCGGTGCCGAGGCCGAGCGCGCCCAGCGCTTCGGCAGCCGAGCCATGGGTCAGCGTGGTCAGAAAGGATTCGCGCCAGCACACCAGTTCGATCGCGTCATCCTCGGGCACATAGGGGGCGGTGATGCCGGTGGCTTCGCGAAAGCGGCGGAACAGTTGCGGGTGCGGGATGCCCTCGATCCATTCGCGCTCAACCCCGACCGCGGCCAGCTCGGCATATTCCTCGTCGTCGTAAATGCCCGATTCTTCGGTCAGATTCTGGAGCAGGCTGTGGCGGTGCGCGGGGGTTTCGAGTTTGGAAATCACGGTGGTCAGATAGCGCGGGAAATGCAGCGAGTAGCCGTAATAATGGTCGGCAAAATCGCGCAATGCCCAGTCGGTATCGGGCAGGTCATTATTATCGAGTGCGGCAAGATAGGGATGGTTCACAGCGCGATGGCCTAGAGATTCTTCGATCAGGTCTTTTATTGAAACAGTCACACGACCTCCTGAGTGATTTTTTGGGGGAATTTTATTTCACGCTTGGACTATTATTTTTATGCCCCGGAGGATGTTGTCTATATATGCGGCCATTGTTCGATGAAAACCGATCCAGAGACCCGGGTCATTATATCGGTTTCGGAGTGGTCGACGGCGTTCGCCAACGGACGACGGGGCCGCCGGACCGTACGGCAGCCGGAAGCCTGCCGACGCGGGGCGGGTTGAGGTTCCGAGGTGGCTGCGGCGCCAGCGGCCAGCTGGCGCGGGGCGGTTATTTCACCGCAGGTGCCATGAAATCGTGGACGAATTCGCCGGGGACGCGGCTGTCGTAAACGCGCTGGAGGGTGCAGGCCTGTTTCCGGTTCTTGCAATTCACCTGCGCCGCCTGCGCGGCGCGCTTGGCGCTGGTTTCGGCGGTCGCGCTCTGGTCGCTGGTGCCGAGGCGATAGGTCTGGATAAAGCCGTTGCCGGCAAAGGCGAGGAGCTCGCAGCGCTGGCGGGTCGCCTTGGTGCAGGCATCGAGTGCGAGGCGTTCGGCGACCTGGGCATCGCGCTGGCCGCTGGCGATATAGAGGCGGCTGTCGAACCCTTCGGTCCCCTCCACCCATGCAGCGAAGGCGTAGAGCTTGCGCACCGTGGCTTTCGGATAGTGCCGGTTCTTGCTCGACGAATAGGTGCCGAGCACTTCGCACGGCAGCAGCTGCTTGGCGCTGCAATCGGCCAGCGTCTTTTTGCTGTGGACGCCGTTGTCGCCATGCCAGGCCGACCACAGCGCGCCGCCGCGGTCGCGGAAGATCCGCATCGATGAATTATGCCATTCGCCGATCGAGGTGCAGCCGCCCCCCATCGCCTGATTGCACGCGGCGAGCGCGGTGCGTTCGGCGGTGTAGGGGCCGTCATAGCTGCCCTCCATCCACACATCATTGGCTTCGGGATGCCAGGC
>JAEMRT010000070.1 GCA_016463225.1 Sphingopyxis sp. | reverse complement strand
CAGTGCCGCCGATGCCGATGCCGAGCATGCCCGGCGGGCACCAGCCGGCGCCCATTTGCGGGACCATTTCGAGCACCCAGTCGACGATCGAATCCGACGGGTTCATCATCTTGAACTTCGACTTGTTCTCGCTGCCGCCGCCCTTCGCGGCAACGTCGATCACCACCTTGTTGCCCGGCACCATCTCGACGTTGAGGACCGATGGCGTGTTGTCCTTGGTGTTCACGCGGCTGAACGCGGGGTCGGCGAGGATCGAGGCGCGCAGCTTGTTTTCAGGATGCAGGTACGCGCGGCGCACGCCCTCGTCGACGACCTGTTGCAGGCTGCGCGGGCTGTCGAGGCGGCAGTCCATGCCCCATTTGATGAACACGGTGACGATGCCGGTGTCCTGGCAGATCGGGCGATGCCCCTCGGCGCACATGCGGCTGTTCGACAATATCTGCGCCATCGCGTCCTTCGCGGCGGGCGACACTTCGCGCTCATAGGCGGCGCCCAGCGCGCGGATATAATCCATCGGGTGGAAATAGCTGATGTACTGGAGCGCGTCGGCGATGGTTTCGACGAGGTCGTCCTCGCGGATGATGACGTTGTTCATGGGTGCAGCCCCCTTTGCCCTAGTTTCCAGATTCGCGCTTCCCTAGACCCGGCGGCGCAGCGTGGAAAGGGGGTCAGATGTGGCGGTGACCGGAACCCCGGGCGTGGCGGCGCGGCGGCTTGAGATGCTCCGGCGGCCGGGGTGGCCGCGGGAGCGCGCCAGCTCACCTTATTGGCACTCGGCGCATTTGCCGCGCACTTCGATCACCGGGCGTTCGGCGGCGAAACCCGTCGCATTGGCGGCGGCGCGGACGCCGGTCGACAATTTGTCGTCATCGACATGCACCGCGCTGCCGCACGTATCGCAGATCAGGAAGATGCAGTCGTGCAGGCAGCCGGGATGGCTGTTCGCGACAAAGGCGTTGGCGCTTTCGACGCGGCGGACGAGGTTGTTGGCGACGAACAGGTCGAGGATGCGATAGACGCTGTTGGGCGCGACGCGCTTGCCGCGCTTTTGCGAGACGATGTCGGCGATTTCATAGGCGCTGGCGGGCTTGCCGATCGCGGCGACGGCGTCGAAAATCTGCGCGCGCATGTCGGTCCACGCTTCGCCCGCGCCCTCGAGCGCGGTCTGCGCCGCCTTGGCGAGCGAGGCGCCGCTGGCCTCGACGTGCGGATGATCATGCTTGCCCATTGGCGTTTCCTCAGGCGCGGGAAATCCCGCGCTAACTATCGTCTCAATGTAGGCTGTTTGCCGGGTTCCCGCAAGCTGCGGGCAGTACCTAGTGCCGCGCGCGGCGGTTGAGGTCGTGGCCGAGCGCGACGACCGCGACGCCGATCATCGTCGCCAGCACTTCGCTGCCGTCGTGCGGCCGCGACAAGGCGCCCGCCATCATGCCGAGCCCGAAGCTGCCGACCGCGAAGGGCATCATATAGCCGTGGCTGAGCACGCCCGAGACGAGGGTGATGAGCGCAAAGCCGATCGCGATGATCAAGCCGATCTCGTGGAACAGATGATTGTCGAACGCGACCCCGACCGAAGCGATCGAGGCGAACAGGATCGTGCTGGCAAGGCAATGGACGAGGCACAGCCCCGACAGGCCCATCGCCAGCTGGTCGCCCGACAGCGAGGTTAGCGGCCGGGCGTCGCGCGCAGCCCGCACTATCGCGCCGAAGCGCGTCGGAACAGGGGCAGGGCTGGCGACTTGGGTCACCCGATTCTCCATTGGGGCAATTGCGACGCTGGATATGGCATAACATGACAGAGGTTACAACATTACATTGCCAGCAGCGCGCCTTTTATGGCGGGGTTCGGGCGAGCCGTGCGGCGAAGAGCTGGCGATTGGGGACCAGGTCGGCCAGCGAATAGCCGTCGAGGCGGGTCAGGAAGTCGCCGAGCGCCAGCGACAGCGCGCCTTGCAAACCACAAATCCCCGCCACCGCGCAGCTGCTGGTTTTGGGATCGAAGCATTCGACGAAACCATCGAAGGCCTCGATGTCGCGGACGACCGACCCGACGTTGATGTCCTGGGCCGGGCGCGCGAGCGTCAGCCCGCCGCCGCGTCCGCGCCGCGCAACGACATAGCCGAGCTCCGCCAGCTTGCCCGCCACTTTCATCAGATGATGGCGGGAGATTCCGTAAGCATCGGCGATCTCGTCGACCGAAATCTGACTGCCCTGGGCGGCCAGCATCATCAGGGTGCGAAGGGCATAGTCGGTTTGGAGGTTGAGCCGCATCAAAGTTGTATATGAGATATTGCTTTCGAAGGCAAAGCGCTTTAAAGGGTATTACAAATACCACTTAATCGGAGCGATGCGCGATGAATGCCAACCCCCACGCCGCTGCGGCGCGCCAATCTAAGCGTGAGGTGGCCGAGGCGTTGAAAATCGACCCGGTCTTCATCCGGCAGATGGTCGAAGAATTTTATGCCGCGATCCGCGGCGACGAGCGGCTCGGTCCGATTTTCGCGGCGCGGATCGCGGACTGGGATGAACATCTGGATCGCATGACCGCCTTCTGGTCGTCGGTGTTGCACGAAAGCGGCGGTTTTCGGGGCAATCCGATGGCCAAGCATATCGCGATCCCGGGCATCGAGCGCGATGACTTTCTGCACTGGCTGGCGCTGTTTGGCGCGACGCTCGACCGGCTCGAACGCGACCCCGCTGCGACGCAGCTGATTGTCGCGCGGGCGCGAGTGATTGCCGACAGCCTGCTGACCGGCATCCGCATCCACCGCGACGGACGCACTGACTTTAGCGCCATGAAAGGATTGGACGATGCTGGATGAAATGAACCTGTATGCCGTGATCGAGGCGCCGGGGTGTGGCAATACCGATACGCACGAACGCCGGCCGGTTTCGATCCCGGTCCATCCGGCGCACAATGCGTTGCAGGTTCCGGCGGCGATCTGGCGCGCGATGTTTGGCTGCTACGGCATATTCCTGGGCGGGCTGCTCTATGCCACCGGACGCGATGGCGAGGCGTTGTTCATGATCGCGATCAGCGCGGGTTACACCATCCTCTATTTCGGATTGAGCGGGGTGCTGATCGGCCTTGATGGCCATGGCGCGCGCGACGGCCGGATTGCCGCGGGCGGCGATCTCGACACCTGGACCGGGCCGACGTCGCCCGGCGCGGTCGCGGCGCAAATCCTGACCATTCCAATCTGTCTTGCCTTCTTTGGCGTCGCAATTGCGGTGATCCGGGCACTTGTCGGATGACGGACGGGCGGCTACCGGATGGTTGCGAAGCCTATCGCCGCCTTGGCCCCTTTACCGCGGCGACGCTGCCGTCCGGACTGCTCCGCGCGCACGCGCTGAAGCCGGGGTGCTGGGGTGTGCTGACGATCGCGGCGGGGCGTATCGATTTTGTCTGGGAGGCTGCGCCCGACAGGCCGATCCGTCTTCGCGTGAGCGACGACGTCGTAATCCCACCCGAACGCCGCCACCACATCGCCGTCGATGGCGAATTCACGCTCGAGATTTGCCTCTACCGACACCCGGAATAGTCGGCGGAGGAATCCATCGCCGCTAGGTCGTAGCCGAAACGCCTTCTTCCGCGCGCAAAGCCTTGCGGTCGAGTTTGCCGATCATCGTCTTGGGCAGATTTAGCCGCACTTCGACCGCATTGACCCGCTCGTGCTTGCCGAGCTGGGGGTTGAGCCAGGCGGCGAGTGCTTCGCCGGAAATCTCGAAGCCTTCCTCCAGCGTGACAAAGGCTTTGGGCGCCTCGCCGCGATAGGCGTCGGGAACGCCGAGCACGATCGCTTCCTTGACCGCGGGGTGCTCATAGAGATGCGCCTCGATGACGCTCGGATAGACTTTGAAGCCGCCGACCGCGATCATGTCCTTCAGCCGGTCGACGATGCGGATGTAGCCGCCCTCCTCGACCACCGCGACGTCGCCGGTGCGCAGCCAGCCGTCGGCGGTGAAGCTGTCGAGATCGGCGTCGGGGCGGTTCCAGTAACCCTGCATGATCTGCGGCCCCTTGACCGCCAGCTCGCCGGGTTCGCCCGCGGGGGCGGCCTTGGTCGGGTCTTCCTTGTCGAGCAGGCGGATGTGCGTTGCGGGGAGCGGCTGGCCGATCGTGCCGGGCCGCACCGGGCCGTCATAGGGGTTCGTCGCGACGACCCCCGAGCTTTCAGTCAGGCCATAGCCCTCGACAAGCGAGGCGCCGGTCGCGGCGGTGAATTTCTCGCGCAGTTCGGCGGGCATCGGTGCGCCGCCCGAAATGCAGATGCGTAAGCCGGAGAAATCGGTCTTCGCCAGATCGGGATGATCGAGCAGCGCCTGATACATCGTCGGCACGCCGGGGAGCGCGGTCGTCCTGGTGCGGGTGATCGCCGCCAGCGCCTGTTTCGCATCGAAGCGCGGCAGCATGGTGATCGTGCCGCCGTTGAGGATGGTGCGGTTGAGCACGCAGGTGTTGGCAAAGACGTGGAAGAAGGGGAGCACGCCGAGGATGCGGTCGTCGGCATCATGGTCGGGGTCGATCGCATTCACCTGCCGCGCGTTGGCGGTGAGGTTCTGGTGGGTCAGCTTCGCGCCCTTGGGGGTGCCGGTGGTGCCGCCGGTATATTGGATCAGCGCGACGTCGTTTTCGGGATCGATCGCGACGGGTTCGGGACGCCCGTCATTGGCGATCAGCGCGGAGAAGCGGATGACGCGCGGATCGGTGGGCAGCGGCGCAATCTCGGCGCGCTTGAACAAGCGGTAGAGCAGCGATTTGGGTGCCGACAGCCCGCCCGCAACCGAGCCGACGACGAGCCGCCGGAGGCTCGACCCGTCGAGTACCTGCAAGGCGGTGGGCAGCAGCGCCGCGGCGCTGACGGTGAACAGCGTGTCGGTGCCCGAATCCTCGACCTGCTCCTCTAGCTCGCGCGCGGTATAGAGCGGCGAGAAATTGACCACCGTCGCCCCGGCGGCGAGTGCGCCATAATAGGCCGCGACATAATGCGGGACGTTGGGCAGGAACAGGCCGACGCGGCTGCCCTTGCCGAGCCCGAGCTGCTGGAGGCCGCGCGCAACGCGCGCCGCGCCGCGCGCGACTTCGGCGTAGCTGAAGCGGCGGCCCATGAAGTCGAGCATTGCCGTATCGCCGCGCTGCGCCACGCTGGCGGCGAGCATGTCGGGGAGCGATAGCGGCGCGAAGGACTGGTCCCAGTTCGTCGGATGGTGATAATCGGTCGACCAGGAAAATTCGCTGTCCATCGCCGGAAAACATCCTCTCATTCTTGTGGCTTTCCTGACACTAGGGTCGGCAAGGCGACATCGCAACCGGGCCGCGCTTGCGGCGCGCGGTCGCCGCCGCTAGGCAGGGCCGTCTTTCTCGCCAGGGGTTTTTGCCATGTTGCAGCTGTCATCGCGCGTCGCCGTCCCGCTTGCCCTTTTTGCCTGCGTCGTTGCGGTGCCGGTGACCGCGAAAGACAAGGACGCGCCGGTACGGCCGTCGCAGATCCAGGAACTATACGCCTGCCGCGACATCGCCGACGCTGGCGCGCGTCTGGCGTGTTTCGACCGCGAGGTCGGCGAGCTGTCGAGCGCCGATGCGGCGCGCGAAATCACCTTTGCCGACCGCGCAACGATGAAAAAGGCGCGGCGCGGGCTGTTCGGTTTTTCGCTGCCCAATCTGGGCGGCCTGTTCGGCGGCGACGACGATAGCGACAAAGAGGATAGAATCACCGCGATCGACACGACGATCGAGTCGGTTTCGATGGATAAGTCGGGGAAATATCGCCTCACCGTCGAGGGCGGCGCGGTGTGGGTGCAGATCGATGGCGTGGGGACGGTTCGCGAACCGCGTGCGGGTCAGAAGATCAACATCAAGGCCGCTGCAATGGGCAGCTATTTCGCCAAAATCGAGGGGCAACGACCGTTTCGCATGCGGCGGGAGCGCTGACCCGATCGCGCATAGCAACGATTGTCGAGGTACCGATGGCGGATAGCCTTGCCATTCCCTGGCCGACCGCTGGCGCGCCCGCGTTTATCCTGCTCGACGATGCACGGACCAGGGGCGCGGTTCCCGCCCGGCTGTTCAGCAATCCGGTCGAAATATTGTCGGCGACCAGCGGGGACGAAATACCGGCGCTGCTCGACGCGATCGACACGGCGCAGGCGCGCGGCCTCTATGCCGCCGGGTATCTCGCCTATGAGGCCGGGCAGGGACTGAGCACTGCGTGGCGCGGCGCTGCGGGTGACCGCGCGAGCGATGTGCCGCTCGGCTGGTTTGGATTGTTCGAGACGGTCGAGCGGATCGATGCCGATGCGGTGGCGACGCTGCTGCCCGATCCGGCAAGCGCATGGATCGGCGCCGTGACCCCGCGAGTGACGCGCGCCGACTATCTGGCGGCGGTCGAGGCGGTGCTCGCCTATATCGTGGCGGGCGACATTTATCAGGCCAATCTGACCTTTCGCGCCGAGGTGCCGGTGCTGGGCAACGCGCTGGCGATCCACGCGCGGCTGCGGCAGACGGCGCGCGCGGGCTATGGCGGGGTGATCTGGACCGGCGAACAGGCGATTGTGTCGCATTCGCCCGAGCTGTTCTTCGCACTGCGCGATGGTCAGGTGATGGCGCGGCCGATGAAGGGGACCGCGGCGCGGCTGGCCGATACCGACGCCGACGCGGCGGCGGCGCGCGCGCTGGCCGATGATCCCAAGCAGCGCGCCGAAAATCTGATGATCGTCGACCTGATCCGCAACGACCTGTCGCGCGTCGCGGTGCCGGGGTCGGTCGCCGTACCCGACCTGTTTCGCGTCGAAAGTTTCCCGACGATCCACCAGCTCGTCTCCGACGTCAGTGCGCGGCTGCCGGGCGGCGTCGGCGCGGTCGATGTGCTGCGCGCCGCCTTTCCCTGCGGATCGATCACCGGGGCGCCCAAGGTGCGCGCGATGGAAATCATCGACGAACTGGAGGGCGCCGCGCGCGGGATTTACACCGGTTCGATCGGTTTCATCGAACCCGGCGGCGACGCGGCGTTCAATGTCGCGATCCGCACGCTGGTCCTTCCCCGTGCCAACGGCTTGCAAGGCGGCGCAAATCGCGCCACGCTGGGATTGGGTTCGGGAATTGTCGCCGACAGCCAGCCGGCTGAAGAATGGCGCGAATGTCTGGCGAAGGGGGAGTTTGTGGGGGCAGCGGGGGCGCGTTTCGACCTGATCGAAACCATGTTCTTCGATCCCGTCGAGGGGGTCCAGCGGCTGGAGGGGCATCTGGCGCGGATGAAGGCGAGCGCCGAGACGCTCGGCTTTGCGTTCGACCGCCATGGCGCGCGCAACAGCCTGCAATCGGCGACCTTTCGCCTGCGCAGCGCGGCGCGGGTGCGGATGCGGCTGGCGCCGTCGGGGGCGCTCGCGGTCGAGGTCTCGCCGATGCCGCGGCTGGCCGAACTGCCGGTGCCGGTCGCGGTGCGACCCTCGCCGCTGGCGGCGGACGATTTCCGCCTGACACACAAGACCAGCCAGCGTGCTGCCTATGACGCGGCGCGGCACGACAGCGGCGCCGCCGAGGTGGTATTCGTCGACGAGCCGGGCTTTGTCACCGAGGGCAGCTGGAGCACCGTTTTCGTCGAACGCGACGGGCAGCTGCTGACCCCGCCGCTCGCGCTCGGGCTGCTGCCCGGAGTGCTGCGCGCCGAGCTGATCGATAAAGGTCGCGCGGTCGAATCGCACCTGCGGCTTGCCGATCTGGCCGACGGATTTTTCATCGGAAATTCCTTGCGCGGGCTGATCCCCGCGCGGCTGCAGGACAATATGATATGACGATCGTCGGGCGGTTGGGGTTTCGTCTGGCCGCTATCGTCGCGTTCATGGTCGCGGCGGTCGCGCCTGCCGCCGCTGCTCCGGTGGCCGCCAATCCCGAACTGATCGGCTATGCGAACGGCATTCAGGACGAGGACAACCGCGTCGCCGCATCCGACCTGGTGATCACCCGCCTGCAAATCGACATCAACCAGCGCGGCGGCATGGTCGACATGGTCGTCGAAGCGGTGCTGTCCAATCGCATCCAGTCGGACGGCGAACCGATCGAGGCGCGTTTCGGGCTCGGCTTGCCAAGCCAGGCGGTGGTGACCGGCTATGCGCTCGATATCGGCGGGGTCATGGTCGCGGGAACGCTGCTCGATCAGCCCAAAGCGCGCCGCGTCTATGAGGCCGAGGTGCGCAAGGGCATTGACCCCGGGCTTGCCGAGGTCAGCGGAAACATGTTCCGTACCCGCGTCTATCCGATCGCGGCGCAGGAATCGCGGACGATCCGGGTCAGCTTTTCGGCGCCGGCCGATGCAATGGCGGGCTTTGTGCTGCCGCTGCAAGGGGCAGAGGTCCTGGGACCGGTGGTCGTCCGCTACACCGGAACGGCGATTCGCGGCACCCCGGCGGTGACGCTGCCATGGGGCGGGGCGCTGGCGGTGCGACGCGCCGGCATCGCCTGGAAGGGCGAGGCGACGGCGCAGTCAGGGACGGCGTTGACCGCGCCGCTGCGGATCGCGGGGTTCGAAACACCGACCGCGCTTGTCGTGTCGCAGCATGACAGCCGCCAGAATTTCTTTGAGCTCGCGGCGGGCGCGCCCAAACCGGTCGCGGCGGGCGAGAGCGGCCGACTGCGTGTCTATTGGGACCGCAGCTGGTCGCGCGCCGACGACCGGACCGATCTGGAAATGGCGTTTCTGGGCGACTATCTGGCGCGCAATCCCGCCGCCACGATCGACCTCGTCAGCTTTGCCGAAGATACCCCGGTTGTAACCTCTTTTACCAAGCCTGCGGACCTGCGGACGGCGCTGCTGGCGCAGCGCTATCTGGGCGCGACGCGGCTGACCGGGCTGGACGGATTGAAACTCGCCGCCGCCGATACCTGCCTGATATTCACGGACGGGTCGCGGACGCTCGACCCCATGGCGGATTTTGCGCCGGATTGCCGGCTGCACGTCGTCACCTCGGCCGCCGATGCCGACACGGCTTGGCTGTCGAACCTGGCGCAGGACAGCGGCGGGCAGCTGCTGGTGCTGACCGCGGACAATTGGGCGCAGGCCGCCGCCGGCCTGTCCAGTCCGGGACCCGCCATCGTCCGCGTCCGCAGCGCGTCGGGACGGCGGATTGCCTTTCGCAGCGTCGCGGCGGCGGGCGGCGGCTGGCACATCGTTGGGCCGATGCTGGATGAAGACGGCGTGCGGGTCTGGGTGGCGGGTGCGAACGGCCGGGTGACGATCGAGCAGTTTGACTGGGAAGGCGTCGCCGAGCGCCACAATGGCGCGGGCGCGCTGTGGGCGGCGGGCGAAGTGGCGCGGCTGTCCGACGATCCGGTGCGGCGCGACGAGATGGTCAAGCTGGCGCGCAAATATCAGGTTGCCAGCGCATCGCTCGCCTTTCTCGTCCTCGAAAGTCCCGAACAATATGTCGCCGCCGATGTTGATCCGCCCAAGGCCGGGTTCGACGACGATTGGCGCGCCAATTATCGCGAAATGCGCAAGGACAAGGATGACGAGGCGCAGGAAGCGCGCGGCGAGCATCTGGACATGGTCCGGCGGAACTGGGCCGAGCGCAAGCAATGGTCGGCGCAGCGTTTTAACGCCCATGCGAAACCGAAGAAGAGCCGCGCGGATGAAGAGGCCGCGGCCGAAGGCGCCGATGCCGCTGCGGCTGAAATGTCGCCACCGCCACCACCTCCGCCGTCCCCCGCGGCTGCGCCGGGAGACGCGCGGGAGCAAGCCGAGCCGACCGCCGTTGCGGAGGAAGAGGCTGACGCTGCGGGCTACGAGATCGTGGTCACTTCCTCGCGCCGCCAGGGAAGCGTGCAGGAGACTCCTCTGGCGATATCAGCGATCTCTGCCGTCACCGTCGGCGATGCCAAGATCGAGGTCGCCGACCTGCTGTCCACCGGGCCGTACATCAAGGCGCTCGCCGCGGCGCCGACGGACACGCGCGACGCGGTGCTGTTCGAGCAGGCAAAGCTTTACGGCACCCTCGCCGGATTCTGGCTCGATGTCGCCGAATGGTATCGCGCGAAGGGCGACGACCGCATGGCGGCGCGGCTGTTGCTGACCGCGCTCGACGCCCCGACCGCCGACGATGAAACGCGCCAGATCGTCGCATTCCGCCTGCAACGCGACGGGCAGCTCGACGATAGTATCGCGCTGCTCGAACGGATGGCGGTCGTCAATGCCGAACGCCCGCAGCCGCGCCGCCTGCTGGCGCTGGCGCTGGCGCAGCGCGGGGCGCCCGCCGACCTCGAGCGCGCCTTTGCGCTGCTGACCGATGTCGCGCTGACTCCGTTCAATTCGGCGTTCGAGGGCATTGATGTCGTCGCGTTGATGGAGGCCAACGGGCTGATCGCGCGGCTTGAGCGCGCCGGACTGGCGTGGAAACTCGACCCCGAATTTGTCGCGCCGATCGACACCGACGTGCGGATCGTGATCGAATGGACCAATGACGACGCCGATATCGACCTGTGGGTCATCGAACCCAATGGCGAACGCGTCTATTACAGCCACAAGCTGAGCGCCGCGGGCGGGACGATCTCGAACGACATGACCGATGGCTATGGTCCTGAAGAATATGTCGTGCGCCGTGCGTCGGCGGGTGACTATCAGGTGCGCATCCACGGCTATTCGCCCGACCGGATCAATCCCAACGGCACCGGCCGGGTGACGGTGCGGCTGATCCGCGATTTCGGGCGGCCGACCCAGCGCGACCAGCTTGTCGACGCCGAAATCGGGTTCAAGGACGAGGGCGGGAACGGCGATGGCAGCCGCGCGATCGCCAAGCTGACGGTGCCGAAGGCACAATAGGCGGCGGTTTTCGGTCCTGCCTACCTATTCAGTGCCTCATTCAACCGGCGCAATAGAGTTTTTTGGTGAGCCGCGGTTGCGGCAATCTGGTGGCGTCGCTATGGGCAGCGCGCGCAACTTTCCTGCCTGCAAAGGGTCGCCACCATGTCCAGCTTCGTCCCGCATATCTCCGCCGCTCTCAAACGCATCCAGCCTTCGGCCACGCTCGCGATGACCGCGCGCGTATCGGCGCTGAAAGCGGCGGGCGTCGATGTCATCGGGCTGAGCGCGGGCGAGCCCGATTTCGACACCCCCGATTTCGTCAAGGAAGCGGCGATCGAGGCGATCCGGGGTGGCCAGACCAAATATACGCTGGTCGACGGCACGGTGGCGCTGAAAGAAGCGATCCGTGGCAAGTTCCGCCGCGACAACGGGCTCGATTTCGGGCTCGACCAGATTTCGGTCAACGTCGGCGGCAAGCACACTTTGTTCAACGCGCTCGTCGCGACCGTGGACAAGGGCGATGAGGTTATCATTCCAGCGCCCTATTGGGTGAGCTACCCCGACATCGTCGCGTTCGCGGGCGGCACCCCGGTGATCATCGAGGGCGGCGCGGCGCAGAACTACAAGATCACCCCGGCGCAGCTCGACGCCGCGATCACGCCGAAGACGCGCTGGGTGATGCTCAACTCGCCGTCGAACCCGTCGGGCGCCGCTTATTCGGGCGAAGAGCTTGATGCTTTGGGTGAAGTGATCCGCCGCCATCCGCATGTGATGGTGATGACCGACGATATGTATGAGCATGTCTGGTACGCCGATTTCGAATTTTCGACCTTTGCCCAGCGCTGCCCCGACCTGATCGACCGCATCCTGACCGTCAATGGCTGTTCGAAAGCCTATGCGATGACCGGTTGGCGGATCGGCTATGCCGGCGGTCCGGCATGGCTGATCAAGGCCATGGGCAAGCTCCAGTCGCAATCGACCTCGAACCCCTGTTCGATCGCGCAGGCCGCCGCCGCCGCGGCGCTCGGCGGGCCGCAGCAGTTTCTCGACGATCGCAACGCGGCGTTCAAAAAGCGCCGCGACAAGGTCGTCGCGATGCTCAACGACGCGCCGGGGCTGAGCTGCCCGACCCCCGATGGTGCCTTTTATGTCTATCCCGACGCCAGCGGCTGCATGGGTAAAAAGACCCCCGATGGCTTGCTGATCGACAGCGACGAGAAGCTGATCGACTATTTCCTCGATAGCGCGAAAGTCGCGGCGGTGCATGGCGCGGCCTTTGGCCTGTCGCCTGCGTTCCGCGTTTCCTATGCGACATCGGAAGCGGTGCTGAAGGAAGCCTGCGTGCGCATCCAGCAGGCGTGCGCGGCGCTGCGCTAAAGCGCCGCTCGGCCACCGCACAGGAATTCTATACCGACCGGTCTTGTAATGCCGGTGGCGGAGCCTATCTGAACCTGAACGGCGGTTAAGCGCCCGGTTCACCGGATAGTAAGCCATCCTGTTTAGGGTGATGGTCATCACTGCATGGTTGGTCGGGGCGCGCCATATCGTCGGTGTAACCAAAGCGGTTTCAGCCGCGAATGATCATAGATGAAAAAAGAGGCTCCCCATGCTCAACCTTTTCCGCTCCGACTGGTTTTTGTCGATGCTCGCCGGTTTCGCGATTGGCGCGACCTATATCGTGCTCAACCAGCCCGCGCTGCCGATCCCCGCGTGACGCAAGCGCGCGGCGCACCGTTCAGCCGTATCATCGCGACACTAGTCGCGGGCGCGATCGTCGCGCAATGCGCTCCGGCGCAGGCCGAAAGCGTCGTCAAGCTGCCCGCTGCTGTCGTCGATCCAGCCGTCAAGGCGAAGCGTGCGACCGCGGTGCTCGCGGGCGGCTGTTTCTGGGGTGTCGAGGGCGTCTTTGCCAATGTGAAGGGCGTGATCTCGGTCGAATCGGGCTATCATGGCGGCAGCGCCGCGACCGCGAAATATGAACTGACCCACGACGGCAAGTCGGGCCATGCCGAGGCGGTGCGGATCGTTTATGATCCGACGCAGGTCAGCTATGGCACGCTGCTGCGGGTGCTGTTCTCGGTGGTGGCCGACCCGACCTTGAAGAATCGTCAGGGGCCGGATTCGGGTACCCAGTATCGCGCCGCGATCGTGCCGCTCGACGCCACGCAGCGCCAGGTCGCGACGAGTTATCTGGCGCAGATCGGCAAGGGCAAATATTTCGCCAAGCCGATCGTCGTGCCGGTCGAAAGCTACAAGCGCTTTTACCTCGCCGAACCCAGTCATCAGGATTTCATGCGCCGCAATCCGTCGAACGGATACATCGTCCGCTGGGACGCGCCGAAGCTGGCGGCGTTCAAGCGGCTGTTCCCTGCCATGGTCCGCCCCGCGCCCGCACCCTGAAACCCGCGCGATTCCGCCACTCGTCGCGCGGGAGGAATCATTCGTCGCAAACAGCTGGCCCGCTTTGCCCGCCTGCGAGACCAATTGGCCCGGGGATTTGTACAAGTCGCAGGTTGCGGGGTTTTCATGAAGTTTGAGTTATCGGCCCGGCCGCTCCTCGCCATGACGATGAGTGCTGCCGTGCTCGCGGGTTGCGTGAGCAGCGCCGCCGTCGTTCCGACGCCGCGGACGCAGGCCGCTACGCCGCGCCCGGCCGTTGCGTCGCGACCCACGGGATCGGTGACCGTCCCGATCGGCCAGCCGGTGCGCTCGGCGATGCCGCGCCCCGCCGGACCGCTCGATCCCGGGTTTCGCCGCCCCCCCGTCGGGCTGACCGAGCGCATCCATTTCCTGTGGCGCGCCTTTCCGGGCAAGACCGGGATCGCGGTGCAGCGGATCGACGGCGAATGGGCGATTGCCGAGCGCGGCGGTGACCTTTTTCCGCAACAAAGCGTGTCGAAGCTGTGGGTCAGCCTGGCGGCGCTCGATGCGGTCGATCAGGGGCGCATCCGGCTCGACCAGCAAGTGCGGATCGGTCCCGAAGATCTGACGCTGTTCTATCAGCCGCTCGCCGCACGCGTTCGCAGCGAAGGGTCGGTGACGATGACCGTCCGCGGCCTGATCGAAACCGCGATCACGCAGAGCGACAACACCGCAAACGACAGCGTGCTGCGGACCATCGGCGGGCCGGGCGCGGTGCGCGCCTTCATGGCCAAGAAGGATCTGGGTGCGATCCGCTTCGGCCCCGGCGAGCGCCTGCTGCAAAGCGGCATAGCCGGGATGTCGTGGCAGCAAAGCTATTCGGTCGCGCGCAATTTCGAAGCCGCCCGCGCCGCGATCGCCCCGGCTACGCGCCGCGCCGCGATGGACAATTATCTGGCCAACCCGATTGATGGCGCAAGCCCGACGGCGATCGCCAGCGCGCTCGCCCGGCTGGCGCGTGGGACATTGCTCTCACCCGAATCGACCGACTATCTGCTCGACGTAATGAGCCGCACCAAGAGCGGGCCGAAGCGGCTGAAGGCCGGCCTGCCGCCCGGCTGGAAATTCCTCCACAAGACGGGAACGGGGCAGAATCTGGGCGGCATGACCGCGGGCTATAACGATATTGGCATTGCCACCGCGCCCGACGGCACGCGCTATGCGATTGTCGTGATGATGGGGACGACAACCTCGCCAATCCCCGCGCGCATGGCGTTGATGCAGGCGGTGTCGAGCGCGGTCGCCGAATTTCATGGAAGATAATCACTGATGCGTATTGCTGTTCTGTCGTTGTCGCTGCTCGCGCTGGCGGCCTGCGCCACGCCCGAAGCGCGACTCCGCACCGGGCTGGTCAACGCCGGACTGTCGCAATCGATCGCCTCGTGCATGGCCGAACGCATGGTCGACCGGCTGTCGCTGCTCCAGCTGCGCCGCCTCGGCTCGCTCTCCACCCTGAAGGACAAGCGGATGAGCGATTTGTCGCTGAGCCAGTTCCTCCACAAGGTCCGCGCACTCAAAGACCCCGAGATCTTGACGGTGACGACAAGCTCGGCGGCGCTCTGCGCTTTTCGTTAGGGTCAGGCCCCCTTAATTGCGCGTTCGAGGCGCCGAAATGGCGAAGATATCAGGTTCGGGCGGGTGCAGCGGGTAGCACCGCTACCCGCTGCACCCGCGCGGGCCTGAGATCGAAGCCATTTCGGCGTCCCTGCGGGATTTGACCGATTTTGCCCATGGCGTCGTCGGCAAGTCTTGAGATATCGACATATCCCGGCGCCTTGCCTCCTAGCCCTGAGCAAAATCGCCTCAAACCTCGAACGCGCAATTAAGGGGGCCTGACCCTTGGCAAGAATATCTGGGGCGCTGCGGGCTAGCCTTGCCCGCCAACTTGTGCTTAGGCGGCGCCAATTCTCCCCGCCCCAGACTCGAAAGGCCCGGCAGACCTCATGAACATTCACGAATATCAGGCGAAAGAACTGCTCGCGAAATTTGGCGTCGCGGTGCCCAAGGGCATTGCCGCGATGAGCGTCGAGGAAGCCGTCGCCGCGGCGAAGCAGCTCCCCGGGCCGCTATATGTCGTGAAATCGCAGATCCACGCCGGTGGCCGCGGCAAGGGCAAGTTCAAGGAACTCGGCCCCGACGCAAAGGGCGGTGTCCGCCTCGCCAAGACGATCGAAGAGGTCGAAGCGCACGCCAAGGACATGCTCTGCAACACGCTGGTGACGATCCAGACCGGCGACGCCGGCAAGCAGGTCAATCGGCTCTACATCACCGACGGCGCCGACATTAAGCAGGAATTCTATCTCGCCTTGCTGGTCGATCGTGGATCGAGCCGCGTCGCGGTGGTCGCGTCGACCGAGGGCGGCATGGACATTGAAACCGTCGCGCACGACACGCCGGAGAAGATCCACACGATCACCATCGACCCCGCCACGGGCCTCCAGCCGCACCACGGCCGCAGCGTCGCTGCGGCGCTTGGCCTGTCGGGCGATCTGGCGAAACAGGCTGCCAAGGTTCTCGCCGGGCTGTACGCCGCGTTCCTTGGCACCGATGCCGAACAGATCGAAATCAACCCGCTCGCGGTGTGCGAAGGCAAGGACGGCGACGAACTGCTGGTGCTCGACGCCAAGGTCGCGTTCGACGGCAATGCGATGTTCCGCCACAAGGATCTGGCCGAGCTGCGCGACCTGACCGAGGAAGACCCGGCGGAAGTCGAGGCGTCGGAATATGACCTCGCCTACATCAAGCTCGACGGCAACATCGGTTGCATGGTGAACGGTGCAGGGTTGGCGATGGCGACGATGGACATCATCAAACTCAACGGTGAATTCCCCGCCAACTTCCTCGACGTCGGCGGCGGCGCTTCGAAGGAAAAGGTCACCGCGGCGTTCAAGATCATCCTCAAGGACCCTGCGGTGAAGGGCATCCTCGTCAACATCTTTGGTGGCATCATGAAGTGCGACATCATCGCCGACGGCATCGTCGCCGCGGCGAAGGAAGTGAATCTGTCGGTGCCTTTGGTGGTGCGCCTCGAAGGCACGAACGTTCAGCAGGGCAAGGATATCCTCGCCAATTCGGGGCTGCCGATTGTTGCGGCAAACGATCTGGGCGACGCGGCAAAGAAGATTGTGGCCGAAGTCCGCGCGGCTTGATGAATTTCCCCTCTCCCCTTGGGGGAGAGGGTTGCGAAGACTTGGCGGCTTGCCGCCTAGTCGAAGCTGGGTGAGGGCAGCCAACGTCACAGACCCTCACCAAGTCCGACTAGGTCCTGCGGACCAAGTCTCCCTATCCTCTCCCCCAAGGGGAGAGGGGAGTCAGGTTGACGTTTACGTAAAGCGCAACTATGGCGCAGTGCACAATTTGCTGAGAGGAGCTTTAGGCCCATGAAAATCCTCGTCCCCGTCAAGCGGGTGCTCGATTACAACGTCAAGCCGCGGGTCAAATCCGACGGCACCGGCGTTGACCTGGCCAATGTCAAAATGTCGATGAACCCGTTCGACGAGATCGGGATCGAAGAAGCGATCCGCCTGAAGGAAAAAGGCGTCGCGACCGAGGTCGTGGCGATCAGCGTTGGCCCGCAAAAGGCGCAGGAAACGCTGCGCACCGCGCTCGCGATGGGCGCCGACCGCGCGATCCTCGTCCAGACCGACGATGCGGTCGAGCCGCTCGCGCTCGCGAAGATCTTCAAGGCGATCGCCGATGCCGAAGCGCCCGGCCTCGTCATCTTGGGCAAGCAGGCGATCGACGACGACAACAACCAGACCGGCCAGATGCTCGCCGCGCTCACCGGCTGGGCGCAGGGTACTTTCGCCAGCGCGGTCAATGTCGACAGCGATCATGTCAATGTGACGCGCGAAGTCGACGGCGGCCTCGAGACGGTGAAGCTCAAGCTTCCCGCGATCGTCACCACCGACCTTCGCCTCAACGAGCCGCGTTATGCCTCGCTGCCGAACATCATGAAGGCGAAGTCGAAGCCGCTCGATACCAAGACCCCCGCCGATTACGGCGTCGACACCGCGCCGCGTGTGAAGGTCGTGAAGGTATCGGAGCCGCCGGTTCGCTCGGCCGGCGTCAAGGTCGCCGATGTCGATGAACTGGTTGCCAAGTTGAAAGCCATGGGAGTGCACTCATGAAAACGCTCGTCTGGGTCGAACATGACGGCAAGTCCGTCAAGGACGCCACGCTCGCGGTGGTCACCGCCGCGTCGAAGCTTGGCGAAGTCCACCTGCTCGTCGCCGGCAGCGGCGTCGATGCGGTCGCCAAGGAAGCCGCCGGTATCGCCGGGGTCGGCAAGGTCCATGTCGCCGACAACGCCGCCTTCGGTCACAATCTTCCCGAAAATATCGCGCCGCTCGTTGCTGACCTGATGGGCAGCCACGACGCGTTCCTCGCGCCCGCGACGACCACCGGCAAGAATATCGCGCCGCGCGTCGCCGCCTTGCTCGACGTGATGCAGATCAGCGAAATCCTGTCGGTCGAGGGTCCGAAGACCTTCACCCGCCCGATCTACGCGGGCAACGCGATCGCGACCGTCGAAAGCAGCGACGCGAAGCTGGTCCTGACCGTGCGCGGCACCGCGTTCGACAAGGCCGCGATGACTGGTGGTTCGGGCACGGTCGAAGCCGTCGGTGGCGGCAGCGATGCCGGTATATCGAGCTTCGTCGGCGCCGAAATCGCCAAGTCGGAGCGCCCCGAGCTGACCTCGGCCAAGATCATCGTGTCGGGCGGCCGCGCGCTCGGTTCGAGCGAGAAATATCAGGAAGTGATCGTCCCGCTCGCCGACAAGCTGAACGCCGCGCTCGGCGCCAGCCGCGCCGCGGTCGATGCGGGTTATGTCCCCAACGATTATCAGGTCGGCCAGACCGGCAAGATCGTCGCGCCGCAGGTCTATTTCGCCATCGGCATTTCGGGCGCGATCCAGCATCTCGCGGGCATGAAGGATTCGAAGACGATCGTCGCGATCAACAAGGACGAAGACGCCCCGATCTTCCAGGTCGCCGACTTCGGCCTCGTCGCCGATCTGTTCAATGCGGTGCCGGAACTGACCGGCAAGATCTGAAGCGCTCCGGCGTATCGATATAGCAACGGCCGCGGATGACCTCCGCGGCCGTTGTTCATTCCGGGACGTCATATTTCTGTCATCGGCGCGCGCTTGAGGTGCGGACTGCCTGTCCGCCGGCGTCTGGCGGGGCTTACGGAGTCGATGCCATGTCCCCGCCCGACAAACGCACCTTACTCGCGCACGGGCTGGCCGCTGGCGATGACGACGCGGCGCTGCACCGGCGGCTGGTCGCGGCGGGCGTGTCAGCGGCGGCGGCGAAGTACGAGATCGACCGGCTCGCCAAAGATCCGATGGCGATCGAGCTTCGCGCGCAAGCGGCGCGCATGGCCAAGCAGCGCTGGCTGTTCGCCAATCAGCAGCGGCTGGCGTTCGAAGCCGAGGGCGGCTTTGCGCTCGACACACTCGCTGCGCCAAACGCCGACCACTTCTATCGCCATTATTACGAAGCGAACCGGCCCGCGAAGCTGGTCGGGCTAATCGATCACTGGCCCGCGCTCACCCGCTGGTCGCTCGACCGTTTCGCGGCGGTTGCGGGCGACGCCGTTGTCGAGGCGCAGGTCGAGCGCGAACGCGACCCGGACTATGAGCTTGCCAAGGACGATCACCGCCGCCTCGTTCGCTTCGCCGAACTGATCGACTGGCTGCGCAAGGACGAGCCAAGCAACGACATCTACCTGACCGCATACAACAGCGGCACCAACGCGGCGGCGCTCGGGCCGCTGTGGGACGACATCGCGCCGATCGACCTGCTCGACCCCAACCGGACACGCGACGGCTTTTTCTGGCTGGGGCCAAAGGGGACGCTCACCCCGTGGCATCACGACCTCACCAACAACCTGCTGGTCCAGGTGATCGGTCCCAAGCGGGTGCGGATGGCGCCGTCATGGGCATTCGAGCGCATGAAGAACAGTCGTCACTGCTTTTCCGACTGGGGCAATGCCGCGCTGCCCGCAGGCAATGGCACCGCCGACATTCCGCCCGTGCTCGAAACGATCATCGGCCCGGGCGAGGCGATCTTTCTGCCGGTCGGCTGGTGGCATCAGGTCGAGGCGCTCGACCTGTCGGCAAGCATGAGTTTCACCAGTTTCCATCGGCCCAACACCCACGTCGAGGATTACGCATCCTATGGCGCGATGTGATCACGCGGCGGGCCATGCGGTTGGTCGATTAGCCGGATCGTAAGCTCTTTTCGCGATAGGGCACCGATGGCCTTGATCAGCGATTACCAGCAACGCCAGATGCGCGACACCGAACTGCGGCGTTTCGACCGCTGGTTCGTCGATACCGCGATGGGGCCGGCGTATCGCGGCCGCGACGGACGCGCGCGCGGGGTGAAGCCCGACGAGGTCGCGCGATGGCGCGGCGAGGTCGAGGCGCATGTCGATGCGATGATCGCCGCGATCCCGGCGCAGGCCGCGTGGGCGATCGGCGCGCTGCTGACCATCGTGTTCGGCGGCGGGTGGCTGCTCGACCTGCTGGCGATCCCGCAGCGATTCCATGCCCCCGCGATCGGGCTGGGGGTGTTCATCGTCGAGGTCGGCATGATCGGCATCGAAATCTGGGATTATGTCGCGGGCTGGCGCGCGCGCCGCGACGGCATTGAGGCGGCGGTCGCGGCGCGCGCGCCGCTGCCGATCGATCCGACGCGGCTGGGCAGCGGGCATAACTGGTTCCAGACCGGCATGCTCGTGCTGGTCGCCGCGATCATCCTGTTCGCTTACGCTTCGCATCTCGACGAGGGGTTGATCGAGCGTACCGACTGGCGCTGGGTCTTCGCGGCGATTCCGCTGGCGTGGGCGCTGCATTTTGCCGCGAAATGGTACGACCGGCGGATCAGGAGTCTGCGCCGCTAGAGCCGTTACGGCCACGTCCGGCGGCGTCCCGCTCGCGCTGGCGGGATAGGCAAATGTTCGCTTGCCGTTTACGTAAACTGCAAGCACTATTGGTCGATGAGCAGCCTGAGTCACGCCCTGTCCGGCTTGATGACCCGCATTGCCGGCCCCGGTGAATTGACCGGTCTGGCGCGCCTGTCGGGCGGTGCCAATATGGAAAGCTGGGCATTCGACTGGGCGGGCGGCGCTTATGTGCTGCGCCGCGCGCCGTCGGCCGATTATATGGCGGGGCGGCCTTATGGCCATGCCGACGAGGCGGCGCTAGTGATCGCGGCGCATGGTGCGGGGGTGAAGGCGCCCGAGGTGGTCGGCGTGCTGACGGATAACGACGGCATGGGCACCGGCTATGTGATGCGGCGGGTAATCGCCGAGGTGAACCCGGCGAAGATATTGGCCGATCCTCCGCCCTCGCTGCTGACCGATCTGGGGCGCGAACTCGCGCGCATCCATGCCATTCCGGCCGACGCCATTCCCGCCGCCATCCCGCTGATGGACACCGCCGCCGCACTGGCCGAGCTGAAGGCGCGTTTTCTGGACTATGGCGGTGACCGGCCGGTCATCGCGCTGGCGATCAAATGGTGCGAGGAGCATCTGCCGACGCCTGCCGAGCCGGTGCTGGTGCATGGCGATTATCGCATGGGCAATATCATGGTCGATGGCGACGGGCTGGCGGTCGTGCTCGACTGGGAACTCGCGCATCGCGGCGACGCGCATGAGGATCTGGCGTTCGGGTGCATGACGGTGTGGCGGTTCGGGCGGATCGACCAAACGGCGTTCGGGGTCGGCAGTCTTGCGGAGTATTTCGCGGCCTACGAAGCCGCAGGCGGAGTCCAGGTCGACCCTGACCGGTTCCGTTTCTGGCTGGTCTATCGCACCCTGTGGTGGGCGCTCGGTTGTTTGCAGATGGGGCAGGCGTGGCGCAATGGCGCCGACCCGACCGTCGAGCGCGTCGTCGTCGGGCGGCGCGCCGCCGAGCAGGAGCTCGATCTGCTGTTACTGCTGGAAACCGGGGCGCCGGCGGCCGAGCGGGAAAGGGCGCTGCCGCCTGCGCCCGCCGCCTCTCCGGCACCGACGGGCGAGCCGACGAATGGCGAGATCGTGCAGGCAGTGCGCGACTGGCTGGCGGATGCGATCAAGCCCGACGCCGAGGGTCATGCGAAGTTTCAGGTCGCGGTGGCGATGAACGCCTTGGGCATCGTGATGCGCGACCTTGATGCCGGAGTGCGCGCCGAGGATCGGGCGTTGGCCGATGCCTTGCTCAGCGGCGCGACCACCCTCGCTCAGCCCGGATTGCTCGCGAAACTGCGCCGCGCGGCGCTCGATAAATGCGCGGTCGACAGCCCCAAATATGCCGCGCTCGCCCGCGCCCGCGAAACCTGGGGCGCTCAAGAATAACAGGGAGAGAGACATGGATTTTGCGATTCCCGCCGACTTGCAGGCGTATCTGGACGAACTCGATGCCTTCATCGAGGCCGAGATCAAGCCGCTCGAGGACGCCGACGACAATATCCGTTTCTTCGACCATCGCCGCGAACATGCGCGCACCGACTGGGACAATCAGGGATTGCCGCGCCACGACTGGGAACAATTGCTCCGCGCCGCGACGCGCAAGGCCGACGCCGCGGGGCACTGGCGGTTCTCGGCGCCGAAAAAATATGGCGGCAAGGACGGCTCGAACCTGTGGATGGCGGTGATCCGCGAGCATTTTGCCGCGAAGGGTCTCGGCCTTCACAACGATCTGCAGAACGAGCACAGCATCGTCGGCAATTTCCCGTTTGTAGAGATGTTCGAACAGTTCGCGACAAGCGAGGAGCAAAAGCAGGAGTTCATCCTCGGCGGGTTCGAGGGCAAGCGCCGCACCGCCTTCGGGCTGACCGAGCCCGATCATGGCAGCGACGCGACGCATATGGAAACGCGCGGCGTTCGCGAAACCCGCGATGGCGTCGACGGCTGGCGGATCGACGGGCGCAAGATGTGGATCACCGGCATGCACGTCGCGACCCACTGCGCGACCTTTTGCCGCACCGATGGTCAGGACGGCGATGCGAAGGGGATCACTTGTCTTCTCGTGCCCACCGGCACGCCCGGGATGACGGTCGACGAATATATGTGGACGTTCAACATGCCGACCGACCATCCGCGCATGACCTTCACCGATGTGTGGGTGCCCGACAGCGCGCGGCTCGGCCCGGTCGGCGGCGGGCTGTCGATCGCGCAGAGCTTCGTCCACCAGAACCGCATCCGGCAGGCGGCATCGTCGCTGGGCGCCGCGGTGTTCTGTATCGAGGAAAGCGTGAAATATGCGCGGACACGCAAGCCGTTCGGTGAGGCGCTGGCGCGCAATCAGGCGATCCAGTTCCCGCTCGTCGAGCTGGCGACGCAGGCCGAAATGCTGCGGCTGCTGATCCGCAAGACCGCGTGGGACATGGACAACACCCCGCACAAGGAGATCGAGCACACGCTGTCGGACAAGGTCAGCATGTGCAATTACTGGGCGAACCGGCTGTGCTGCGAAGCCGCCGACCGCGCGATTCAGGTCCACGGCGGCATCGGTTACTCGCGGCACAAGCCGTTCGAGCATATCTATCGTCACCACCGGCGCTACCGGATCACCGAGGGCGCGGAGGAGATCCAGATGCGCAAGGTGGGGGCCTATCTGTTCGGCTATCTGGGGCCGCGGCGGGGCACGTTGGGGTGATTCTTTCCCCTCCCTTCAAGGGAGGGGCTCGGGGTGGGTGAGGCGCGGTCCGGCTCGATGCCGGATCGGGCCTTTTGACGCGAGGTTGGAAAAAGCACGATCGGGCATCGAGCCCGCTCGCGCTTGACCCACCCC
>JAEMRT010000186.1:1529-6118 GCA_016463225.1 Sphingopyxis sp. | reverse complement strand
CTCTTTGGTCACCTCCAAGCTTCTCCAGCACCCTGCGCTTACGAGTTTCCGCCCTTCTCTGATCTCGTAGGTCTACCATTGGGGCGCAACGGCTTTTGTGCGCGCACAGAGCTGATAAAGCGGCTCCAGATTATTCGTTCGGAACCTATCGAGCCTTGCCCCACTAGACGCGCTCGTCGTGATCCACGCTCCGTGCGGCAATAACATAAAGGGCAGAATGAAATAGTCCTCAACCCGCCCGCCTCGCCTCATGATCCTCGCGCCCACGACGATGTCGGGTTTCGTCCCAGATCTATAGCCAAACTGCCAGATGCGCGGACCCGTGTTTTTTAGTCGGCTAATGAATATGCTGACTCTGAGCTCTGCGTTTACGATGACATGCTTGTTCCAAGGGAAGACCTCAACTGTTCCCCCTCGGCGGATTATCTCCGCTTTCATTTCGGAGATAATTTGCTTGCGGAGGTCTGCGTTGTATCCAAGGCTCTCCCGGTTCCTGAAGCAGATCAAGTGATACGCCTTAGACAAACTCCCGAAATAGGCCTGATATGTGTGGCAACTGGGCGCTATTTTTGATTCGCTAATTATCTCTGAGCTGAGATGTTCGCGCTGGCACCAAAGCGCCGTTAGGCAATCAAGCATCCAGTTCGTTGTCAGGGGTTGGGCCAGTTGCTCTAGCCGCTCAGACGCCTTCTTAAATCGATCCTTAGGTACAACGGCCTCGAACGCGTCCTCATAGCGAACCCAATCCTTCTTCGGATTTCGTTGCCATTTTTTACCGATTGGTTTCGACGTCACGCTATATACAGCAGTCCCGATGTATTTTTCATGCGACAGGACTGCGCGCACTGTATTGTAAGTCCACGGACCTCCTGATGCAGCGGGGATTCCCTCGGTCGTCAATTGTTCTGCGATTTTGCGTACGTCCAATTCCTGATCGAGAAACATTTCGTAGATGCGCTCGATAGTTGCTAACTCGTTTGGCGGACCTGGGATCAAAATAACATGGTCCGATTGAATGTTTTTCCATTGACCTCGGCGAAGCTCACCCTTGAGCGTCCGGTGTTCATCGACGAGCATGCGGCGAAGGCCGTAACCTGGAGGTGCCCCGAGATGAAAGCCTTTCACGGCCAAACGGATCTTCGCAGTTTGCACTTTGACGGACAGTTCTCGACTATATTCTCCAGCCATCGCACGCTTGATGTTCTTCAGGAGTGCGGCGGTCAAACTGCCGTCATTTTCGAACTGTTCAGCGCAGTACTCGACGTTGACCCCTGCTTGCCTGCATAAGTATTCATAATGTGCGCTCTCATCGCTGTCCTGGAAGCGCCCCCAGCGGCTGACATCGTAGACAAGGACAGTCTTGTAGTCTGCTCTTCCAGAACACACATCGGACAGCAGAGCCTGGAGCCCTGCGCGGCCGTCAAGGCGTACTCCGCTTCGTCCGACATCCTCGTAGCTGCGCACAATCGTCAATCCTCTGCGTGCAGCATAAATCAGAATGGCATCGGACTGGTTTGCGATCGAATAGGATTGCATGTCAGTTGACATGCGGACGTACTGCGCAGCGCTATTTTCGGGTGAGAGCATGTGCGATCGAAGCAATAAAGAGTGAAAGCCAAGCCAAAAAGCTTGATAGAATTAAGCGCTAGACTGCGGCGTAACTAACTCAACTGGAAACGATCGCGCATCCGAACGAAACCTGTGAACAGACATCCCCGTTGACATTCGTGATGTAGGAATATAAACCTATTTCCATGAATGGAGGTTTGCCGTGGATTCAGACCGTATAGACATCCGCTTTTGGCCGTTGCGGGTCATGGTGCGCGGGGAACGCGCCGTCGCGGCGTTGCGGTGGCCTCTTGCCTTCGCACTCGTGACCCTGGCGCTCACTCTGGCTGTCGCCGTGGCGTTGCGGCTGTGAGGCCTCGCATATCAGATGTTATGGACTGCGCGTGCGCATCGCTCCCTGCAGAGACGTGCATTCTTGATCGCGACGTATCGCAACTTATGCGCCCGGGCGTACTTAATTCCGTCGAGGATCAGCTAGTGAACGTCCTCGGCCCTGCCCCAGCGCAGCACCTTCACTCACTTGTTAGGCTCGAGATCTTTTTCGCGATCGAAGAAGTGCTGGATTTGCTCCGGCGTGATCTCGGAAGATTCTTTAAGTTTCGCACCTTGGTTTAGCGCCGTGTCAGCTTCGAGGATGGCACCGTGGTGATCTTTTCATCGCCGCCAGCTTCAGCAGCACGCTTATGAGCCGGGGCCTGCCGAGGCACCGATCGTGGCTATGATTTTCTAGAGGTGCAGCTCCGACGAACGAAATCGGCAGAAAGGTCCGCGCCCGGAAACGCAGTACGTCTCGGACCGTTGAAACAAGCGCGCTGCTCTAGCCTGCACTTAGGTTAGCAAGTTTCGCAGCGAGGTCTCGAGTGCTGAATGGCTTGACCATCCGGGGAAGATCAGGAGCGACGCCCTCGCTCTCGGCATAGCCCGACACGAGCAATACCTGCGTGCCCGGCAACTCCGAAAGGACACGCCGCGCCAAATCCGTGCCGTTCATGCCGGTCATAAGGTGATCGGTAACAAGAAGTTGGGGTTTAAGGCCGCCGCCAATCAGCCGGATTGCCTCTTCCGCCGAAGCAGCTTCGATAACCGTGTAACCGATGTCCGCGAGCATGTCAGCTGCTGCCGCACGAACGAGGGGCTCGTCATCGACAAGGAGCGCGGTTCCAATGGGGCCGCCGCTGACCCTCGAGACCTGATACTGGCTTTCCGATTGCACGGGCTGATTGGTCGAAGGAAGCCAAATCTCTATGTTCGTGCCCAGCCCCAAACGGCTTTGAATGGTCAGCGCACCGCCCAACTGTGATGCCAAGCCGTGAGCCATCGATAGACCGAGACCCGTGCCTTTTCCGATTCCTTTGGTCGAGAAGAACGGCTCGACCGCCCGCGTCTTCACGGATTCATCCATGCCGACGCCGCTGTCGGCCACGGATATCCTGACGTAGCGACCTGCATTAAGGTTGGCGCGATTTCCCGCATCAACCTGTTGGGCGTCCGCAATAATGCGCAACGTACCGCCGTCAGGCATAGCGTCACGCGCATTGACCGCGAGATTGAGGAGAGCCATTTCCAACTGAATCTCGTCGATCCTCGCGGCCGGTAAGTTCTGCTCGATCTCTATGGAAACCTTCACCTGCGGACCGCACGTACTGGCAATCAGCTCGCCCATTCCGTGAATCAGGTCTCCCACGTGAACCGGCTTGGCCTGGAGTGGTTGGCGTCGTGCGAATGCGAGTAGCCGCTGCACAAGGGTCTTGGCTCTTTCTGCGGACTGCATCGCTCCGGCGATCAAGCGCTGCTCGCGGTCGCCACCCAAGCCCCGCCGTTGCAAAGCATCGAGCGCGCCGACGATTGGCGTTAACAGATTGTTGAAGTCGTGGGCGACGCCGCCGGTAAGCTGGCCCATTGCCTCCATTTTCTGCGCCTGACGGAGTTGCTCCTCCGCCCTGGCCAGACGCTCCTGCTCCCGGATACGTTCCGTCACATCGTATACGAACTGATACGCGCCGATCCGTTCTCCATCACTGTTCCGCAAGGTATTGTACTTCATCTCATAGTGGCGACGTTCGCCAGCGCGGTCGCCGAACGCCGCGATTTCCGTAAATTCCTCTCCGGACAATGCGCGGGCCCAAACAGCGCGCACGACTTCGCGCTCGGCAGGCAGATGCGCCAACAGGTCAAGCATGCATTGCTGGGCCTGGGGACGAACCCCGAATAGCCTTTCGAATTCATTAGCTGCGGCCTTGTTGATGGCGAGCCAGCGAAATTCGAGGTCCACTACCTGGACGAAAGCGTCCGTGCCTTCGACGATGTCCGCCAACACTTTCTTTTCAGCCAAAACCTCGGAGATTCGGCGCTCCAATGTTTCGTTCAACTCCTTAAGCTTTGCTTCATCGGCCTTGCGAGCAGTGATGTCGATAGCGGTGCCGGTAACTCGCACACAGTACCCATCGCTATTGAACAAGCCGCGTCCCTTCGCAGCCACCCATCGGACACGACCGTCCTCTTTCCCAACGGTACGATACTCAACATCATAAAGAGCTCGCTTGTCGGGATCTGCCGCCGCCGCGTAAGCGGCGCTGACGAACTCGCGATCCTCGGGGTGAAGACCCGAATAGAAGTCCATCATCGACACGGGCCTGTCCGGCGATATCCCGAACATTGCCTTGACCAATGGTGGCCAGTGCAGGACCTGGTTGATCTCATCCACATCCCAGAATCCGATGTCCGCGTTAGCAGTAGCGAGTCGCAAACGTTCCTCGTTTTCTCGTAGGGCAATATTCGTTGCTTGCAATTCCTCTTCAGCCCGGCGACGTTCAGCCTCTGCTGCCTCTCGCCGGGTAATATCGACGTTGACGCCAATCATCCCGAGAAATTCACCGGAAGCTCCGAAGCGAGGATGCGCGACGGTTTCAAGCACCCGGTACTCTCCTTTGGCGCTGCGGTATCGCCCTTTCAACTTTACGGGGACCCTTTTAGCAAATGCGGCCGCAACCTGGTCGCCGACCATTTGGGCGTCTTTGGGG
>JAEMRT010000186.1:0-1519 GCA_016463225.1 Sphingopyxis sp. | reverse complement strand
CCACGCTCATCCCAGTCTTTACTCCGCGTCGCCTTTGGGCGTCTTGGGGGTGTATCGTCGACGACCAGTCGAAGTCGGGAATGGCTGCTTCTTCCACTCCCCAAAAGCTACGGAGCAACCGGTTAAGGTGGAGGCATTTGCCCGCCGCGTTGCTCATCCAGATCATGACAGGAGCGTGCTCCGACATGAGACGGAAGCGCAGTTCGGACTCCCTCAATCGCTCTTCCGTGATTATTCTGTCGAGAGATAAGCTCAACTGTCGTGCAATGGTGCTGGCTAGACGGGTCTCTCGCTCGCTGAATTGATGCGGACTCCTATAGTAGGTCATGAATTTGCCGATGAGTTGTCCGTGGCGGACGAGCGGAATGAAGGCAAGGCCGCGAATCCCTTCGCCCTCGATTACCCTCTTCAGGGTATCGGGGTTGTTCGTATTCCGAATGTCGGTAACGAAGATCGGGACCGCGTCAGTTGTCTCGGGTGTCCACGGAGAGTGACCATCGACGGCTTTACGATACTGCTCGCTGAGTCCTTTCCAAGCGACAAAGCGCATTACGGAAGCCGAATCGAACAGCAGAATCGACGCGCGCTCGCACTCCAGCGCATCGGTGATCGCCTCTAGCGCCGCCTCATAGACCTCTTGGGCGGATCTCGCAGCCTGCAGGCGCTCAGTCAGGTGAAAAAGCGTTCCAAGCTCACGGACGGTCCGCGAAAGTGATTCCGCAGCGCTCTTGCGTTCGCTGATGTCCCGGCAAAACGTTACTCCGCCCACGATCAATCCCTTCTCGTCGCGCAGCGGGACGACAGTAAGCTCCACGGCAAGCGTTCTCCCATCCTTGCCCACCCTGACCGTTTCGAAGGAGCCATAGGACTGGCCGGCGCTCACGCGTTCGATCATGCTCTCGGCCACTGAGCGCTCAGCCTGCGTGACCAACTCCAGAAGGGACTGACCAGCGATTTCCCAAGTCTCAAACCCCAACAGGCGTTCTGCCGCGGGATTCCACTGTGTGATGATACCGTCGGTCCGCCAGCACCAGATCGCGTCGGGCGAGCCGGCAAGGATTGCCGAAAGCACCATCGGTCCGGGTTCTGCCGCCATGGGCCGATAGGATTTGGGCGTTAAGGCGGAAACTGGTTGGTTAGCCCCACTGGACATCCTTCACCCCCTATCGGCCGCGTTTTGATAAGAAGACGGCTCTAAAATATCTGAGTCCAAGTCGCAGACAACAAAAGCTTCCTTAACGGCAGGGATTGGGATTGGTTCCAAACGTCACTCCAAGAACCGACTGGGGGCTGGCCGACAGCGTCGGGCGAATTTTTCCTGCTTGGAAGCCGCTGGGAGCCTAGGTTGGCGCGATGAATGCCGCATACGTCCTGCTTTCGTTTAGGGGTCGATCCGATGATACGGCGGCGGGCGCCAACCGATGCCCGGCTTTGGGAGGAACGGCTTTCGGACGAGTATCCCGCCTCTCGCTTAGGGTGCGACCTGCTCCGAATATTTTGGTGATGAACCGGCGTAGAG
>JAEMRT010000021.1:58861-64252 GCA_016463225.1 Sphingopyxis sp. | reverse complement strand
TCGGCGATGAAGGCGCGGATGCTGCGCCCGCTGTCGAACACATCGTCGATGATCAGCAGCCGGTCGTCGGGGTCGAGCGTGTCGATGAGATAGCCCAATGCGAACACTTTTACCTCGGGATCCTGCCGGTCGATGCCGTGATAGGACGAGGTGCGGATCGCGATATGGTCGCAATGCTGGCCGTGATAATCGAGCAATTCCTGCACCGCGATCCCGACCGGCGCGCCGCCGCGCCAGATGCCGACGAGGTGCGTGGGTTTGAACCCGCTGTCGATCACTTGCATCCCGAGCCGCAGCGAATCGGCGAGGAGGTCGTTGGCGCTGATGAAGATTTTGTCGGCGGTCATGGGGCAGGGGTAATCGCGCGGGAGGGCGTCCGCAAGGCAGGTTTGCGGCGACCGGCCTCAGTCGGCCGCGGCTTTTGTGCCCAGCTCGGCGCGCAAAAAGGCGCTGATCTTTGCCCAGCTGTCGGCGCGCGCCGTGGCATTGCCGGCTTCGGTGCCGCCGAGCCTGGTCCAATATCGGCGCGTCCTGGCGTCGGCAAAGGGCGCCCCCATCACGCCATGTCCGGCGTCCTTGTACCGCAACACGATCGGCGCGGGCGCCGCCATCTTTGCCGCGCGCGCCACGATCTGGTCGGTCATCGGGCAGCTGGGCCACAGTTTTTCGGCCTCGCCGCAGACGAGCATGAGTTTGCCCTGAAATTTCTCGACCGGGATGATGGCGGCGGGATTCGCGTCCACGTCCTTGAGGCCGTTCACAAACACCGGCATCAGCCCGTCGGTACCCGGCCGCCCTTTGTACGCAAGATGCGGCAGCGGCTCGCCCTTCTCGCTCCACGACGAGCTGAACGATCCGAACATGTAATTTTCGCCCGACATCCCGTCCCATACGACGCTCGACGGCATGCCGAGCACCGCAGCGCGAACGCCCGGATAGCGCGTCGCGACGACCAGCCCCGCTTCGGCGCCCTTTGAATAACCGATGATGCCGATCCGGCCCGGATCGACCCCGGGCTGCTTTTTGAGCCAGTCGAGTCCCTTGTAGAAATCTTCGAGCGGAATGTTCTTGAGCTTTGCGGATTTGCCGGGGGCGTTGTGATAGGCCAGCTGCAGCGTGTTATACCCCTGCGCTTGCAACAACAGCGCCAGCGCGCGCATGTCCTTGCCCAAGCCGCCTTCGGACCCGCCGAGCAGCAGGATGGCGGGAGACGGGTCGTTGCCCGCCGCCGGGAAATAATTGGCGAGAATGCCGTCGTCGGCCACCCGCTGGCCGGTGACCCCGGCATCGACGATCCGCGCCGGCTTCGGCGGCTGCACGATCATCCACGTTGCCCCGCCCGCGCCGACGACAACCAGCGCGCCGAGCAGCCCGAGGGTGATTTTCCATTTCCGCTTCATCGTCGCCCTCTCCATTCAACTGTGTTACTCGTATAGAGCAGTTATGGGATTGGCTACAAAAAAGGGGCCGCTCTCACGGCCCCTTTTGTACTAGTGCATTGCGATCAGCCCGCCAGTCGCGGCGCATATTCGCCGCGCAGGCGCACGAAATTGTCCCAGTGCGGCGTGACTTCGGTGCCGCGCAACTTTGCCTCCAGCACATCGACATGCGCATGCCAGCCGGCGCTGACATTGAGCAGAACCGACGGGTCTTCGACGCGGCGGTGGACGATCGTCAGCAGGACATCATCGCCCTTTTCCTGCAACATGAACGTCACCCCGCCGGTGCTGCCCCAGCTGATCGCCAGCCGGTGCGGGGCGGATATTTCGAGGATCTCGCAGGTCATGCGATGCTCGGCGTCCATGCCGTCGGGGCGCGCGCCGGGCGGGTCGGTCAGCTCGTCGTTGCGCCAGACAAGGTCGACCGGCGTACCGACCTTTTGCTCCATCGCGCCCGTGGCGAGCCATTGGCGGCGCAGGTCGCTGTCGACAAGGTACGACCAGATGCGTTCGACCGGGCCGGGGAGCAGGCGTTCGAGCGTCAGGGTCGCATCCTCGGTTACCACGCCATAATCGTGGTTGGCGGTCATGATATTCATCTTCATTCTCCTTCTTTCCCGGGGAGGGGTGGCTTGGGGGGAGGCGGCGGTGTGGCGTCTTTGGCACGCAGCAGCTGTTCGAGGGTGTCGAGGCGGCCGGTCCAGAAGCGGCGATAGATGCCGAGCCACTGGTCGGCGGACATCATCGGCGCCGCCTCGAGGCTGCAGACATGGGTGCGGCCGCGGACGTCGCGGCGGATCAGTCCCGCGGCCTCGAGCACCTTGATATGCTTCGACGCCGCGGCGAGCGACATGGCGAAAGGCGCTGCCAGCTCGCTGACCGTGCGTTCGCCGACCGCAAGGTCGCCAAGCATCGCGCGCCGCGTCGCGTCACCGAGAGCGTGGAAGATCGTGTCGAGCGTTTGCGAATCATGTTCAACCATGTGGTTTAATATAGGCGAGTCGCCGATACTGTCAACCAGATGGTTGAATTAATTCCTAGCGCGCCCCGCCGAGCCGCTTTCCGGCGTCTTCGCGATAGAGCGACCAGTCGGCGGGGCATTGCTTCACCTGCCGGGGCAGCCCCTGCATGCCTTCGGTGATCCAGCAGTCGTTGAAAATCGAGCAATAGCAGGCGCGCACCGACATCCTCCATCGCTCCTTGTTGAAAGCCTGCCATGTCGCTTCGTTGCCAGGGGTACGGGGCAGGCCGAGGAAGCGCAGGCTCTCGCCCGGGCGCACCGAGACCCCGGTCGATGGCGACGTCGCAAAGGACAGCGTCGCCACGTCGCTTTTGGTGCAGCAGGCGGCGAGCAACTCGGTCGGGCTGGCTATCGCCTTGCCCCGATAGCGGATCTCGATCGGGCCGAGGATCGCCGGGCCGACGCCATTGTTGGTGAGCGACAGCGAAATGTCCGCTTTGCCCTCGTCGTCGACGTTGCTGGTGCCAAAGGTAACGAAGGGCATCGCGCCGCCCGTCTGCATCTTTCGCGTCGCATCGGCCTGGACAAAGGCGAAATAGGCGAGCGCGAGCGAGGCGATCAGCGCCGGCAGCCCGATGACGAAATGCGCGATGGTGATGAGGGGCAGGTAGCGCAGGAAGCGCGACCCGACCTCGGCCGGGGTCGCGGAGGCGGGCGCAGCGTCGCGGTCGGGCGTGTCGGTCATCGGCGTGCGGTTCCTTTGCGTTTCCCAGTCTTTCGCCTAGCCCGATTTTGTTCTTTGTCCAACGACTGGCGGGCTGGTTCCGGCGCTCCGTCGGGCAGCCAACCTTGCGCGACGTTCGCGACGGTCGACAATATTCCCCAGCAGATTTCGGCTTTCGCGGCGCGGTCGATCGGATCATAAGTAGAACCATGTTCACCGGAATGATCCTCTCGCTCGCCCTGACCGTTCAGACTGCGCCCGCCGTCGTCACGCCCGTGCCGCGTCCGGGCACGACCGTCCGGCCGATGATGGCGCCGCCACCTCCGCCCCCGCCCTTGCCGGTCCCGGTGCCTGTCGATGCGACCGATTCGCGCCCCTATGTCGCGCTGGTCACCGACCTGGGCACAATCGTGGTGCGGCTCGAAAACAAGCGCGCGCCCGTCACCGCGGGCAATTTCCTGCGCTATGTCGATGCCAAGCGGATGGACGGGTTCAAATTCTATCGGTCGACCAAAAGCTGGGGTCCGGCGAACCAGCTGATCCAGGCGGGCAATCGCGGCGATCCGCGACGGAATTTCCCCGCAATCGCGCACGAGCCGACCAAGATAAGCGGGCTGACCAACTGCAAAGGCGCGCTGGCGATGGCGCGGCTGAACCCCGGCGACGCGACGAGCGACTTTTTCCTGCTCTTGTCGGACATCAAGGGGTTCGACAGCGACGCGGTCGGCGGCGACGGCGCGGGCTTTGCGGCGTTCGGCGAAATCGTCACCGGCGCCGATGTTGCCGATCGCATCTTTAACGCCCCGATCTCGCCGACTGCGGGCGACGGGGTGATGAAGGGCCAGATGCTCGAGCCGCAGGTGACGATCAAGACCGCGCGCCGCGTGCCAGCGCCTGCAGGGGCGCCAAAGGGGTGTGTGGTGAAGGCGCCGTAAATCTGCACCGAGCCGCCGATCATTTATTTTGCGTTCATCGGCGCTGTGGCTATACCGCGCGCATGACTCACCGCACCCCTTCGCGCGCCGCCGTGCGCCTGCTCGCTGCCGCACTTGTCGTCACCCCCCTGCTGGCCGCCTGCGCCGGTGCCGGGGTCAAGAAGGACACGCGTTATGTCGCGCGCGACGTCAACACGCTGTACCGCGCGGCGCAGGAACGGCTCGATCGCGGCCAATATGGCGTTGCTGCAGCGCTGTTCGATGAAGTCGAGCGCCAGCATCCCTATTCGCCCTGGGCGCGCCGCGCGCAGCTGATGAGCTCGTTCAGCTATTATATGGACCGCGAATATACCCCGGCGATCGAGGCGGCGCAGCGGTTTCTGGCGATCCATCCGGGCAACAAGGATGCGCCCTACGCTTATTATCTGATCGGGCTCAGCTATTATGAGCAGATCAGCGACGTCACCCGCGACCAGAAAATCACCCAGCAGGCGTCGAATGCGCTGGGCGAGGTGATCCGCCGCTATCCCGACAGCCGCTATGCGTCGGACGCGCGGCTCAAGATCGATCTGGTGCAGGACCATCTGGCGGGCAAGGAGATGGAAATCGGCCGTTTCTATCAGCGCAGCTCGAACTGGCTCGCCGCCTCGATCCGGTTCCGCGAAGTCGTTGACAAATATCAGACGACCAGCCACGCGCCCGAGGCGCTGTACCGTTTGACCGAATGCTATCTGTCGCTCGGCATTCCCGCCGAGGCGAAGAAGTCGGCGGCGGTGCTTGGTGCCAACTATCCGGGTAACGAATGGTATGAGCGCGCGTACAAGTTGATGCAGAAGAACGCGCCGTCGGCCTGATCGCGCCGGGAATAGATTCTGCCTTTGTTCTGCGGTAAGGACGGCTCGTGCTAACCGCTTTATCCATTGCCAATATCGTTCTGATTGAACGGCTCGACCTCGATTTCGCAGCCGGGCTGGGCGTGCTGACGGGTGAGACGGGGGCGGGCAAGTCGATCCTGCTCGACGCGCTCGGCCTCGCCCTCGGCGGGCGCGGCGACAGCGGCCTCGTCCGCCACGGCGCCGGCCAGGCGGTCGTCACCGCCAGCTTCGAGGCGCCCTCGCCCGACCTCGCCGCGCTCCTCGACGAGAACGGCGTCGACGTCGAGCCGGGCCAGCGGGTGCTGAAGGGTCAAGAACTTCTAAGCATTTCTGTCGAAGGCGAAAACGACCCCATTCCGGTCTTGAGCCCGGAGGATGGGATCGTTTTAGAGGTGGCTTCACTTCCGGGACGAGTAACTTCGCCGGGCGACCCCATGCTTTTCATGCAGCCTGACGG
>JAEMRT010000021.1:0-58851 GCA_016463225.1 Sphingopyxis sp. | reverse complement strand
GACGCGCTCGGCCTCGCGCTCGGCGCGCGCGCCGACAGCGCGCTGGTGCGGCAGGGGAGCGGGCAGGCGCAGGTGACCGCGAGTTTTGTTGCGCCCGCCGCAGGGACCGCGCTCGCCGCGCTGCTCGCGGATAACGAGATTGCGCTGGAGCCGGGCGAGCCGTTGCTGGTGCGCCGCACGCTCAAGGCCGATGGCGGCAGCCGCGCCTATCTGAACGACCAGCCCTGTTCGGCGGCACTGCTGCGCGAGGCCGGCGGGCATCTGGTCGAGATTCACGGCCAGCACGACGATCGCGGCCTGCTCGCGCCTGCGGGGCATCGCGCGCTGCTCGATACCTTTGCGCGCGCCGACACCGGTGCGGTGGCGGCGGCGCATATGGCTTGGCGCGCCGCCGCGGCGAAGCTGGCGGCGGCGCGCAGCGCGCTCGACGAAGCGACGCGCGACCGCGAATGGCTGGAACATTGCGTCGCCGAATTGCAGACGCTGGCGCCCCAGCCGGGCGAGGACGCCGAGCTGAGCGCGGCTCGCGCGGCGATGCAGAAGGGCGAGAGGATCGCCGGCGACCTCGGCGCGATCCTCGAGGCGTTCGAGGGCAGCGACAGCGGCCCCGCGCTGTTGCGCGGCGCGGCGCGGCGGCTCGACCGGCTGGCGGGCGATCACCCGCTGCTCGCCGAAGCGCTCGCCGGGCTCGACCGCGCAATTATCGAGGCCGACGAGGCCGAAACGCGGCTGCTCGAAGCGGCGCGCGCGATGGAATATGATCCCGAGCGGCTCGATGCGACCGAGACACGGCTGTTCGAACTGCGCGCGATGGCGCGCAAGCACAATGTCCAGCCCGACGAATTGACCGAGCTCAGCGGCACGCTGGCGGCGCGGCTCGACGCGATCGAAGGCGGCAGCGCGGGGCTGGCGAAGCTGGAGGCTGCGGTGGCCGAAACCGCTGCCGCTTACACCCATGCCGCGAGCGCGCTGTCCGACCTGCGCACCAAGGCGGCGGCGCGGCTCGATGCCGCGGTGGCGGGCGAGCTGGTGCCGCTGAAGCTCGACGCGGCGCGCTTCCAGACTTTGGTCGAGCGGCTGCCCGCCGAGCGCTGGGGGCCGGAGGGCATCGACCGTGTCGAATATCTGATCTCGACCAACCCCGGCGCGCCCTTTGCGCCGCTGGCCAAGATCGCCTCGGGCGGCGAATTGTCGCGCTTCATCCTCGCGCTCAAGGTCGCGCTGGCTGAGGAAGGCGGGGCGGATACGATTATCTTCGACGAAATCGACCGCGGCGTCGGCGGCGCGGTGGCGAGTGCGATCGGCGAGCGGCTCGCGCGGTTGGCGGGCGTGGGCAAGCAATTGCTGGCGGTGACGCACAGCCCGCAGGTTGCGGCGAAGGGCGCGGCGCATTTTGTCATCGCCAAGTCGAGTGAAGGCCCAAATGGCGGGCTGGTCACGCGCACCAGCGTCCACGCGCTTGACGAAGCGGGTCGCCGCGAGGAAATCGCGCGCATGCTGTCGGGCGCGGAGGTGACCGCGGAGGCGCGCGCGCAGGCGGAAAGGCTGCTGGAGACGATATGAGTGACGAACGTACAGAGAGCTATCGCGAGCAGGGCTATCTCGCGCTGCCGGCCTTTGTTCCGACCGATGTCACGCACGCGTTCCTCGCGACGCTGAAGTCGGACCTGATCCGCGGCGGGGTGTCGTTCGACGCGTTGAAGCGCGGGTCGGACCTACTCAAGTCGGAGGCGGTCGAGGTGTACGGCCAGCAATATCCGCCGATGGCGACGTTCCTGTGGGGCATGACCCCGGCGATCAGCGCGCTGGTTGGGCATGAATTGCGCCCGACCTATTGTTATTTCCGGATGTACCGCGCGGGGGACATCTGCCGCATTCATTCGGATCGCCATGCGTGCGAGCACAGCCTGTCGCTGCTGCTCGCGGCGAGCGACGACAAGGCCTGGCCGCTTGAGGTCGGATCGCAGCATATCGAGACGCCGCGTGAACGCGCCGATGCCGATTTTGGTGACGAGGCCTATGGGTCGGTCGCGATGCGGGCCGGCGATGCGGTGCTCTATCAGGGCGTCCACCGGCTGCATGGGCGGATGATGCCAAACCCCAACCGCTGGTCGGCGCATCTGTTCCTGCACTGGGTCGATCCCGCCGGTCCCTATGCCGCGCAGGCGTTCGAAGGGATGGAGATCCCCGCGACCGAAGCGCTGGCGATGGAAGGGCGCTGAGCCGATGACCGCGCACCCGCTCGATCGCCCGGTGTGGAGCATGCTGACCGGACGGCAGGCGCATCTGGCCGAGGGCGATGCGCGCGCGCTGCGGCTCGACCGCAGCTATGGAGTGTTCGGGGTCGCCGCCGACACTGGTGTCGAAGCGCAGGCTGCGCTTGCGGCGCTGATTCCGCCGGGTGAGGAATTGTGGATCGTCGAGGGCGAGCGCTGGCCGGTGCCCGCCGGGGTGCGCGAGGTGAAGCGCGCGGTGCTGACGCAGATGGTAGCCGAGGGCGCCCCGCCGCTCGCGCGCGACGGCGAGCCTGCGATCATCGCGCTCGGCGAGGCGGATGTGGCCGAAATGACCGCGCTCGCCGAGCATGCCAAGCCCGGGCCGTGGGGGCCGACAACGCATCGCTATGGGCCGTTTTTCGGAATCCGCGACGATGCGGGGCGGCTGCTCGCGATGGCGGGGCAGCGGATGCTGATGCCCGGCATGGCGGAGGTCAGCGGGGTGTCGACCTGGGCCGATTGCCGCGGCCGCGGCTATGCGCGGACGCTGATCGGCCATGTCATGCGTGAAATGGTGGCGCGCGGCGAACAGCCGTTCCTGCACAGCTATGCCGACAATGCCGGGGCGATCGCGCTGTACGAATCGCTGGGGTTTCGGATCCGGCGTGCGGTGCATGTGCTGGTCATTGCGGAATGATGGGTCGGCGCGGGCATCTGGCCGCGCTGGCGGCGATGGCGGCGGTGCTACTGCCCGCATCGAAATTGCGTGCGCTGGAGAATGTGATGGAAGACGCCGACCCGCAATATGGCCTGATCGGCCAGATGATAGCGCAGCCCGGCCAGCGCGCCGCGCTCGCCGCGATCCTGTCCGAAGGCACCGGCGCGATGTCCGGCAACATCGCCTATCTGATCGGCGAGGACAGCGCGAACGCGGACGTGATCTGGATCGTCGAGCTGTGGGACAGCAAGGAATCGCACGCCGCATCGCTCGGCCTTCCGGCGGTGCAGGCTGCGATCAAGCAAGGCCGCCCGCTGATCGCGGGATTTGGCACTCGCGCCGAATTCAAGCCGGTGGCAAAGGCCGGTGCATGACCGGGATCGAATCGCTGTCCGAAGCCGACGCCGCCAATGAATTGATGCGACTGGCGAAGGCGATCGCGCATCACAACCGGCTGTATCATGCCGATGACAGTCCCGAAATCAGCGACGCCGATTATGACGCGCTGGTGCGCCGCAACAATGCGCTGGAGGCGGCGTTCCCGCAGCTGATCCGTGCCGACAGCCCGAACAAGCTGGTCGGCGCCGCGGTCGAGGCTTCACCGCTCGCCAAGGTGACGCATGCGCAGCGGATGATGAGCCTCGACAACGCGTTCGCCGATGATGACGTCGCCGAGTTCGTCGCGCGGGTGCAGCGGTTTTTGAACCTGCCCGAGGACGCCGCGGTCGCGCTGACCGCCGAGGACAAGATCGACGGGCTGTCCTGTTCGCTGCGTTATGAACAGGGCGTGCTGGTGCAGGCGGCGACGCGCGGTGACGGCAGCGTTGGCGAGGATGTCACCGCCAATGTGCGGACGATAAAGGACATCCCGGAAAAGCTGGCCGGAAAGGCGCCCGACGCCTTCGAAATCCGCGGCGAAATCTATATGGCCAAGATCGATTTTGCTGCACTCAATGCTGCGCAGCAAAAAGCCGGGGCGAAGGTCTTTGCCAACCCGCGCAATGCTGCCGCGGGGTCGCTGCGGCAGAAGGATGCGAGCGTGACCGCGGCGCGGCCGCTGCGCTTTCTGGCGCATGGCTGGGGCGAGGTCAGCGACGTGCCCGCGGCGCGCCAATATGAGATGATGCGGTTGATCGAAAGCTGGGGCGTGCCGGTGTCGCCGCTGCTCGGCCGCTTCGAAAGCGTGGCCGACGTGCTGGCGCATTACCGCGAGATTGAGGCGCGCCGCGCCGAGCTGCCCTATGACATCGACGGCGTGGTTTATAAGGTCGACCGGCTCGACTGGCAGGCGCGGCTGGGGTTTGTGGCAAAGGCGCCGCGCTGGGCCATCGCGCATAAATTCCCCGCCGAACGCGCGCAGACGACGCTGGAGGCGATCGACATTCAGGTCGGGCGCACCGGCAAGCTGACTCCGGTCGGGCGGCTAACCCCGGTCACCGTCGGCGGCGTCGTCGTGTCGAACGTCACACTCCACAACCGCGACGAGATCGGACGGCTGGGCGTGCGGCCGGGGGACCGGGTGGTGGTGCAGCGCGCGGGCGATGTGATCCCGCAGGTCGTGGAAAATCTGACCCGCGATGAGGATCGCGCCCCTTATCTATTCCCCGACCATTGCCCGGTGTGCCGCAGCGAAGCCGTCGCCGAGGAAGGCGAGGTCGATGTCCGCTGCACCGGCGGGCTGATCTGCGCCGCGCAGAAGTTCGAGCGATTGCGCCATTTCGTCAGTCGCGGGGCGCTCGACATCGAGGGATTGGGTGAAAAGAGCATCGCCGAGTTTCTCGATCTCGGCTGGCTCGACAAGGGGCCGGCGGATATTTTCCGGCTGCATCGGCACCGCGATGAGCTGCTGGCGCGCGAAGGCTGGAAGGAAAAGTCGGTCGACAATCTGTTCGCGGCGATCGAGGCGAAGCGCGAACCCGATGCGGCGCGGTTGCTGTTCGGGCTGGGGATACGGCATGTCGGCGCAGTGACGGCGCGCGACCTTTTGAAGCGTTTTGGGACGCTGCCCGAACTCAGAACAGCTGCCGAACTCGCTAATATGAAGTCGGAGCCGGTGGAAGGCGAGAATCGAGCATTACACGCTGCTTTCGATATCTTGACTTCGCTTGAAGACCTTTCTTCGATTGATGGAGTAGGTCCGGTTGTAATTCAGGCGCTGGGAGATTTTTTCCACGAACCGCACAATCGCGACCTGTGGGACGATTTGCTGTCGGAGGTGTCGCCGCCGCCCTTTGTCGTCGAAACACGCGCGAGCGAGGTGTCGGGGATGACGGTGGTGTTCACCGGCAAGCTCGAGACGATGAGCCGCGACGAGGCGAAGGCGCAGGCAGAGGCGCTGGGCGCCAAGGCGGCGGGATCGGTGAGCGCGAAGACCGATCTGGTCGTCGCGGGGCCGGGCGCGGGGTCGAAGCTGAAGCAGGCGAGCGCGCTGGGGATACGGGTGATCGACGAGGCCGAATGGGCGACGATTGTCGCGGCGGCGGGGTAGCGATTGTCCTCCTCAGGTCGTCACTCCGGACTTGATCCGGGGTCCATGACGTCGGGGGCGGTGATGGATGCCGGATCAGGTCCGGCATGACGAATGAGGGGTTGGGGGACCATATGGCCAAGCGTGATTATTTGAACCACCTGATGCGCGATCTGGAATCGCATACCGAGGTGCGGCGGTTCGGCAGCGGGTGGCTGTCGGGGTTTTTCTCCCTGCTGTTCGCGATTGTCGGGTTCGGGATGGTGATCGCGCTGCGCTTTCCCGACTGGTTCGCGACGCCCGAGCTCGCGATCGTCAAGGATTGGGGCGGGTTTCGCGGGGTGGTGCATCTGGTACTGCTCGCGAGTTATGGCCTTGCGCTGCTTAGCCTGTTGCTGCGCCCGCGCAAGGTTCTGGGCGCGACCGCGCTGATCATCGCGCTCGCGGCGACGCTGATCGGCGGCGCCAATTTCCAGCCCGCCGAGACGCAGAGCTGGGGCATTTTCTTCGGGCTCGACTTTTTTGTCGTCAACCTGCTGATCACCGGTTTCATGTTCGCGCCGCTCGAACGGTTGTTCCCGCACCGCCGCGCGCAGCGCCTGTTCCGCACCGAATGGCGCGAGGATCTCTTCTATTATCTGGTGAGCACGATGTTTGTGCAGGTGCTCGGCTTCCTCGCGCTCGCGCCGTCGACGATCATCAACGACAATACGTCGAACTGGCAGGCGTTCCGCGCCGGAGTCGCGTCGCTGCCCTGGCTCGTCCAGTTCGCGATCGTTCTCGTCGCCTCCGACCTCGCGCAATATTGGTACCACCGGTTGTTCCACAAAGTGCCGTTCCTGTGGGGCTTTCACGCGATCCACCACAGCGCCAGGTCGATGGACTGGCTGGCGGGATCGCGGATGCATTTTGTCGAGATCATCCTGCTGCGCTCGATCACCTCGCTGCCGCTGTTCACGCTGGGGTTCAGCCCGTCGGTGATGCAGGCCTATATCGGGTTCGTCTATGTCTGGTCGTCGCTGCTCCACGCCAATGTCGGGGGCAGTTTCAACCAGCTGGGCCACTGGATCGCGACCCCGCGCTTCCACCACTGGCACCATGGGCTGGAACGCGAGGCGTTCGACGTCAATTTTGCGATCCATTTCCCGTGGCTCGACAAGATTTTCGGGACGTTTCATCTGCCGAAGGACCGCTGGCCGGAGAATTATGGCATTCCCGAGGATGTGCCGAAGAATTACTGGGGGCAGTTCCTGTATCCCTGGCAACGCACCGGCAAGAAGATCGACGAGACGCCTGCGGAATGATGCGGACTTTGGCCGCTTTGTCGGCTTGCCAGCCTCCCCGCACCGCCATAAAGCGCGCGGCGTGAGCCTGCTTGCCGCCTTTCGCCGTCCCGGCATCCTGCTGCTGCTACCGCTGCTGCTCGCGCTGGGTGCGCGGGTGCTGGTGGCGCCGGGGTGGATGATCGAGAGCGATGCCGGCGGGTCGATCACCGTGCGCATCTGTTCGGACCCGACCGATCCCGGCAAGACCGTGACGATCCCGCTGGAAAAGGCGGGCAGTCACGACGCGGGCGAGACGCAGCAGCATTGCCCGTGGGGCGCGCTCGCCAATGCGCCGATCGTTCCCGATGAACCCTTGTTGCTTGCCGCGCCGATGGTCGCGGCGGCGGCCCCGGTTGCGGTGCGGTCGCTGGGCTTTGCACCTGGCATCGCCTCCCCGCTGCCGCCGAGTACCGGACCCCCTGCTTTCGCCTGAACCAGATTAGACGGCCGCCCGCGCAAGTCCGCGGCGCGGTGCTTTGCTGATTTCACGCGAAAGATTGAACCATGACACCTCACGCCTATCGGGCGGCGCCTTTGCTGGCGCTTGTCCTCTCGCTCGTTCCTGCTGCGGCATATGCCGCCGAGGCCGAAGCCGATCCGACGATCATCGTCACCGCCCCCGAACTGACTAACGACGCCGAAACTCGCGCCCAAAAGACCGCGGGCGGTGCCGACGTCGTCAGTCATCAGGATTATGCCGACAAGTCGATCGTCTCCCTGCGCGACACGCTGGCCTATTCGCCCGGGGTCTATCTCCAGCCGCGCTATGGGCAGGAGGTGCGAATTTCGATCCGCGGCTCGGGGCTGTCGCGCGGTTTCCATATGCGCGGGCTGACGCTGCTGCAGGACGGGGTGCCAATCAACCTCGCCGACGACAATGGCGATTTTCAGGAACTCGAGCCAATCTTCTTCGATCATCTCGAAGTCTATCGCGGCGCCAATGCGCTGCGCTTCGGGTCGGGAACGCTGGGCGGTGCGGTCAATGGCGTCACGCCGATCGGGCGGACTGCCACGGGCTTTTACCTGCGCGGCGATGTCGGCAGCTTCGATTGCTATCGCGGCCTTATTTCCGCCGGTGTCGCCAGCGAGCGCGTCGATGCGTGGGCGGCGGTCAGCGCCGATACGTCGGACGGCGACCGCGACCATGTGCAGCGCCGCAGCTTTCGGTTTCATGGCAATGTCGGGCTGAAATTCAGCGATGCCGTCTCGACCCGCTTTTACGCGAGCTACAACGACATCAGGCAGGAGATCCCCGGCGCGCTGACTTTCAACCAAGCGCTGACCACCCCGCGCATGGCGAGTGCGGCGGCGGTGACGGGTGACCAAGCGCGCGACATCGTGTCGCTCCGGTTGCAGAACCGCACAACCTTCGACTGGGGCGCGTTCAGGCTCGACGTTGGCGGCTTCGTCAATGCGAAGTCGCTCTATCACCCGATCTTTCAGGTGATCGATCAGGACTCGCTCGATCTTGGCGGCTTTTTCCGCGCCGATTATGCCGCGGGGCCGGTTGAGGTCACGCTGGGCGGCGAGCTGCGCCGCGGCAGCACCGACGCGCGGCAATATGTCAATGTCGCGGGGCGGCGTGGCGCGCTGGTGTTCGATGCCGACCAGACCGCGCGCACCGCCAATATCTATGGCGAGGTGCGGGTGCGGCCGGTCGAGCAGCTGACCTTGATCGCGGGCGGCGTCTATGCCGACGGCTTCCGCAAGCGGCGCGTCAATGTCTCAACGTCGCGCGACGGCCGGATCGACTTCGACGCCTTTTCGCCCAAGGTCGGCTTGTTGTTCGAGCCGAACGAAAATGTGCAATTCTTCGCCAACTACAGCCGCTCGGCCGAATTTCCGGGCTTTGGCGAAGTGTTCCAGAATATCGGCACGCCGCCGGTCAGCCAGGTCGTTTCGACGATCCGCCCGCAGCGGGCGTGGACGGCCGAGGTCGGCACGCGTGGCAAAGCCGGGATCGTCCGCTGGGACCTCGCGCTCTACCGCTCGACGCTGAAGGGCGAATTGCTGCAATTCACCACCAATGTCAGCATTCCGGCGGCGACCTTCAACGCCGATCGCACACGGCATCAGGGGATTGAGGCGGCGCTGGAAATCGCACCGACCGAGTGGCTGCGGTTGCGGCAGGTCTATACCTACAGCGACTTCCGCTTCCGGAATGACAGCCAGTTCGGGAACAACCGCCTGCCGGTGGTGCCGAAGCATGTTTACCGGGCCGAGGCGCGGATCGGCAGCGACGCGCTGCACATTGCGCCCAATGTCGAGTGGGTGCCCGACGGGCCGTTCGCGGATTACCGTAATCTTGTCCGCTCCCCCGGCTATGCGCTGCTCGGGATGACCGGCGGGGCGCGGATTGCCGAAGGGATCGACGCTTTTGTCGATGTCCGCAACATCATGGGCAAGAAGGCGATCGGCGACATCAGCGCGGTGATCGCCGCCACGCCGACATCGGCAATTTATTATCCGGTCGAGCGCCGCGCGGTGTCCGCCGGCATTCGCGCGCGCTTCTAGGGGGTAAAGGGGATGACCGACATCAACCGGATTCCGCTCTATCGCACGATCTGGCGCTGGCATTTTTATGCCGGGCTGTTCGTCATCCCCTTCATCCTCATGCTGTCGGTGACGGGGGCGGCTTATCTGTTCAAACCGCAGTTCGACCGGTGGCAGGAACGTGAATGGCGCGACCTGCCGACTGCCGAGCGGGTCGATGCGGATGCGCAGGTGAAGGCGGCGCTGGTCGCCTTTCCCGGCGCGAGTTTTCATTATTACCGCGTGCCAGAGGCGCTCGGCGACGCCGCGGTTGTCCATGTCGGGCTGCCGCGCGGCGGGATGCGCGACGTCGCGGTTTCGCCGCGGGGCGAGGTGATCGGCAGCGCCAATCCCGACGACCGCATTTCGGCGTGGCTGGCCAATATCCACGGCAGTCTGCTGATCGGCAAAACCGGCGGGATCATCGTCGAGCTGGCGGCGAGCTGGGCGATCGTGATGATCCTGACCGGGCTGTACCTGTGGTGGCCGCGCGGGCGCGGGCTCGCCGGGGTCGTCTGGCCGCGGCTGGAGCTGGGCGGACGCACCACGCTGCGCGACCTCCATGCCGTGACCGGCTTCTGGGTGTCGGGCCTCGCGCTGGTGCTGCTGCTCACCGCCCTGCCATGGACCGACGTTTGGGCGCAGGGTTTTCGCGCCGTGCGCGCCGAAATGGGCTGGGTTCAGGGCGCGCAGGACTGGAAAAGCGGTGGCCATGCCAGCCATCATGCGGTGCACGATCATAGTGCGATGGCCAAGGCTATGCCTGCGCCCGTTGCGACCGGCGATGCGCCGCGCGTCCCGCTCGACCGCATCGTGCTGCGCGCGCAAAATGAGAACCTCCCCGCGCCGGTCATCATCCAGCCGCCGGGAGCGCCGAATATGTTCGGGCCGCCCAATGGCGACACCTGGACGCTGACCACCCAAACGCAGAACCGGCCGCTGGTGCGCAAGGTGAGTTACGACGTCGTCACCGGGATCGAGGTGTCGCGCAGCGGCTTTGCCGACAAACATGTCATCGACCGCGTCGTCGGGATCGGGATTGCATGGCATGAGGGGGCGCTGTTCGGGATCGTCAGCCAGCTGATCGGGGTGCTGACCGCGCTGATGCTGATCACTCTCGCGGTGTCGGGGTTCCTGATGTGGCGCCGCCGCAAGCCCGAGGATGCGCTCGGCGCCCCGCCGCTGCCGCGCGATCCGGCGAAGCTGAAAGGGGTCGCGGCAATCATCCTGCTGCTCGCGGCGCTGCTGCCGTTGCTTGCCGCTTCGCTGATCTTGCTATGGATCGCCGATCGGCTCATCATCCGCCGCCTGCCGCGCGCGGCGCGATGGTTGGGAATGGCGCGCGCGTAAGTGGTTTCTTTTGAAACCAGTTCATGTTAGGTCAGAGCTTATGAAAGACGGCTTTACCCATGTCCACGCAACGCCGCCGCCGGGTGCCGCCGCCGACTGGACGATTTCGCAAAATTGGGATGCCTTTACCGCCGACGAGCATGCGATGTGGGACAAGCTGTTCGCGCGCCAGTCGGCGATGCTGCCTGGCCGCGCGTCGGAGGCGTTTCTGCGCGGCATCGACGTGCTCAAGCTCGAAAAGCCCGGAATCCCGGATTATCGCGAGCTCAATGCGCGGCTGATGGCGGCAACCGGGTGGCAGGTTGTCGCGGTGCCGGGGCTGGTGCCCGACGAGGTGTTCTTCGACCATCTGGCGAACCGGCGCTTTCCCGCGGGCAATTTTATCCGCACCCCCGAGCAGCTCGATTATCTGCAGGAACCCGACGTGTTCCACGACGTGTTCGGCCATGTCCCGATGCTCGCCGACCCGGTGTTTGCCGATTATATGGTCGCTTATGGCGAAGGCGGGCTGCGCAGCCTGAAGTTCGACGCGCTCAAGCAACTGGCGCGGCTCTATTGGTACACGGTTGAATTTGGGCTGATCCGCGAAGCGGGTGGCTTGCGCATTTATGGCGCCGGGATCGTGTCCTCCTATGCCGAAAGCGTGTTCGCGCTCGACAGCGACAGCCCGAACCGGATCGGTTTCGATCTCGCGCGGGTGATGCGGACCGATTACCGGATCGACGATTTCCAGCAGAATTACTTCGTCATCGACAGCCTCGACCAGTTGCTGGACACGACGGTGAACACCGATTTCGCGCCGCTCTATGCGGCGAATGACGCGCTGCCGCCGATTGCGATCGCCGACATATTGCCCGGTGATGAGGTGGTGACGCGCGGCACGCAGGATTATGCGACGGCAAAGGCCTGAGCATCCATCCCTTCCCGCGAGCGGGAGGGGGACTGGTCTCACCAGCTCCCGAAACTTGCATCCGACGGGCTCGCGCGGTGGAACGCGCGTTCCTTGCGGCGCGAGCCGTAGCGGCGGCGCTTGACCAGTAACAGGCACGGCCATTCGGCGCTGCCGCCGCGCGCGGCGAGGCGGAAACCTTGCGCGCGGTACGCGGCGAGCACTGGCTCCATCTGGCGCGCGATTAACCCGGCGAGGATGGCATGGCCGCCGGGCGCAGTGGCGACGGCGATATCGGGGGCGAGGGTGATCAGCGGTCCGGCGAGGATATTGGCGATGACCAGATCGTAAGGCGCGCGGTGGCGGATTGCCGGATGGTCGGTCCCCGGCGCCACCGCGAGCGTCAGGGCGCCGCTGCCGCGGCCGAGCGGCACGCCGTTGATCACGGCATTGTCGCGGGTGACGAAGATGCTCGCCGGATCGATGTCCGATGCGATCGTTCGCGCGGTCGGCCAGAGCGCCATCGCGGCAAAGGCGAGCAGGCCGGTGCCGGTGCCGATGTCGGCGATGTTGCGCGGGGTCGTGCCTTTGCGCTTCAGCCGGTCGAGCATTGCGAGGCAGCCCGCGGTGGTATCATGGCCGCCGGTGCCGAACGCTTGGCTTGCGTCGATCAGGAAGGGCGTGGTGCCGGGGGGGACGCGGTCGGCGTAGCTGCTGGTGTGAACGAAAAAGCGGCCTGCCCGCACCGGTTCGAGCCCCTGCTGGCTCAACGTGACCCAATCCTGTTCGACCAGCTCCTCGACCGTCGGCTGCATGCCCTTGGCGCTGGGTACCAGCGCCCGGATCATGGTCAGCAGCGCGGGTGCGGGCCTGTCATCGACATAGGCGTCGAGCTGCCACAGCCCGGCATCCTCGTCGATTTCGCGCGTCACCACCACCGGCGGCTCGGCGAGCGCGTCGAGCGCTGACCCACCGGCGGAGACCGCTTCGGCCTCGGCGCGGGTGCAGGGGAGCGAGATCAGCCAGCTCATGATTTAGCGCACATAGCTGGCGCCATTTACATCGAGCACCGCGCCGGTCATCGAAGGCGGGGCATCGAGCGCGCACCAGCGCGCCATTTCGGCGACTTCTTCGGGCGTTGCGACGCGACCCAGCGGGATATCGGCGAGCAGCTTGTCGCCGTCGCGGCTGGCGAGATACTCATCGGCCATGCCGGTCATCGTGAAGCCGGGGCAGATTGCAAAGGCGAGAATGTTGTCAGCGGCATAGGCGCGCGCGATCGTCTTGGTCATCGCGACCATGCCGGCCTTTGACGCGGCATAGTGCCAGTGGGCGGGGCTGTCGCCGCGGTGCGCGGCGCGGCTGGCGATGTTGACGATGCGGCCTTCTGCATTGCGATCCTGCCAATGCAGCACCGCGCGGCGGCACAGGTCGGCGCTCGCGGTCAGATTGATCTGGAGCGTGCGGTTCCAGTTCGCGGCCCAATCGGCGTCGTTGCTGTCGAGCGGGTTGGCCTCAAAGATCCCGGCGTTGTTGATCAGCACGTCGATGCGGCCACCCAACCGGTCGAGGCTGTGTTGCCACAGATGTTCGGGGGTCGCGGGGTCGGCGAGGTCGCCGTCGGCACTCGATAGCGCAACCGTTTTGGTAGCGTCCGAGGTCAGCGCGGCGGCGATCGCGGCGCCGATGCCGCGGCTGGCGCCGGTGATCAGGATGTGGGTTTGCATGGGGCGGCTTTAGCGAGGCCGCGACATCAGTCCAACCTCCAAACCTTCGTTGATCGCGTCAGGATGTTCCTCGTTCCGTTTGTGTCGAGCGAAGTCGAGACACCGTAAAGGCAAACACGATCGATGGGTGTCTCGACTTCGCTCGACACGAGCGGATCAAAAATGTGGTTACGCCACCCGGCGGCTGAATTCGCTGGCGGCCTGTTCGAGCTGTTGCAACCGTCCGCCCATCTTGCCGAATTCCTGGCTGAGCACGCTGATTTCGCTCGCGACCATGCCCGAATCGTTGCGGATGCTGGCGATCGTCGATGACATCGAGTCGGCAGCGAGCGCGGTTTCGTCGACCGCGGCGGTGATCGAGGTGACGGTCTGTGCCTGCGCGTCCATCGCGTCGCGGATGCGCTGCGCCGAGCGCTGGACCTCGACGATCGTCTGCTGGATCGACTGGTTGGCGGTCACCGACCCGCGCGTTGCCTGCTGGATCGCGGTGATCTTGCCCGCAATGTCGTCGGTCGCGCGCGCGGTTTCGTTGGCGAGGCTTTTGACCTCCTGCGCGACGACGGCAAAGCCGCGGCCCGATTCGCCTGCCCGCGCGGCCTCGATCGTGGCGTTGAGCGCGAGCAGGTTGGTCTGGCCTGCGATCTCGCGGATCAGGCCCAAAATGGATTCGATCGATTCGGCATGGTGCGACAGCGTTTCGGACATTGCGACGGCTTCACCCGCCTGTTCGGAGGCGCGGGTGGCGACGCTGGCCGATGCTTCGACCTCGCTGCGGGCATCCTCGATCGCACGGATCAGCCCGGCGGCGGTCGAGGCGGCTTCGCGCATTGCCATCGCCGATTGTTCGGACGCGGCGGCGACTTCGCTGGTCTTGGCGATCATGCCTTTCGCCGCCTGGTCGGCCGAGGCCGCTTGTTTGGCGAGCTGTTCGCGCACCCCGTCGGTGTCCTGCACCAGTGAGGCGATCGAACGGTCGAAATCGCCCGCGAGCGTCTGGCGTTCGCTGGAGATGATCGCGCGATCGAGCTTTTCAGCATAGCGTTGCATGATGTCGAATTCGAGCAGCGCGAGCCGGTTGACCGCGCTGACCAGCCGCGCCAGCCGTGCTGCATCTTCTATGCATGCGGCGACGACATACTCGATCGTCAGTCGCTGGCTTTCGGCGATACACGACATAACGGAAGCAAGCTGCAGTTTGACGCGCCGCGCCATATGGGCGTTCTGGCACGCGATCGTTGCAACCTCTTGCCCCGCGGCATCGGCATATTTGACTTCGGTGTGGCGCGCGCTGCCGCGGATGTACGAGGCGAGCAGCTCGCCATCAACCGCGCGCTCGACGCTCTGCAGCGCATTGAATGCATCCCAATAGGCGCGCGCGATGGCTTCTTCGCGGCCAACGATGATCGCGTGAATTTCGGCGGCGTCGGCGGCGAGCTGACCGTCGAGGTTATAATAGGGGAAGCGCTCGGCCATCAAGATCGGGTCGATTTGCTGCTTATGAATCGGATTTTCCTTCACCATGATCCTGCTTCCCTGATCGATCCCGACGCACGGGTCTGCCGCCCGCCTGTCGTCCGCAAAACATATGACCGGGCTATGCCGCGCTTTTGGTAAATTGCACGTTAACCAGCCGGGCGATTTTCGTGGCTAGTACGTATCAGTGGCTGGCACCGGATAGCCCTCAAACGCCTTGATCGTGCGCAGCGCAAAGGCGCTGTGCATCGCTGCGACCCCGGGCAGGCGCGACAGGCAATGGCGGTGCAGCCGGTCGAAATCGGCAACGTTTCGCGCCGCGACGCGCAACCGGTAATCGGATGCGCCCGACAAAAGCTGGCATTCGAGGATCTCGTCGAAGCTTTTGACCGCGCTTTCGAACGCGGTCAGCGCTTCTTCGCTCTGCGAGGTCAGGCTGATGTCGACGAAGACGTCGAGCCCGAGGCCGATGCGTTCGGGGGCCAGCCGCGCGGCATAGCCGGTGATGATCCCCGCCGCCTCTAGCGCGCGGATACGGCGGTGGCACGCCGATGCTGACAGGCCGACCGCTTCGCCCAGTTCGGCGGCGGGGCGCGGACCGCCCCGTTGCAGCATGTCGAGGAGCTTGCGGTCGATTCGATCAATCATTGTGCGTCCTTACGCCATATCACGCGATATTTGTGCGCATTTGTCGCGAATTCAGCGACGATATGCAAGCACCTCGCGCGCCGTTTCTGCTATTAGGCGCAGCCATGAACGACGCGGCGCCGGGATAGCGCGACCGGCGGCGAACCAATGGAGAGCGACAATGATCATCGGCACCCCCAAGGAAATCAAGAACCACGAATATCGCGTCGGACTGACCCCCGAAAGCGCGCGCGAGCTGACCGTCCACGGCCATCGCGTGCTGGTTCAGACCGGCGCCGGCGCTGGCATAGGCGCGCACGACCGCTATTATGTCGAAGCCGGGGCCGAGATCGTCCAGACCGCCGAAGAGATTTTCGCGACCTGCGACATGGTGGTCAAGGTCAAGGAACCGCAGCCGGGCGAACGCGCGATGCTGCGCGAGGGTCAGATCCTCTACACCTATCTCCACCTCGCCCCCGATCCCGACCAGACCCGCGACCTGATGAAATCGGGTGCGGTGTGCATCGCCTATGAAACCGTCACCAGCCCGCACGGCGGCCTGCCGCTGCTGAAGCCGATGAGCCAGGTCGCGGGACGTATGTCGATCCAGGCCGGCGCCACCGCGCTCGAAAAAGCGCATGGCGGCCGCGGCGTGCTGCTCGGCGGCGTGCCCGGCGTCGCGCCGGGCAAGGTGTGCGTGATCGGCGGCGGCGTCGTCGGCTTCAACGCGGCGCAGATGGCCGCAGGCCTCGGCGCCGATGTGACGATCCTCGACCGCGATCCGGAAGTGCTCGAACGCGTCGGCACGTTCTTCGAGGCGCGTGCCAAGACGCGCTTTTCGAACCGCGCCAATCTGGCCGAATGCGTCGCCGAGGCCGATCTGGTCATCGGCGCGGTGCTGATCCCCGGCGCCGAGGCACCCAAGCTTGTCACGCGCGATATGCTCGGCACGATGCAGGCGGGTTCGGTGCTCGTCGACGTCGCGATCGATCAGGGCGGCTGTTTTGAAACCAGCCACGCGACAACGCACGCCGAACCGACCTATGTCGTCGACGGCATCGTCCATTATGCGGTTGCCAACATGCCCGGCGGGGTCGCGCGCACCAGCACCTATGCGCTCAACAATGTCACCCTGCCGCACGCCCTGCGCATCGCCGATCTGGGGTGGAAGGAAGCTTTGAAGCGCGACGTGCATCTTGCGCAGGGTTTGAACGTATGGAATGGCAAGGTGACGTTCGAAGCCGTAGCGGAAGCGATCGGAACCGATTATGTGTCTGTTGAGCAGGCACTCGCCTGAATACAAGGACATAAGCGATAATGACCGACCAATCTCCCTCCCCGCCGCTGCAGGGCGACGAACCCGAGGAAAATGAGGTGCTGCGCGCCGCGCGCGAGCAGCGTCAGCAGAAGGAAGCCGCCGACGCGGCCGAGGCGGCGGATCGGGACGCAGCGAAGGGCGGCAAGCGGGGCTGGAAAACCGCCGCTGCCGCGGGGTTGGGTATTGGCTCGGCCGCAGTGATCGCCGCGCTGCTCTATGTGAACCGCGACAAGATTAAGTGACGCGGTGATGTGGCCGGTTCAGGATAGGAAGCGGACGTAGCCGATTTTCCCTGTGGCGAAGCCATGGGGAGGGGGACCGCTTGCGAAGCAAGCGGTAGAGGGGCCGCGACGTCGCGCCACTGCCCCTCCGTCAGCGCTTCGCGCTGCCACCTCCCCATCGCTGCGCGACAAGGAGGATTGATGGCTAGAAATGGTCGATTTTTATCATTCCCCTTTCCTTCGTCGTTGTCGATTAACGTCGAAACACTCGCTGAATCGCGCGTGATGTCTGGGCGCTCTTTACCTTCGGATTATATTAAACCTGCTTGGCTACGCTCACGCCATGGCTGCTCAAAACCCAACGATCGAACGAGAAAAGGCGGCGCTTGTCGCGCTACTTCGATACGAAAAGCCCCACTATATTTTTTCCCGTTCGATCGCTGGTGAAGGCCGACCGCTGTCGGAAAAGGAAGCCGTCACCATGCTGGTCGAGTATGAGCTGATACTGGCAGCGCAGGTCCGTCAATTTAGCCAGTCGGTATGGGCTTCACTATGCCTCACCGTCGTTTTTGCTTTGCTCGCCGCGAAGCTTTGGACCCCCTTCGCTCTATTCGCATTGCTCTCAATTCCTGGCTGGTTCTTCGTGGCCGTCTGGCACCGCATTCAGCTTAGGAAATTTAAAATGATGGTGTGGAAAAGGCTCGAAACCCGCCCACTTGTTCAGGCATTGACGCGCGAGCAGAAAATCGCGCGTGGCTATGCATTGCCGATGCGAATGCTGGTGCCAATAGTGCTCGGGTCCATACTATTGGGTGTCGTAATATATACTCCCGCCAATCTGCTTCCCAGCGGTTGGGGGGCAATGCGTACCTTTGTCATCCTGGGCCTCGCTTCTGTCACGGTCATCACCATGGGGCTGGCTCAATTGCTGTCGAAGCAGAGGGGCGGCTAGGCGGTGCTCTTTGTGTCGAATACGTCATGATTTCTTGAGCGCGTATCCCCGCTAAGCAATTGCATATCACCGCGGGAAGGCTTAACCGGCTCCACATCGACCGAATAGAGTCAGAAACGGGGCTGATATGGCTGGCAACGAACCGAATGCGCGCCCGCGCGCTCCGCATTTGCAGGTATATAAGTGGGGGCCCGCGATGGCGGTCTCGATCCTTCATCGCGCCAGCGGCGACGGGCTGGCGATTGTCGGTGCCGGTCTGTTCCTGTGGTGGCTGGGCGCGATTGCAGGCGGGCCAGAGGCCTACGCCACGTTTGTTGCGTGCATCTGGCACGATCCCAGCCCCGAAATCAGCCTGTTTCATCAGATCACCAATATCCTGGGCAAGGTCGTGCTGGTCGGGCTGACCTGGGCGTTTTTCCAGCATCTCTTCTCAGGGCTGCGCCATTTCGTGCTCGACACCGGCGCAGGATATGAGCTGAAAACCAACAAGCTGTGGTCGATCGTCGTGATCGCCGCGGGCGTATTCGCGACCGCCGCAACCTGGCTTTATATCATGGCGGAGGCACTCTGATGGGCAATGGCACGCATCTCGGCAAGGTCCGCGGCCTCGGCTCGTCGGGGCATGGCTCGCAGCATTGGCTTCAACAAAGGCTGACCGCGCTTGGCAACATCCTGCTCGTCGGCTTTTTCGTCGTGTCGCTGATCCGGCTGCCGCTTGGTGACCACGCGGCGGTGCTGCGCTGGGCGGCGAACCCGACGGTGGCGCTGGCGCTCATCCTGATGGTGGTCAGTGTCTTCTGGCACCTGCGGCTGGGCCTCACGGTGCTGATCGAGGATTATGTCCACGGGCCGATGCTTCTGCTCGCGACCGTTCTGCTCAATTTCTACGCCATCGGCGGCGCCGCCTACGGGATCTTCACGATCGCGCGGATTGCGCTGGCACCCGTCGTGGCCGGCCCGGGGGGCATGTGACATGACCGACGCTTACAAGATCATCGACCATATCTATGACACTGTCGTCGTTGGCGCCGGCGGATCGGGCCTGCGCGCTACGATGGGCAGCGCCGAAGCAGGGCTGAAGACCGCGTGCATCACCAAGGTGTTCCCGACGCGCAGCCACACCGTAGCGGCGCAGGGCGGCATCGCCGCGTCGCTCGGCAACAATTCGCCCGACCATTGGCAGTGGCATATGTACGACACCGTCAAGGGCTCCGACTGGCTCGGCGACCAGGACGCGATCGAATATATGGTCCGCGAAGCGCCGCAGGCGGTGTACGAGCTTGAGCACGCCGGGGTGCCCTTTTCGCGCAACGCCGACGGCACCATCTATCAGCGTCCGTTCGGCGGCCATATGCAGAATATGGGCGAAGGCCCGCCGGTGCAGCGCACCGCCGCCGCGGCCGACCGCACCGGCCATGCGATGCTCCACGCGCTGTACCAGCAGTCGCTGAAATATGACGCCGACTTCTTTGTCGAATATTTCGCGCTCGACCTGATCATGGAAGATGGCCCCGACGGCAAGGTTTGCCGCGGCGTCATCGCGTTGTGCATGGATGACGGCAGCATCCACCGTTTCCGGTCGCAGGCCGTCGTGCTCGCGACTGGCGGTTATGGCCGCAGCTATTTCACCGCGACTTCGGCGCACACCTGCACCGGCGACGGCGGCGGCATGGTGCTGCGCGCCGGCTTGCCGCTTCAGGACATGGAATTCGTCCAATTCCATCCGACCGGCATCTATGGCGCCGGCGTGCTGATCACCGAGGGTGCGCGCGGCGAGGGCGGTTATCTGACCAATTCGGAGGGCGAGCGATTCATGGAACGCTACGCTCCGTCGGCCAAGGACCTCGCATCACGCGACGTCGTGTCGCGATCAATGGCGCTCGAAATCCGCGAAGGCCGCGGCGTCGGCCCACACAAGGACCATATCTATCTGCACCTCGATCATATCGATCCCGCGGTGCTCCATGAACGCCTGCCCGGCATCACCGAAAGCGGCAAGGTTTTCGCGGGCGTCGACCTGACGCGCCAGCCGCTGCCGGTCGTGCCGACGGTCCATTATAATATGGGCGGCATTCCCTGTAACTATCATGGCGAAGTCGTGACCTTGGGCAAGGACGGCCCCGACACCGTCGTCCTCGGCCTGTTCGCGGTCGGTGAAGCGGCGTGCGTGTCTGTCCATGGCGCGAACCGTCTTGGCTCGAACAGCCTGATCGATCTCGTCGTCTTTGGCCGCGCGACGGGGCACCGCCTGCGCGACATCATCAAACCGGGTGTGGCGCAGCAGCCGCTGCCGACTGACAGCGCCGATCTCGCGCTTGGCCGCCTCGACCATTTCCGTCACGCCAAGGGCGGGTCGCCGACGGCGGAAATCCGCACCGAAATGCAGCGCGCCATGTCGGCGCATGCCGCGGTGTTCCGTACCGACGAACTGATGGCCGAGGGCAAGGAAAAGCTGACCAAAACCTATCAGCGGATGAACGACGTCGGGGTCACCGACCGCAGCCTGATCTGGAACACCGACCTGGTCGAAACGCTCGAGCTCGACAATCTGATCAGCCAGGCGACGGTGACGATGCATTCGGCGTTCAACCGCAAGGAAAGCCGCGGCGCCCACGCGCACGAGGATTTCCCGAACCGCGACGATGCGAACTGGATGAAGCACACGGTAGCGTGGTTCGACGGCTGGGGCGGCAAGGGCGGCGGTGTCCGCCTCGATTACCGCCCGGTCCACGAATATACGCTGTCGGACGATGTCGAATATATCAAGCCGAAGGCGCGGGTTTATTGAGGACCGATTGCGGCGCGGCTACTCGCCGAAAATGCTGTCGATCGGGTTGAGGTCGGAGAACGGCTTGTCGACGTCCTGCCCCATCACCCACAGCTTTTGGCATGCGACGGTGAAAAAGATCAGCGCGACGGTCCACACGATGAAGGTCTTGCGAACCTGCCAGCGGCGTTCGGCCTCTGCCGCCTTGGCGCGCGCTTTATAATCGATCCCCAACTCGCCCTCGAACTCGGCGACGAGTTGCGCGCGGCGGGTACGCGAAATATTCGCGATGCTCGCGTTACTTTCATCAGCCTTTGCGCGGCGAGTCGCCATTGTTGCACCCTGACCAGATAGTCCTGCCATTGGTGATAAAGCACAGCCCCTGCGAAAGCGTTAACTCGGCCAAATCAATCGGGCGCGATCGCGATGAGCTTGATCCGTGCCGCCGCGCCGCGCAGCAGGGTGAGATCGCGGCGTGGACGGCCGAGCGCGGCGGCCAGCAGATCGAGCACGGCGTCGTTCGCGGCGCCGTCGGCGGGCGGTGCGGTAACGCGCAGGCGCACGGTGGCCCCTTCGATCGTGACATCTTCACGCCCGGCGCCGGGCGTCACGCGCACTTCCAGCCGTCCGGTCGGCGCCGCGAGATTGCGCAGCGCCGCGGTCAGCGCGGGATCGGGTCGGTATTTCAGATGGTGATGACCAGCTTGCCGACCGCGCTGCGGTCGCCAAGCTTGGCGATCGCCTTGCCACCATCGGCGAGGGCGTAGGTGCCGGTGACGCGCGGCTTGATCTTGCCCTGTTCCCACAGCTGGAACAGGCGCGCGACATGCGCACGGTTGCGCTCCGGTTCGCGGGCGACAAAGGCGCCCCAGAACACGCCCGCGACGTCGCAGCTTTTGAGCAAGGTCAGATTGAGCGGCAGGCGCGGAATGCCCGCAGGGAAACCGACGACGAGATAGCGACCTTCCCATGCGATTGAGCGCAGTGCGGGTTCGGCATAGTCGCCGCCCACAGCGTCATAAATGACATTGGCGCCGCCCGGTCCGACCGCTTCCTTGAACATGTTCGCGAGCGCCTTGGACTGATCCTTGTCGAAAGGCTGGCGGCCATAGATCACGACCTCATCCGCGCCCGCCTGCCGCGCGATGTCAGCCTTTTCTTCGCTTGATACGCCGGCGACGACGCGCGCGCCGAACGCCTTGCCGAGTTCGACCGCGGCGATGCCGACCCCGCCCGAGGCGCCGAGGACGAGCAAGGTCTCGCCTTCCTGGATATGGCCGCGATCGACCAGTGCGTGGATGCTGGTGCCATAGGTCATCAGCAGCGACGCGCCCTCGGCGAAGTCATGGCCGTCGGGCAGGTGATAGACGTTGTGGACCGACACCGCGACGGCTTCGGACATGCCGCCATTGCCGCAGCCGGCGATGACGCGGTCGCCGACTTTGAACCCGGTCACGCCTTCGCCGACTTCGGCGACGAGGCCCGCGACTTCGCCGCCGGGGGCAAAGGGGCGTGCGGGTTTGAACTGATATTTATCCTCGATGATCAGCGTGTCGGGGAAATTGACCGCGCACGCCTTGACGTCGATGACGATCTGTCCGGCACCGGCGGTCGGCCGCGGCAATTCGCCAACGACCAGCGTTTCGGGGCCGCCGGTGGCGGTCGACAAGAGAGCCTTCATCATCTTCTCCTTATGCCAGCGTTGGCGTCAGCCACGACTGTGTTTTGGCTATTTTCTGTTCGTGCGCGGCGATCGCCGCTTCGCTTTTTTCGGTGAGTGAAATTTCGTCGAGGCCGTTCAGCAGGCACATCTTGCGGAACGGGTCGATGTCGAAGCTGAAGCGATCCTGAAACGGCGTCGTCACCGTCTGGGTGTCGAGGTCGACATGGATCGGATCGGTCACGGCAACCTCCATCAGCCGATCGATGGCCGATTGAGGCAGCACGACGGGCAAGATGCCGTTCTTGACGGCGTTACCCGAGAAGATGTCCGAGTAGCTGGGTGCAATGACGACGCGGATACCGAGGTCGCCGAGCGCCCAGGCGGCATGCTCGCGGCTCGACCCGCAGCCGAAATTGTCGCCCGCGATCAGGATCGGCGCTTGCTTGTACTCGGGGCGGTCGAACAGATTGTCGGGGTCCGCGCGCAGCGTTTCGAACGCGCCTTTGCCGAGCCCTTCGCGGCTGATTGTCTTGAGCCATTTGGCGGGTATGATGACGTCGGTGTCGACATTCTTCAGCCCGAACGGGATGGCGCGGCCCTCGACTTTTTCGATCGGCGCCATCTATTCGGCGGCCTTGGGGAAAGCGGGCAGCTTGCCGACATCGCGCGGTTCGTGCTGGATGATCACCGTCGCCTTCAGGTTTTTGGCCAGCGCCTTGAAGCGGCCGAACGACGCGAGCGTGTCGGCGCGGTTGGTGTTGAAAGTCGGCACGCCTTCGCTGTCGTAATTTTCCTGAAAATGGGCCTGATCGCCGGTAAGCAGTACCGGTCCGCGGCCCGCCAGCCGCACCAGCAGCGTATGGTGGCCCGGGGTGTGCCCCGGCATGTCGAACATCACCACGCTGCCATCGCCGAAAATATCCTTGTCGCGCGCGACCGGCTCGGCCGTGCCACCGCCGCTGATCCACGACGTGAAAGGCTTGGGATCGACAAAGGCGGGCGGCGGGCTCTGCGTCAGCGTGTCCCAGTCACCCTTGCCGATATAGAGTTTCGCGGCGGGGAAATCGGGGAGCTGACCGACATGGTCGGAATGGAAGTGGCTAACCCCGACGACATCGATGTCCTGCGGTTTGATGCCAAGGTCGGCGAGCTGCTCGACGAGGGTGCGGTGCACCGTTGCCGACATGTCGCCGGTTGCGGCAAGCGCTGCGCCCTTCAGCGCGCTGGGCAAGCCCAGATCCCACAGCATCAGCTGGTCGCCGTGGCGGATCAGGTAACAACCGACGGTCAGATCGCGGCTCTGCCCCGGATAGGCCTCGGTGTCCGAAAAGGCGTTGAGCCGGTTGACGCGGACCGTGCCGCAATCGAGCCGGGTCAGGCTGACCTTGGTGGTAGCGGGCTTGTCCTGTGCCAGAGCAGGGGTGGCGAGGGCCAGCGCCGCTGCAGCCGATGCGATAGCTTTCCAGATCATGCTCTTGGTTCCCTCTGTCGCGCGCTCAAGCCATCAATTCCCGTACGTCGGTGAGCCGCCCGGTCACCGCCGCCGCCGCCGCCATCGCGGGCGACACCAGGTGGGTACGGCTGCCCGGCCCCTGACGGCCGACGAAATTGCGGTTGCTGGTGCTGGCGCAGCGTTCGCCCGCAGGCACCTTGTCGGGGTTCATGCCGAGACATGCCGAACAGCCGGGTTCGCGCCATTCGAGACCCGCGTCGGTGAAAATGCGGTCGAGCCCTTCGGCCTCGGCCTGCGCCTTCACCAACCCCGATCCGGGGACGACGATCGCCCATTTGACATTGTCGGCCTTGTGCCGCCCTTTCAGCACCGCGGCGGCAGCGCGCAGATCTTCGATGCGGCTGTTGGTGCAGCTGCCGATGAAGATATTTTCGATCGGCACATCCTGCATCCGGGTGCCGGGTTCGAGGCCCATATAGGCGAGCGATTTGGCGGCCGCGGCCTGTTTCGACGGGTCGGCGAAGCTGTCGGGCGCGGGTACGCTGCCGGTGATCGGCACGACATCTTCGGGGCTGGTGCCCCAAGTGACGCTGGGCGCGATGTCGGCGGCGTCGATGATGACGGTCTTGTCGTACGTCGCGCCGGGATCGGTCGCGAGGCTGGTCCAGTAAGCCACCGCGGCATCCCAGTCGACGCCCTTCGGCGCATAGGGGCGGCCCTTGAGATAGGCGAAGGTCGTCGCATCCGCCGCGATCAGCCCGGCGCGCGCGCCGCCCTCGATCGCCATGTTGCTGACGGTCAGACGGCCCTCGACGCTCAGCGCGCGGATGGCGCTGCCGGTATATTCGATGACATGGCCGGTGCCGCCCGCGGCGCCGATGGTGCCGGTAATGTGGAGGATGATGTCCTTTGCGGTCACGCCGGGGCCGACCGCGCCCTCGACGCGCACTTCCATCGTCTTCGCGGGCTGGAGCAGCAGCGTCTGCGTCGCCAGCACATGCTCGACCTCGCTCGTTCCGATGCCGAATGCCAGCGCGCCGATGCCGCCGTGGCACGCGGTGTGGCTGTCGCCGCACACGATCGTCGTGCCGGGCAGCGAAAAGCCCTGCTCGGGGCCGACGACATGGACGATGCCCTGCTCGGCGGCAGTCGCGTCGATGTAACGGATGCCGAAATCGGGGGCGTTGGTTTCGAGCGCCGCAAGCTGCGCCGCGCTTTCCACGTCGGCAATCGGCAGCCGGTTGCCCGCCGCGTCCCTGCGCGCCGTCGTCGGCAGATTGTGGTCGGGCACCGCAAGGGTCAGGTCGGGACGGCGCACCGTGCGGCCGCTCGCACGAAGCCCGGCGAACGCCTGCGGGCTGGTGACTTCGTGGACCAGGTGGCGGTCGATGAAGATCAGGCAGGTGCCGTCGGGGCGCTGTTCGACAACATGCGCGTCCCAGATTTTTTCGTACAGGGTGCGGGGGCGAGTCATGCGGCTGCCTTAGATCAGCGGCACAACATTGCAAGCCGGTGGCGATAGGAAACGCAATTTTCGGTCGCGTCGGCGGCAAAGATGTTTAGCATGGTGCCGCCCTTCTGGAGTCGCGCTTTGGAACAGGAGAGGCCCATGGTTTCGATTCCCGCCTATCGCCCCGTTATCCGCACGACGCGCGGGCCGTATCGCGCTGCGGCGCTGGTCGGCACCCACAGCATTTCGCTCGGCTGGGACGTCGATCCCGCGCAAAGCCAAGGCCTGCACGGCTTTGCGGTGCGCAAGAGCGAGGTCGATCTGACCACCGGCGAGGCCATCGCGGTCAACTGGCTGCGCGGCGAAAAACGCTTCAAGGGCGATCCGGTCGATGGCTATGACGTGTCGTCGCGCGAGGCGCCGTTTCAGCGCTTTCGCTGGAGCGATTATTCGCTGAAGAGCAGTCTGGGCTATGTTTTCGATATTTTCCCGGTGCGCGGGACGCCGCCCGATGGATTGACGACCGACGAGGTGCCCTTGACGCTGAAACTGCGCCCTTCGCCCGAAATGACGGCGGGCACCGGCGCTTATGTCAATCGCGGCGTCACGTCCGCATTTGCCTATCTCGACCGCTTCAAGGGCGCGCATCCGCGCGACGTCCCCGACGGCGCGGCGTGGCGCTGGCTGTCGCGCGGACTGAAAGAGGCGTTGATCGGCTTTATCGCGGCGGCGGGCGGCGGGCACGCGCTGCGCATCGGCATCTACGAGTTTTTCGACGACGAGGTCGCGGCGGCGCTGGCGGCGGCAAAGGCGCGCGGGGTCGATGTGCGGATCGTCTATCACGCCAAGCCGGGCGACCATGCGACGCACAAGAGCGAAGCGGTCCTCGCCGCGCACGGCCTGGCATCGGCCGCGACCCCGCGCGCGGCGATCCAGAAGATCAGCCACAACAAGTTCATCGTCCATCTGGTGGGTGGCGTTCCGGTGCGGACCTTCACCGGCACCGCCAATTTTTCGGAGAACGCCTTTTATTACCAGACCAATGCCGCGGTGATTCTCGACGATCCGGTCGTCGCGACCGCCTATCACGACTATTGGCTGATCCTCGCAGACGATCCAGCGCGCGGGCCGTCAAAGACTGATCCGGCGGAGGTGCGCAACCGCGTCGGCGCGCTTCAGGCGCGGCTCGCGGTCGCGGGCGGCGGACCGTTCGCGACGCAATATTTCTCCCCCGTGCGCACCCTCGACATCGTCGACAAGGCGGTCGAACTGGTGGGCGCGGCGAAAAGTTGTGTGCTGACCAGCGCGCCGTTCGCGCTCGACCCCGCAATCGTCACCGCGATCGCGGCGCAACCGGCGCAACTGCTCCACTATGGCCTGGCGAACACGACGGTGCGCAAGAAGGTCGAGGCGCTGACGACGAACAACACACGCTATTTTGTTCCCTCGCGGCTCGAAACCTACATGGGGCGGCAATGGGATGCCAGGGCGTTCGGCAACCACAAGATCCACAGTAAGCTGATGATCATCGATCCGTTCGGGGCGCGGCCGCAGATGTTGTTCGGCTCGGCCAATTTCAGCGACGAAAGCTGTCAGGGCAATGACGAAAATGCCTTCCTGAGCGAAGATCCGCGGCTGATCGCGATCATGGCGACCGAGTTTCTGCGGATGTTCGACCATTATAAATCGCGCGCTTTCATCAACCAGATCCGCGGACAGGGGCTGACCGAGGATGATTATCTGAGCGAGGATGGCGGCTGGATGCGGTCCAGTTTTTCGCCGACCGCGCGCAGCCACAAGTTCCGCGACCGGCTGGTGTTCGTCGGCGATCAGGGCTGACCCTGGGCTGGCGCTGGCGGGTCGGGGCGCTTATATCGGCAGCATGCCGCTGTCCGCCATCATTGCGCTTGTCGTCGCCACCGTTTTGGCGATGGAATTTGTCGCCTGGGCGAGCCACAAATATATCATGCACGGCTTCGGCTGGGCGTGGCACCGCGACCATCACGAGCCGCACGATAAGATGCTGGAAAAGAACGACCTGTTCGGGCTGTTCGGCGCCGCGCTGAGCATTTCGATGTTTGCGGTGGGCAGCCCGATGATCATGGGCACCGGCGCATGGGCGCCGGGGACGTGGATCGGGCTCGGCGTGCTGTTTTATGGCATCATCTATACGGTGGTGCACGACGGGCTGGTCCATCAGCGCACTTTCCGCTGGGTGCCGCGGCGCGGCTATGCCAAGCGGCTGGTGCAGGCGCACAAGCTGCACCATGCGACGATCGGCAAGGAGGGCGGAGTCAGCTTTGGTTTCGTCTTTGCGCGCGATCCGGCGAAGTTGAAGGCCGAATTGAAGGTGCAGCGCGAAGCGGGGATTGCGGTCGTGCGCGAGGCGCTGGTCGACTGATCGTCGTCCCCGCGGAGGCGAGGGCGGCGATGCTATTGGACCGTCCGGTAGTCCGCCGTAATCGCCCCGCACGCGCGCAACTCTTCCTCATGCCCCACCTCGCGCCAGCTTTCGGCGAGCGCCTGCCGTTCCCACTCCAGCATCGCGGGGTGGGCGAGGATATGGTCGACCCATGCCTGTCCGGCGCCGACGTCGAGACCATAGGTACGGATGCGGAATGCGACCGGGGCGAAGAAAGCGTCGACTGCGGTAAAATCCGGCCCGGCGAGCCACGGTCCGCCGAATTTTGCCAGCCCCTCTTCGAACAACTCGCGGATCCGCGCGACATTGGCTTTGAGCGCGCCGGACATCGGCTTGGGCGTCACGCGCACCCCAACGTTCATGGTGCAATCGTTGCGCAGCGCCGCAAAGCCGCTGTGCATTTCGGCCGCTGCGCATTGCGCCCAGGCGCGCGCGTCGGGGTCGGTCGGCCACACGCCCTCGTGCCGGTCGGCGAGATAGAGGGTGATACCGAGCGAATCATAGATGGTCCGCCCCTCGTGGAGCAGCGCGGGAACCTGCCCGGTCGGCGAGAAGCTGCGGAAATCGTCGTAATTGGCAGGCTTGGTGAACGGCTCGACGCGGTCACGAAACGCGATGCCGAGCGCGGTCATCAGCACCCACGGACGCAGCGACCAGCTCGAATAATTGCGGTTGGCGGTGATCAGCTCGTACATGCTTCGCGCTCCTGGGCAACGATGGGGGAGGTGTAGGCGGGGTCGTGCGCGAAGGGCAGTGTGCCGCCCTCGCGCAGCGCCGCCAGCACGCTCGCGAAGTCGCTGCGGGCGCGCCAGCCGAAGCGGCGCTCGGCGCGCGACGGGTCGTAAACGCGGTCGATCGTTTCGGGGAGCACCCAGCCCGTTGCCGCATAAAGTTCAGCGGCGTCGGGATGATAGCGGGCGATCACCGCGCGCGCATCGCGGGCGAGTTCCTCCGCGTCCGCACGTTCGAACGGCGGCGGCGCGGAGAGGATGAAGGTGTCGCAGCCGATCGTCGGCGCCGCCTCCAGCGCCGCAAGATGGGCCGCCGCAGCATCCTCGACGGTCAGGCGGCGGTGGAGCAGCTCGTTGGCCTTGAGGTTCGGGCCGCTCGGGCTGGCGTGGGTGTCGTCATCCTCGGGAAAGAAGCGGCCGGTGCGCAGGATCGCCACGTTGATGCCATGCTCGCGGTGGACGAGGCGGCACGCCTGCTCGGCGGCGAGCTTGGTGATGCCATAGATGTTGCGCGGTTCCAGCGGACCGAAATCCTCGTCCATCCACCACGCGCCATGGTGACCCGCGCCGTCGCGGACATCGGCGCGCACCATCAGCGAGGTGGTCGAGGTGAACAGGAAACGGTTGTTGCCCGCCGCGACCGCCGCCTCGATCAGGTTCAGTGTGCCGCTGACGTTGACGTCGATAAAGGCCTGGCGCGGATAGCGGACGATGTCGGGTTTGTGCAGGGCGCCGCTGTGGATGATCGCTTCGATGCCATGCTCGCCCATCGTCCGGTTAATCAGCGCGCGATCGGCGACGGTGCCGATCACTTGCGTGTGGGCGCCGGGTACGACATCGATGCCGGTAACTTCATGCCCACTTTGGCTGAGCAAAGGCGCAAGATAGCGCCCGAGCCAGCCCGATGATCCGATCAGCAGCACGCGCATTGATGATTCTCCTTTCGCTCTTGGACGCGCGCCTTACCCAAGCAGCGGCCCGGTACGCAACCAGGTCGCGCACTTCAGCCTTTCGACGCTGCAGCAGCCAGGACCGGCGCCGCGGCGACGCCCGGGGCGGGCGGCAGTTCGCTGAGGTCGAGCCAGCCGGCGTCGTCGCGCTTGTGATAGCTGTCGATCACCGTGAAGGGGATGCGGAAGGGAAAGCCCCAGTCGCTGTTCCACATTGCGACGACGCCCGTCCGCGTTGCCGGTTCGAAGATCATCGTCGCGCGATACCCCGCGACCGCGCCCGAATGACCTTCGAGCCGGTGGCCGCCATAGGTAAAGCTCCGCCAGCCAAGGCCATAGGCCGCATCGCCCGTCGCCTGCCGCAAGGTGCCGCCATAGAGCTTTGCGGTGCCGACGCGGGGTCGGTGGGCGAGCTGCAACACCGATTGCGGCAGGACATCGGGGCGCGACCCCATCATCGCCTGCATCCATTTGGCGAAATCGACGATATCGCTCTCGACCCCGGCGGCAGCGGGGACGCGCCAATAGGCTTCCTTGACCGGCAGGGTATGGTGCCCACGGTGCGGTTTCGCCCAATCCTTCGCGCCGGTCAGCCGCTCCATCCCGAAACCGGCGCTGACCATGCCGAGCGGCAGAAAGAACCGGTCCTCGACCGCGTTGGCAAAGGGTTTGTCGGCGGCCGCGGTCAAAATCTCGCTCGCCGCGTCGAAGGCTATGTTCTGATAGGTGTGGCAGGTGCCGGGATCGCATTGCAGCGGCGCGGCGGCGAGTCCGGTGCGGATCAGCGCGGGGCTCTGCCCTTCCTCCAGTTTCTCGTCATAGGCGTTTTTGGTGAGACCGGTGCGCTGGGCGAGCAGGTCGTCGAGCGTCACCTCCGCCTCGGCGCCGCGGGGCAGGCGCAGCGACGTGCGCCACGCGGCGACGGGGCGATCAAGATCGAGGGCGCCGTCCTGGGCCAGCGCCGCCGCCATCACGCCGGTTGTGGTTTTGGATACCGACGCCCAGCGAAACATCGTCTGCGCGGTCACCGGTGTTCCGGTCGATACGTCGGAAACGCCATAGGCGCGCACGAAACGCAATTCGCCGTCCTCGACCACCGCCACTGCCAGCCCCGCCATTTCGGGTCGCTGGGCAAGGTCGGTAAGTTGCCGGTCGAGCGCGCGATAGTCGATCCGGCCGCGCCATTGGGCAGGGGTTTGGGGGAGGTTCTCTGGCGCCATGATCGGGATTGGGACGCTGGCGAGCGGTTGGTTCCCGCCAAAGGCGTGAATGCCAAACCAGCCCGAAAAGCCCAATGCGACGATCGCGATCAGGATAAGGACAACGCGCGGCATTGAAGCAGGATTGGGCTGCGACCTCATAGTTGACGCCGTCTTAGCCGTCACTTCCCCCGCCGTCACCCCCGGAGCGGCTCAGACCGTCAGATAACGCCAGGCTTTGATCGTACCGATGGCATAGACCGTCCCGTAAAGGAGAACGATCAGCGACGACCAGATCGCGAAGCTGTCGGTATGTTGCGGCCGCCACAGATGGAGCGGGACAAAGATCAGGGCGCGGAGCAGATAGATGGCGGTGATCGCTACGAGCCCGGTGCGCAGCAGCGGCAAGCGCGGGAGCGAGCCCGCGCCCGAAAAGGCGTAAGCAGCCCAGATCAGCAGGATCGCAGCGATGAACAGGGTGATGATCGTCGGTTGCCAGTCCCCCCGCGCCGCCGCCCTCGCCATCCCCTCTCCGGCGCCAAAAAAGCGATACCAGTCGGGACCGCCAAAGATGCAGACGATATGGAGCAAGGCCGCCGCGACCGACAGCGCGCCGCCGATCATCAGCCAGGTCGAACCGGGGTTGGCGGCGACGCTCGACACGTGCATCAGGCTATATAGTGGGCGGTCGTCTTTTCGGCGACCTCTTCGGCCGTCACCCCGGGCGCCAGCTCGATCAGCTTGAACGGGCTGGCATGATCGTCGCGCCGGAACACCGCCAAGTCGGTGATGATCATGTCGACGACATTCTTGCCGGTCAGCGGCAGCGTGCAGGCCGGGATGAATTTCGGGCTGCCGTCCTTGGCATTATGTTCCATCACCACGATGATCTTCTTGACCCCGGCGACGAGGTCCATCGCGCCGCCCATGCCCTTGATCATCTTGCCGGGGATCATCCAGTTGGCGATGTCGCCATTCTCCGCAATCTCCATCGCGCCGAGCACCGTGAGGTCAATATGTCCGCCGCGGATCATCGCAAAGCTGTCCGACGACGAGAAATAGGCCGAGTTCGGGACTTCGCTGATCGTCTGCTTGCCCGCGTTGATCAGGTCGGCGTCCTCTTCGCCCTCGAGCGGGAAGGGACCGATGCCGAGCATGCCGTTTTCGGACTGGAGCGTGACCGTCATCCCGGCGGGGATATGGTTCGCGACCAGGGTCGGGATGCCGATACCCAGATTGACGTAATAGCCGTCCTGCAGTTCCTTGGCGGCACGCGCCGCCATATCGTCACGCGTCCAGGGCATCAGATCAGGCTTCCTTTTTGGATGGTGGTAATTTCACCGGTCTGGTTTCGCAATTCTTCTGACAAGCCAGCTACGATGGCCTCGAGCGCGGCGCTTTCTTCTATGTCCCAAGTGGCTGCATAGGCCCGCGCGGCATGCCGAAGGGTGTCCGACATAAGGTAACCGAATGTGGTCGGATCATCCAGAATCTGGGCAGCGATCCAAATCGAACTTCCGTCGCCATTGGTAACCCAAACCCGCATCACTTCATGCGCTTCGTTCGTCAACACGTCGCCTTTATCCAGCGGTATCTCGTTAGGGTGACAACGGTTCGCCTTGGACGCCAAGTTCTTATACGGCCCGATCTTGAGCTTGCGTAACAACCCCATCAGTCCGGCTTCCATTTGCTATCAGTGGGGAAAGTTTCGTCCCATCCCAATTTTTCCCATGGACCATAGACGGGGTTGGGGAACAGGAACCAGCCCTTGTCCCACAGCGCTGCGGTGGCAGGGCCGGTGGCGAGCGCCATGCGAGTGGTGGCGGGCAGATCCCTGACGTTGAACTGCTGGCTGAAATCACCGAGCTGGTCGCCGGCGAGGATGATGACGCAATATTTTGCTGCGATCGTCGCGCGGCGGCCGGCCTTGCTCGACCCGGTGGCGTCGTCGCCCATCAGGAACAAGGTCTCGCCATGCTTGAAATCGCCGAGCCCGGCAGCGCGCAGCGTCTCCTCGCTGCCCTTGGCGTTGGCGGCGCTGCGGTTGGTGTTGGCGATGACGGTGATGCCCGCGGCGCGGAGCTTGTTCACCATTTCGACGCTGCCCGGCATCGCGGCGGCCTTGCCCGCGCCAGTCTTTTCCCACTGGTCCCAGATCTTGAGGTCGAAGCCGGTGCCCTTTTCGGCGAAATGGCGCATCGGACCGAGATTCCAGATCAACGTCTCGTCGGCGTCGAAGACCGCGGCGAAAGGCTTGTTGCCGCACGGCTCGAACGCCGGCGCATCCATCGTCGCGCTGGGGGCGAGGACGACGCTATCCGTCGGCCGCGCCTTGATCCGCCACACGCCATAATCGGCGATGCGGGCGTTGGTAGCGCGCACCGCGACGGCGGCCTCGGCCGAACCATAGAGATACTGCAACGCGACGGGCGGCTTGGCGGCCTCGGCCGAAGCTCGGACGGGTGGCGGGAGCGGTGCAGTTGCAATCTTAGCGGGACTAGATGCGCAGCCCGCAAGGAGCAGCGAAGCGACGAGCGGAAGCGCGCGCATCACGCGGCCTCGCGCGGACGCACCGTGCGGAACTCGATCTTCTTGTCGTAAGGCGCGCCAATGATCATGCGCTTCACATAGATGCCGGGCAGGTGGATGGTGTCGGGGTCGAGGCTGCCGACGGGGACGATTTCCTCGACCTCGGCGACGCAGATTTTGGCCGCGGTCGCCATCGGCGCGTTGAAATTGCGTGCGGTCTTGCGGAAAATCAGGTTGCCGCTCTCGTCGGCCTTCCAGCCCTTGATGATCGCGAGGTCGGCAAAGATGCCGCGTTCGAGGATATAATCCTGCCCGTCGAAGCTCTTGACCTCCTTGCCCTCGGCGACCGCGGTGCCGACGCCGGTCTTCGTATAAAAGCCGGGGATACCCGCGCCGCCGGCGCGGCAGCGTTCGGCCAGCGTGCCCTGCGGACAGAATTCGACCTCGAGTTCGCCCGCCAGATATTGGCGTTCGAATTCCTTGTTCTCGCCGACATAGGACGAGATCATTTTCTTGACCTGACGGGTGCGGAGCAGCTTGCCGAGCCCTTCGCCGTCGATCCCGGCGTTGTTGCTGGCGATGGTCAGGTCTTTGGTCCCGGCATCGCGGATCGCGTCGATCAATCGTTCGGGGATACCGCACAGGCCAAAGCCCCCCGCACAAATCTGCATGCCGTCAAAGAGCAGGCCTTCCAGCGCGGCGGCGGCGGTGGGATATTGCTTCTTCCCCATGAGACAGCTCTCCTGATTGCTATGGCGCGCGGACCTTGGCGTATTTAATTCATCAATTCTAATTGTTCTAATTTGTGATTATACATAGGAAATGTCTATCAATCGCATCGCGCTCTATCACCTCGAAACGCTGCTCTGGATCGATCGGCTCGGGACGTTTTCGGCCGCCGCCGAGCGGCTGAACACCACCCAGCCGACGGTGTCGGCGCGGATGCGTGAGCTGGAGCAGCGTCTGGGGACCGCGCTGTTCCGGCGCGACGGCCGCACAATGTCGCTCACCGCGGCGGGGCGCAAGCTGGTGCGCGATTGCGATCCGCTGCTCCGCGACATGCAATATGCGCTGCTCGGCAGCGGCGGTTATGGCGAGGCGAGCGGGGTGGTGCGGATCGGTGCGGGCGAGATCGCCGCGGCGAGTTGCCTGCCCGCCTTCGTCGCGGGGCTGAAAACCGATATGCCCAATGTCGGGCTCGAGATCGAAATCGATCTGACCGCGAACCTGATCCAGCAGCTGTTGACCGGGCGCACCGACATCGCCTTTGCCGCCGGACCGATCGCGCATCCGGCGCTCAAGACCAGCCCGATCGGCGAGGTCGAGCTGGCGTGGCTGGCCAGCCCGACGGTCGCGGCGGCGTTTGCGGGCGGCGACACCAGCTTGCCCGTCTGGTCGCTCGCCAGCCACTCGCCGATCCACGGCCGGATGCGCGAGGCGATCGCGGCGTCGCGGATCGCGCAAAAGTCGCTGAACCTGTGCAACAATGCGCGCACGATGATCGACATCGCCAAGGCTGGCGGGGGGATAGGCATTTTTCCGCAGCCGATGGTGCGGGGCGAGGTGGCGAGCGGCGCGCTCGTCGAAATCGGGGGCATGCCCGCACTCACGCCGGTCGAGTTTCAGGTGGCGATGCGCGTTGCGGATTCCGAGCCGGTGCTGACGCAGATTTTTGCGCGCGCGGCGCAGCTCAACCTTGCTGAGGTGGGAGGCTGAGCAGAGCGGTGGGTTTCGACCGGAAGCTGACCTTTTTCATCGTCATCCCGGACTTGATCCGGGATCCATGACGACGGCGCTGCCATGGATCCCGGATCAAGTCCGGGATGACGAAAACGTGAGGCAGTGTCCTGCCCCAAAAATACTGATCACCGCGCGATCGGAAACCTGTCATCCGGCCAACGGCACCCCCAGCGCCGCTGACAGATCAGCCAGCGCCTGCTCGCCGCTCGTCACCTTGATCGCGTACATGCCCAGCTGGCTCGCGGGTTTGCAGTTGATGCCGAGGTCATCGAGATAGATGCAGGCGGCGGGCGCAACCCCGAGCGCTTCGCACATCATTTCGTAAATCCGCGGGTCGGGCTTGCGGACGCCGACCTTGCTCGATTCGATGACATGGTCGAAGCGGGCCATGATCGCGGCGACCTCCTCGGCCTTGGCGAAGCTGCGCGCCATGCCTGCGCCCTGGCCGCTGGGCACATTGTTGGTGATGCAGCCGATGGTGAACCCTCTCGCTTTCAGCGTGTCGAGCGCCGCGACCATTGCCGGGCGGACCGTACCCGCCAGCACGGCGAGCACCGCTTCGCCTTCAAGCTCATGCCCCAGCGCGCGCGCCTCGGCGGCGAACAAGGTGTCGAAAGTTGCGGCATCGATTTCGGCCCGCTCGAACTTCGCCCATGCGTTGCCGTCGGGGTCGGCGGCGTTGACGCGGCGCACGAAGTCGCGCGGCAGCCCACGTTCCTCCTCGAGCCGGTTGAACGCCTCGAAGGGCGATGAGGTGACGACGCCGCCGAAATCGAAAATGACCGTGCCATATTTCATGGGGTGACGACGATCCCCGTCTTGGGATCAGCCTGCCCCGACAGCATCTCTTGATAGGCGGCTAGCGCCGCGTCGCCGCCGCCGCGTTTATCGATGCTGGCAAGCCGCGGTGCAACGTCCATGAACGCCAGCCACGCTTCCGCGATCTTTTGCCCGAATACCGCGCCGCCCCAGTCGGCGATCCGCTTCTGGCTGCGGCCGGGGGCGAAGAAACCCTGGCGGTCCGGGCCGGGCAGCCCCTCGACATCGGCCTGCGCGTCCCAGTGCGATTTGCCAACGATGATCGACGCCAGCAGCTGGCTGCCGAAATGGCTGTGGACGACGCGCGTCACCGCACCATTGCCCGCCATATCGACCAGCGCGGCAGGGGTGGTCGCGTTGAGCGTCATGATCTGGTCGTAGCTGATGACGCGGTCGTAAATGCCCTGCGCCGCGAGCGCATCGACATTGGCGGCGCTGGTCAGCCCGATCGTTTCGGGGCGGTCGGTACGTTGCTTGAGCGCGAAGCCAAGCCCGATCGCGGTCTTGCTCGACGCGCTGGCGATCAGGATCTGCTGGACGCCATAATCGCCTTCATCCTCGAACTGGTCGGCGATGAGCCAGCCGGTGAGGAACAAAGGACGGAATACCGGCCAATAATCATGGTCGGCAGGGCGATAGTCGGGCAGCGCCTCGATCCGCTGATAATTGTTGTAGATCGGCGGCAGGGTGGTGCGGCGCGGAGTGATGTCGGTGAAGCCCCCGGGTCCAGCCTTGCCGACGGTGAGCACGGCATCGCTCGCCATCGGATAATAGCCGTAGAAGCGATCGCCGACGGATACGCCTTCGGCGGCGCTTTCGGTCACGGTTGCGAAACCCCACACCGGCAAGCGGCCCGGCCTGCCCGGTTCGGTGAAGAAGTCCCAATAGCCCTGGTCGTTGCCGAACAGCCCCGCGGGCTTGCCGAATACGGCATAGGTGATGTTGTTGGCGGTCATCGCATAGCTGTCGACATGCACGCGCACCTGGCCCGATGCGAGCGGCGCGTCGGGGTCGGTAACCAACCGGGCTTGCGTGATATTGTCGCGATCGATGTCGATCGCCCAGCTCGTTCTGCTCATGTCCGGACCCCTCCGATTGTCTTGCCCGCGATTGCGAGATGGCCGATAGTCATACAGATGGGAACGGCGCTGACAATCGCGGTCAAACGCATTCACGAACCGGCTGGCCCCGGCGACGGCGCGCGCTTCCTCGTGGACCGGCTGTGGCCGCGCGGGGTGTCGAAGGAAAAAGCGGCGCTGGCGGCGTGGCTGAGGCCGTTGTCGCCAAGCGACGTCTTGCGCAAAGCCTATCATGGCGAAACGGCGGAATCGGACGCCGCGTGGGATGCGTTCCGGCGCGCCTATTTCGCCGAACTCGATGTGGGCGGCGAAGAGATGCGGGCGGCGCTGTTCGTGCTCGATGCTGCCACTGCGGCGGGGCCGGTGACCTTGCTGTACGCCGCGAAAAGCGAGAAGCGAAACAATGCCGTCGCGCTGCTTGAATGGTTGCTCCAGCGTTAGCCGACCGTCGTCCCGAACAGCGATCCGATCGCCATCGTCACCGCCATGGCGATGGCGCCCCAGAAACCGACGCGCATGACGGCGCGCGCGATCGGCGCTTTGCCCGCCCACGCGCCGAGGGCTCCCAGGACGGCGAGAAAAAGTAGCGAGGCCGCCGAAACGATCCACGGTAGCGACGGGCCTGAAACGATCAAGACAATCGCGAGCGGAAGTGCGGCGCCAACGGTGAAACTCGCCGCCGATGCGGCCGCCGCCTGAATCGGACGCGCCGCCAGTTCGCTGGTCAGGCCCAGCTCGTCGCGCAAATGGCTGTCGAGTGCGTTGTGTTCGGTCAATTGCGCCGCGACCTGCTCGGCGAGCGGGCGATCGAGCCCGCGTTGCTGATAGATTTGGGTCAGCTCTTCGAGCTCCAGTTCGGGAACGGTCGCGAGCTCGCGCTTCTCCTTGGCGATGTCGGCCTTTTCGGCATCGCCCTGCGAGCTGACCGAGACATATTCGCCCGCGGCCATCGACATCGCCCCGGCGACGAGCCCGGCGGTGCCGGTGACAAGGATCGTAGAGGCTGATGCCCCGGCCGCGGCGACCCCCGCGATCAGGCTGGCGGTCGACACGATCCCGTCGTTGGCGCCCAGGATCGCGGCGCGCAGCCAGCCGATGCGGCTTGCAGCGTGGGTTTCGCGGTGCATGGGAAGGCCTCCTACCAGAAACGGATGACGCCGAACTGGTCGAACAGCTTTTCGTTCGAGACCAGCGCAAATTGCTCGATCTGCGATTGAGCGATCAACATGCGGTCGAACGGGTCGCGATGATCGAACGGCAGCAGGCCTGCCAGACTGGCATGAGCCACAGAAATGGGAAGTTGGTCAAAACCAAAACCCGTGATGACGGTTTCGAAGCGCTCGGCAAGCTCGTCGGCACCTTCCAGTTTTCCGATCCGGAATTTGATCGCCACCTCGATGGCGGAGACCGCGCTGATCCAGATATGATTGTCCGGGTCTTCGATGGCGGACCTCACGGCATCCGGCAATTTTCTCGGTTCATTGGCAGCCCAGATCAGCGCGTGCGTGTCGAGCAGCAGGTTCATTGCGCCTGTGGACTATCTTCGCCGTTCCACAGCGCCAGATCCTCTTCTGGCAGAGGGTCCCAAAAACCGGCATCGAGATCGATCTTGCCTTTCAAGGTGCCCAGCACGCGCTTCGCCTTGGGCGGTGCGTTGACCGGCATCAGCTTCACCACCGGTTCCTTGCCGCGCGCGATCGTCACCTCTTCGCCCGCGAGGACACGGGCGATCAGGCGCGACAGATTCGTCTTGGCTTCGTGAATAGTAACGACTGTCATGATGGCTAACTTAGCTAAGCCGATTAGCTAAGTCAATATTGCAGTTGCAGCCCCGGTCTGGGCCAGCGCGTCTTTACCAGCCGCCCGGTCCCTGACAGGGTGACATAGGCATCCTGCCGGTCGGGTCCGCCGAACGCGATGTTGGTGGTGAAAATATCGTCGGTCACGACAAATTCGACGAGCGACCCGTCGGGGCCGACGACCGAAATGCCGCATTCGCCGATCGTCGCGATGCAGATATTGCCCGATGCCTCCACCGCCAGGCTGTCGAAGAATTTATAGCCCGCAGGGCGATAGAGCGGGATGCCGGGGCCGCCGGGGCCAGCGTCGGCGGCGACCTTGCCGGGGGCGATGATGTTGAACTTCATCAGGCGGCAAGTGTATGTTTCGGCGGCGTAAAGCGCGTCGCCGTCGGGCGACAGGCCGACGCCATTAGGGTTGTTCGACGGGAAGATGACTTCCTCGATGAAACTGCCATCGGCCTTGGCGTAAAAAATGCCGACGATGTCGTGGCAGCGCCTAGCATAGTCGACCTTGCCATGATCGGTGAACCAGAAGCCGCCGTGGCCGTCGAAGACGATGTCGTTGGGTCCGCGCAGGACGACGCCATGATCGCCTGATTTGTAGAGGGTTTCGACCGCGCCGGTGTCGATGTCGATGCGCTCGATCCGGCCGCCCGAATAATCGTCGGCGATGCCGTGCGGGGTCAGATAGCCGTCCGCTTCGGCATAGTTGAAACCGCCGTTGTTGCAGCAATAGAGCTTGCCATCGGGGCCGATCGCCAAGCCGTTGGGGCCGCCGCCGGGGGTCGCGATGACCTCTTTCCTGCCGCCGGGCCAGCAGCGCGTGATCCGGCCCGCCTCGATCTCGACGACGATGACGCTGCCGTCGTCCATTACCACGGGAGCCTCGGGGAAGCGCAATCCGTCGGCGATCAATTCGAACTCGGCCATCCTCGACTCCCTTGCTTGTCCACATTGGCTGTGCTTTGCGGCCATCATGCCCGTTCGTTCGCTGTTCGCCACAACTTTCTACGAAGCCGACATCGGTACCCCCGACCTGCTCGCCGAGCTGGAGGACAGCAGCCGCCTGTTCGCCGAAGAGGACGGCGCGGGGCGCGCCTGGAGCCGCGAGCATGGCTATAAGGGCTATACCAGCTACGCCAGCCTGAACGACCTGCCCGAGCGAGACCCGGCGTTTCATGATCTTAAGCGCCTGCTCGACAAGGAAGTGAAGGCCTTCGCGAAGGCGGCGCATTTCGACCTCGCCAAACCGCTGAAGCTCGACAGCCTGTGGGTCAATGTCCTGAAACCGGGCGGCACGCACAGTGGCCATATCCACCCGCACAGCATCGTGTCGGGCACCTTCTATGTCTTGGTTCCACCGGGATCGGGGGCGCTGAAGCTGGAGGATCCGCGCCTCGCGATGCTGATGGCGGCGCCGGGGCGCACCGACGATGCGCCCGAGCATCTGCTGCCCTTCGTCTATGCCGAGCCCGCCGCGGGGCGGGTGTTCCTGTGGGAAAGCTGGCTGCGCCACGAAGTGATGCCGCATGCGGGCAAGGGCGAGCGGATCAGCATCAGCTTTAACTATCGCTGAGCGCGACTATATCACCATCGCCATTGCGAGGAGCGAAGCGACGCGGCCATCCAAAGCCCGCGTCAACCGCCCTGGATTGCTTCGCTTCGCTCGCAATGACGAAGCTCTAGAATGAAAGCTCTACCATGACCCCCACCTACGACGCCGACCTCCAGCTTTTCATCAATGGCGCGTGGCGGAGCGGCGAAGGGCGCGAGGGGCGGTCGGTCTATAACCCCGCGACCGCGGGCGCGATCGCCGAACTGCCGGTCGCGACCATCGCCGATCTCGACGAGGCGCTCGCGGCGGCGGAGCGGGGCTGGCCGGTGTGGCGCGCCAAGAGTTTCGACGAGCGCGCCGCGCTGATGCACAAGGCTGCCGTCCTCATCCGTGAGCGCGTCGAGCATATCGCGACGCTGCTGACGCTCGAACAGGGCAAGCCGATCGCCGAGGCGCGCGGTGAAGTGCTGTCGGCGGCGGGGCTGTTCGATTATTTTGCCGAGCAGGGCAAGCGCATCGAGGGCCGCGTGCTCCAACGTCCGGCGGGGCAGCGCACGATGGTGCTGCGCCAGCCGGTCGGACCGGTCGCGGGCTTCAGCCCGTGGAACTTCCCGGTCAATCTGATGGTCAAGAAGATCGCCCCGGCGCTCGCCGCGGGCTGCGTCGTGATCGCGAAGGCGCCTGAAGAAACCCCGGGATGCACGAGCGCGATCATGCGCTGCATCGCCGACGCGGGCATCCCGGGCGACGTCGTCCAGCTCGTTTACGGCGATCCCGACAGGATCAGCCGGCATCTGCTCGCCAGCCCGGTGATCCGTAAGGTCAGTTTCACCGGATCGACCGCGGTCGGCAAGCATCTGATGAAGCTCGCCGCCGACGGGGTGAAACGGATTACTATGGAGCTTGGTGGCCACGCCCCGGTGCTGATCTTCGACGATTGTGACCTCGAAGCCACGCTCGACAAGGTCGTGACGCAGAAATTCCGCAACGCTGGGCAGGTCTGCATCTCGCCGACGCGCTTCTATGTGCAAGAAGGCATCTACGACGCCTTCGTAAAGGGCTTTGCGACACGCACCGCGAAGGTAAAGATCGGCAGCGGGCTCGAGGCCGACACCCAGATGGGCCCGCTCGCCAACGCACGCCGCGTCCCCGCGCTGGAGGCAATGGTCGCCGATGCCAAGGCGAAGGGCGCGCGCGTCATCGCGGGTGGTGAAGCGACCGGCGACGGCTATTTCTTCCAGCCGACCGCGATTGCCGACGTGCCGATCGACGCCGATGCGATGAACAATGAACCCTTTGGTCCGATGGCGCTGATTCGTCCGTTCGGAACCGAGGAAGAGGCATTGGAGCAGGCGAACCGGCTACCCTACGGCCTCGCGGCGTTCGCTTTCACCGAGAACGGCCGCCGCATCAACCGTATCGTCGACAGCATCGAAAGCGGGATGGTCGGCGTGAACAGCTTCGTCATCTCGACCCTCGACACGCCGTTCGGCGGAATCAAGGAATCGGGCTTCGGCAGCGAGAGCGGGCCAGAGGGGCTGGATGGCTATCTGGTCACCAAGGCGGTGCATATTTATTGATCGATCGCCGCCTTCGCGAAGGCGGGGCAACGGTTAGTCTGTTTCCAGCGCCACAAAATCGCGCCCCATCGGCGCCAGATGGGCGCCGCCGTCGACAAAGATCGTCTGTCCGGTCACCGCTTCGGCGCGCGCGAGATAGACGACCGCATCGGCGATCTGTTCCGGCGTCGGTAGCGCACCCAGCGGCATCCGCCCCGCGAGCCGCTCGACCTGCGCCGCCGTATAATCCTCCGTAGCCAGCGTCAGCCCCGGCGCGACGGCATTGACCCGCGCGCGGTTTCCGAACGCCACCGCCAATGTCGCAGTCGCCTGCCACAGCGCCGATTTCGAGAGGCTGTACGCGAGCTGATCGGGGACGGGCTGCACGACGCGCTGGTCGACAATGTTGATAATCGCCGGGCGCGTGCCTTCACTGGCCGCGACGAGCGCTTTCGCGAGCATGACCGGCGCATGATGATTGACCTGCATCATTTCCGCGAGCGCGACCGCCGACACGTCGCTCCATTCGCCCTCGTCGAACAGCGCGGCGTTGTTGACCAGCAGATCGGGCGCGCGGCCGAATTTCTCCAGCACCGCGGGGATCAAGGCATCGACCGCAGCGGGGTCGGACAGGTCGGCGGCGAAGCGGTGACTGATCGCGTCGGTTTCGGCGAGCGCGTCGGCGAGCACCGGATCGGCGTCGCCCGGGCTCCGCTTGTGAATCGCCAGCGCATAGCCTTCGCGCGCCAGCCGCGCCGAAATGGCGGCGCCGACGCGGTGGAGCCCGCCCGTGACCAACGCCAGCTTTTGCGTCATTGGCGGATGCGCCGCATGGTGATGCCGATCTCTTCGCCGTCCTCGGCGATCGCGAGCTTGACGATCTTCACCTCGACCTCCTCGACCTTGTCATCCTGCAGGAACAGGGTGTCGATGATATGATCGGCGACGCTTTCGATCAGCACGAAATGAACATCCTTGGGGATGCCCTCGGTCGCCGCGAATTTCAGATGCATGTAGTTTTTGGACGCGCTGAGCGGGGTGGTCGGATCATAGTGACCGGCCATGCTCAGTCGCGCCCGCACTGCGATGCGCAGCGGCTGCGGCAGATGGGTTTCTTCGGAATAAATGCCGGTCAGCACCTGGGCGATCAGCCCGTCCACCTCCAGCCACAATGTATCGGTCACAAGAAATCCTGTCGAACGCGGGCGACATTCGGCTTTGCATCGCCGCGCCGCACCCCTAAAGCGCCGCCGCATTAGCGAAAGGGCGCGCGTTGGTCGAGTTACTTCCATTGTCGGACATCGAACCGCAGGCGGTCGAGGATCTCCTCGACGCCGCTTTCGGGAGCGATCGCTTTGGACGCACCGCCTACCGCATCCGCGTCGGCGCGGATGCGGTGCCGGCTCTCAGCTTTGCGCTGGTCGATGATGGCGCGTTGATCGGCACGATCCAGTGCTGGCCGGTCGCACATCGCGCCGTTAATGGCACAGCGACGCCGCTGGTGATGGTCGGCCCGGTCGCGGTGCGCCCTGAACTCCAGCGCGGTGGGCATGGCCGGGTGCTGATGGCGCATATGCTGGATGCGGCGGAAGCCGACGCTGACGGCGCGCTGATGATGATCGGCGATCCCGAATATTATGGACGCTTCTTCGGGTTTGACGCCGATGCGACGGCGGCGTGGGATTTGCCGGGGCCGTATGAAAAGCACCGCTTGCTGGCGCGCGCGGTGAACGGGCATGGGTTGCCGAACGGCGCGGGAATGATCGGGCCGCGTTAAAGTCTTCGCGGGGGCGACGGTGATGCTCGCCCTTGCACCCACCGCCCGTCCCCCTATGTCGGAGGTATGGTCACCCCCGCGCCTTCGCTTCCCAAGGACTTCGCGCAACTCTCGCTCACCGAAGCCGCCGAGCTGCTCGCGGCGCGCAAATTGCCGCCGGTCGAGCAATGGCATCCCGAGCGCAGCGGCGAAAGCTTCATGGAAATCCGCGCCGACGGCAGCTGGTATCATGAGGGAGGGCGGATCAACCGGCCCGCGATGGTTAAGCTGTTCTCGACAATCCTGCGCCGCGAAGCCGATGGCAGCCACGTCCTCGTCACCCCCGCCGAACGGCTGAGCATCGCGGTCGAGGACACCCCGTTTCGCGCGGTCGAGATGAAGAGCGAGGGTGAAGGCGCGGCGCGGCGGCTGGTCTTCCGTCTCGATACCGACGATCTGGTCATGGCCGGACCCGATCATCCGCTGCGCTTTGGCGGCGACCTGGACCATCCCGACCCGCGGTTGCATGTCCGCGGCGCCATCGGCAACGGGCTTGAGGCGCGGATCGATCGCGCGCTCTATTATGAGATTGTCGAGATGGCGCTCGCCGGCGAGGGTGATCCGCCAGCCATCTGGTCGAACGGCGCGCATTTTCCCTTGGTCGATCGCTGATGCTGTCGGCGAAGCTGCGCACCGCGCTCGACAATCTGCTGCCTGATGCGGGTGAGGATGAGGCGTATCTGGGTACGCCGACGCTGCGCGATGCCGCGGTGCTGATCGCCTTTACCGACCGCCCCGATCCCGGCGTCATCCTGACGCAGCGGCCGCAATGGCTGCGCAGCCATGCGGGGCAGGTTGCCTTTCCGGGCGGCAAGATCGATCCCGACGACCGCGACGCGATCGACGCCGCGCTGCGCGAGGCCGAGGAAGAGATCGGCCTCAGCCCCCGCGATGTGACGGTGGCGGGGGTTACCGAACCCTATCGGTCGGGCAGCGGCTACCGGATTACCCCGGTGCTGGGTGTCATCCCGCCCGACCTGCCGCTCGATCCCAATCCTGAGGAGGTCGAGGACTGGTTCGAAGTGCCGCTCGACATATTGTTCGATCCCGCCAATTATGCGCGCCAGCAAGCCCATTGGCAGGGTCAGGACCGGCATTATTATGACATGGAATGGCAGGGACGGCGGATCTGGGGCGTGACGGCGGGGATTATCATCAATCTGGCGCGGCGGATGCCGGCGGGCTGGCACCGGTGACGGTCCTGCCCGATGCCGAATGGCGCGTGCGGCCGGGGCTACGACGGATCGTCGCCGCGCTGAGCGCCGATGGCGGGGCGGTGAAGATCGTCGGCGGCGCGGTGCGCGACACGCTGCTGGGGCTGCCGGTCACCGACATCGACTTGGCGACACCGCTGTTGCCGCAGGAGGTGACGCGGCGGCTCGAAGCGACGGACGTCAAGGTCATCCCGACCGGCATCGCGCATGGCACGGTCACCGCGGTCGCCAGCGGCGATCATCACGAGATCACGACGCTGCGCCACGACGTCGAAACCGACGGGCGCCGGGCGACGATCGCCTTTGCCCGCGAGTGGCGCGACGACGCGGCGCGGCGCGATTTCACAATCAACGCGCTCTACGCCGACCCGGAAACGGGGGCGGTCGACGATTATTTCGGCGGCATTGACGATCTGCACGCCGGGTGCGTGCGCTTTATTGGCGACGCGGCGACCCGGATCGCCGAAGATCATCTGCGCATCCTGCGCTTCTATCGCTTCGCGGCACGCTTCGGTCGCGGGGAACTCGATGTGGACAGCCATGCCGTCGTGATCACCGCGCGCCAGTCGCTCAAAAGCCTGTCGCGCGAACGCATCGCCGACGAGCTGACCAAGATTTTGGCGCTTCCCGATCCACGCGCAATCGTCGGCCAGATGGCGGCCGACGGCATGTTTGCAGTGGTGCTGCCCGAGCTCGATCCGGATTTTACCGCAACGCTCGATCGCTTGCTCGCCAATGAGGTTGCGACGGGTGCCGATATTGCGGCGCACCGCCGGCTGGCGGCGCTGCTGCCCGCCGATCGCGCCATCGCCGAACAGGTGGCGAGCCGGCTGCGGCTATCGACGCGGCAGCGCAAATATCTGGGCGCCGTGGCCAGTCATCGCGGCGATATCGCGCGGCCGATCCGGCAGCTCGCGCATGCGATCGGGGTCGAGGCAGCACGCGACGTGCATCTGATCGCGGGGGACGCCGCCGCGGTGCGCGATCTGGCGGACTGGGAGGTGCCGCAGCTGCCGGTCAAAGGCGGCGACATCGTCGCGCGCGGGATTGCGGTGGGGCCAGAGGTCGCGCGCATCCTGAAGAGCGTGGAAGCGGCGTGGGTCGCCGAGAATTTCCCCGGCGCCGATCGTGTCGCCGAACTGGTCGATCAGAAGATCGGGCTCACCAGCGACTGACGCCAGAAATCGAGCGCGGCGGCGCCTTCCAGCGGCCGCGCGAACAAATAGCCCTGCCCGAAATCGCAGCCGAGCGCCGACAGCAGCCGCGCCTGATCGGCGGTCTCGACGCCTTCGGCGGTCGTCTTCATCCCCAGCACTTCAGCGAGGCTCTGGATGGTGCGGACGATCGCCACCTTGTCGCGGTCGTCGACCATATGTTCGACAAAGCTGCGGTCGATCTTGAGCACGTCGAGCGGCAGGCGCTGAAGATAGGCGAGGTTCGAATAGCCGGTGCCGAAATCGTCCATCGCGACGCGGGCGTCGAGCGCCTTCAGTTCGCTGAGCACCGACAGCGCCAAGTCGGGGTCGCCGATGATCGCGCTTTCGGTGAGTTCGATCATCAGCCGTTCGCCGCCGATTTTGTGGGTGTCGAGCGCCTGGCGCACCACCGCGGCGACATCGTCGCGCAGCAGCTGGATCGCCGACACATTGACCGAAAAATAGCAATCGACGATCTTGCCGCCATTCGCCTTGTCCCAGTCGGCGAGCACCTCCGCGGCCTTGCCGATCGCCCATTGGCCGAGCGGCACGATCAGGCCCGAATCTTCGGCGATCGGGATGAATTCGCTGGGCGAAATCGAATGGCCATTCTGCTTGTCCCAGCGCGCGAGCGCCTCGAACCCGGCGACCTTGCCGGTGGCGAGCTCGATCAGGGGCTGGAACGCGAGGTGGAGCCGGTCTTCCTCGATCGCGTTGCGCAGTTCGGTTTCGAGCCCGAAGCGATTGTCTGACAGCATCGCCGTTTCGGGTTCGTAGATCTCGATGCGATCGGTCTGCTTGGCGCGTTTCAGCGCGATCTGGGCATGGCGGATCTGATCGGCGACATCGCTGTCGACGGCGGGCTGGATCGCGCAGCCGAGCGCACAGTCGACGCTGACCTTCAGCTCGCCGATCCGGAAAGGATGGTCGAAACAGCCGCGAATCCGCCGCGCCATCTCGCGCACATCGGCGCGCCCGCCGGCGACGCGCGTCGAAATGGCGAACTCGTCGCCGCCGGTGCGCGCCAATATGTCGCCGCTGCGCAAGGACGATTTCAAGCGCCTTGCGACGGTGATGATCAGCTCGTCGCCCGCCATCGGCCCGATATGTTCATTGATGCGGCTGAAACGCGCGAGGTCGAGCAGCAGGATCGCGTGATCGGCCCCGACCCCGTCGGTGACGCCGCGCTGTTCGACCATTTCTTCGAACCCGGCGCGGTTGGGCAGGCCGGTCAGGCTGTCCGATACCAGCTCGCGGCGCAGATTGCGCTCGGTCATCATTTCCTGGGTGCGGTCGATCAGCGTCAGCAGGAACAGGCTCTCGTCGCCCGATTCGGTGGGCAGCGGCCCGATCGACCCGCGCAGATCGCGTGCGGCGACGCCGTCGCCCAGCTGGCACGAAAATTCCTGGGTGTCGTCGGGATGCTGCGCGGCGCGTTCGATCGCGCGCAGCAAGGCAATCGGCGCGTCGGCGCCTGCCGGCGACAGGTTCAGCCGATCAAAAGCGGCGTTGCTGGCGTGCAGGCGAAAATTACCGCGCGCGAGCGGACGGATCAGCGCCGCAGGCACGGGGAGCGCGTCGATCCAGCCGACGAACAACAAGGGCCGGTCTTCGCCGGTTCTATCAATAGGCATAACAGCGGGTTTTGTGCGACCTTTCCCCATTGGTCATCACCTAATGGGGGGAGAGTAAAGAAGCTATTTACGGCAACACGAAAATACGCTCAGCCGAAGCGATTGTTCCGCGGGAAACCGGTCGGCGGCATCCGCCCCGCGGCGCCGCGCGCGACGCGCCAGGGGACAAGGTCGGTCTCGGTCCGCGTCCGGCCGGTGTCGCCACCCATCGCCCAGCTCAGCCCTTCGGCAAAGACGAAGCTCACTGCATCGGACAGGCCGCCGTCGCGGTAGCGTTGCAGCATCACCCCCTGGCCGCGTGCCATCACCGGCACTTCGTTGATAGGGAACACGACCAGCTTGCGATTTTCGCCGACCACCGCGACGCTGTCGTCGCTGGCGGCGATTGGGCGAACGATCGCAAGCTGCGCGCCGGTCTTGAGGTTGACGACGTTGCGGCCCTTGCGCGTTTCGGCGACGACCTCGGCCATCTGGGCGATAAAGCCATGGCCGCTCGACGAGGCGAGCAGCAGGCGGCCGTCAACGTGCGCCGGGATCATCGCGACGATCTTCGCGTCGGGATCGATGTCGACCATCAGCCGCAGCGGCTCGCCAAACCCGCGCCCACCCGGCAGTTTGTCGGCGCCGATGGTGAAGAAACGCCCGTCGCTGGCGGCGATCAGCAGCTTGTCGGTGGTCTGGGCGTGGGCGGCGAACAGCAGCTCGTCGCCTTCCTTGAACTTGAATTCGGCCCACTGGTCGGCGGCGACATGGCCGCGCTGGGCGCGGATCCAGCCGCGTTTCGACAGGATCACCGTCACCGGCTCCTTTTCGATCATCGCGTCGAGGGGAATGTCGCGCGCCGGGGCGGCTTCGGCGATCGTCGTGCGGCGGGCGCCGAGCAGCGTGTCGAGACCGTAAACCGTCCGCAGTTTTTCCAGATCCTTGCGCAGCCGGGTGCGCTGGCGCTGCGGGCTTTCGACCAGCTTGACCAACTCCTCGCGCTCGGCGGTCAGATCGGCCTGCTCGCGCTTCAGCTCCATTTCCTCAAGCTTGCGAAGGCTACGCAGCCGCATGTTCAGGATCGCTTCGGCCTGCCGGTCGGTCAGGATGAATTCGGCGATCATCACGGGCTTCGGCTCGTCCTCGGTGCGGATGATTTCGATGATCCGGTCGAGGTTGAGGTAGGCGATGATATAGCCCGCGACCAGCTCCAGCCGGTCGTCGATCTTGGCAATGCGGTGCTGGGCGCGGCGGACGAGTACGACGATCTGATGCTGGAGCCATTCGGTGAGCAGCTGGTGCAGCCCCATCACCTTGGGCGTGCGCGTCGCGTCGAGGACGTTGAGGTTGAGCGCGAAGCGGCTCTCAAGGTCGGTGAGCCGGTACAGGCTTTCCTTCAGGATGTCGGGGTCGACGTTGCGGCTCTTGGGTTCGATGACGATGCGCAGATCCTCGGCGCTTTCGTCGCGGACATCCTCGAGGATCGGCAGTTTCTTGTCGGCGATCAGCTGCGCGATCTGTTCGATCAGCTTGCCCTTGGCGACGCCATAGGGAATCTCGCTGATGACGAGTTGCCAGGTGCCGCCGGGCAGCTTCTCGATCCCGCTGTCGTCCCACGCGCCGTCGGTCTTGCCGGTCGAAAAACGCGCGCGGACGCGGAAACCGCCGCGGCCGGTGGCATAGGCGTGGGCGATCGTCTCGGCGCTGTCGACGACGATGCCGCCGGTCGGGAAATCGGGCCCTTTGACATGCTCGAGCAGCTCGGACAGCTCGGCCTGCGGGTTTTCGATCAGCAACAGCGCGGCACCGATCACCTCGGCGGCGTTGTGCGGCGGGATGTTCGTCGCCATGCCGACCGCGATCCCGCTTGCGCCATTGGCGAGCAGGTTCGGGAACAGCCCCGGCATGATCTCGGGCTCTTCATCTTCACCATTGTAGGTGGGCTTGAAATCGACCGTGCCCTCATCAAGGCCCTGCATCAGGTCGACGGCGACGCGCGTCAGCCGTGCTTCGGTGTAACGATAGGCGGCGGCGTTGTCGCCGTCGATATTGCCGAAATTGCCCTGACCGTCGACGAGCGGATAGCGGAGCGAGAAATCCTGCGCGAGGCGGACCATCGCGTCATACACCGCGACATCGCCATGCGGGTGGAATTTACCGATGACATCGCCGACGACGCGCGCCGATTTCTTGTAACCCTGCGACGGATCGAGCCGCATCGCGCGCATCGCCCACAGCAGGCGGCGGTGGACGGGCTTCAGTCCGTCGCGCAGATCGGGCAGCGAGCGCGCGGTGATCGTTGACAGCGCATAGACCAGATAGCGTTCGGACAGCGCGCTGCCGAACGGCGTGTCGGTCATGCCGGGGACGGGTTCTGGATTGTCGGGATCGTCGGGAGGGCTCGCCATGGTCGCGGCGCGATAGCAAGGCTAGCGCCTCAAGGCAAAGGCCGCGATGCGCCGCCGGCGATTATCGGTTCAACCGGCATAAGCCTTCACCAGATCGAACATATAGTCGCGCCCGACATACACCGACTTGACCTCCATCCGCTCGTTCAGGCCGTGCGCGCCATTGCCGTCGGGGTCGCCCCACATGCCGGGGATGCCATAGGTCGGGATGCCGACCGCGCCCAGAAAGGTGGCGTCGGTATAGCCGTTCGCCATCGACGGGATGACCTTCAGCCCCGGCCAGCATTTGGCGACCAGCTTTTCCATCGGGCCGATGATCTTGGGATCGAGCGGCGGCGCGGGCGGGGCTGGGCGTTTGGGGGGCAGCTGGGTGATGGTGACGCCGGGGTGGCCGATCACCTTCGCCAGTTCGTCGCGGATCGATTCGATGCTGTGCCCCGGGAAGATGCGGCAGTTGATATTCGCGCCGGCGCGCTGCGGCAGTGCGTTGGCGGCATGGCCGCCGTCGAGCAACGTTGCAACGCAGGTGGTGCGCAAATTGCTGTGCAGAAACGGATCCTTGTTGACGATCGCCTCGGCATCCTTGTCGGCATTGTTTTTGGCCAGCGCGACCATTGCGGCGCCGGTTGCATCGCCGCGCGCCGCGCCCGCTTCGGCAAAGAAGCGCCGCGTCGTGGCGGTCATTTCGACCGGGAATTTATAGTCCTCGATCCGCGTGACCGCGCGCGCGAGCTGGTAAATGGCGTTGTCGGGGACCGGCGCCGAACTGTGGCCGCCGGGGTTGCGCGTTTCGAGGCGGAAATTGGCGAAGGTCTTTTCGCCGACCTGCACCGACTGACCCAGCACCTTGCCTTTTCCGTCGCTGTCGCCGCCGCCGCCCTCATTGAGCGCAAATTCGGCGTCGATCAGCCCGCGCTTGTTCGCCGCCAGCCATTCGATGCCGTTGAACGCGCCGTTGGTTTCCTCGCCGCAGGTCAGCGCCATCTTGACCGTGCGTTTGGGTTTATACCCCGCCTGCTGGAACCGGATCAGCATGTCGACCCAAACCGCCGCCTGCGCCTTGTCGTCGGCGGTGCCACGGCCATAAAAATAGCCGTTCTCCTCGACCATCACAAACGGGTCGCGCTCCCAGTCCTCACGCTTTGCCTCGACGACGTCGATATGCGCGATCAGCAGGACCGGTTTCGCGGTCTTGGACGTGCCGGGATAGACGGCGACAAGCCCGCCCTCTTTCGGTTTTTCGGGGGTCGCGAACAGGGTGAGCTGGCTGTCTGGAATCCCCGCCGCCCGCAATCGCGTCGCCATGCGTTCGGCGGCCAGTGTGCAGCTGCCCGATGACAGTGTCGTATTGGTTTCGACCAGTTCCTTGTAAATCTCGCGAAATGCCAGCTGGTCGGGGCGTGGCGCCGGATCGGCGGCGAGCGCGGGCGCCGCGACCAACAGGGTGGGCAACAGCAAAGACGCCAGCATTTTCATCGAATTTCTCTCCCCGTTTCGCCTTGCGAAGGGAGCAGAAAGCACCGCAGGCCGCAACCCGTCATCGCGCCCCCTTGCGAAGCCCCGCGCTTTCGCGCAAGCCGTGCGGCGGGTAGAGGAGACGGCGTGACGACGATTAGCGATGTTCCACCGGGGCCGGTGGCGCGGATGGTGCGGCGATTGCTGCTGGCGATGTACCGGGCGCGCGGCTGGCGCGCGCTGGGTCAGGTGCCCGAACCGCGGCGCTTCATCCTGATCGCGGCGCCGCACACCAGCAACTGGGACTTCGTCAATTTCCTCGGCCTCACCGCCGATCTGGGGCTGCGCGCGCATTTTATGGGCAAATTGTCGCTGTTCAAATGGCCGATCGGCGATTTCATGAAACAGATGGGCGGGGTGCCGGTCGATCGCCGCGGCGGCGGCAATGTCGTCGAGCAGATGGTGGCCGAATTCGCACGCCGCGCCGAATTCATGCTGACCGTCGCGCCCGAAGGGACACGCGGCAAGACGGCGAAATGGCGCACCGGTTTCTATCAGATCGCGCTGGCGGCGAAGGTGCCGATGGTCGTCGGGTTTATGGATTATGGCACCAAGACCGGCGGCCTCGGCCCGCTGATCTGGCCGAGCGGCGATTTTCGCGCCGACATGATGAAGGTGCTCGAGGTCTATCGCACCTGCATCCCAAAAATCCCCGAACGCGCGGTGCGCTCGATCGACGATATTGTCGGCGACGGCCCAGACGACATGGAGATGCGCGCATGACCGACCTGCTGATGCTGCTGGCGCTCAATTTCGCCGGATTGCTGGGGGTGATCCTGATCCTGTGGGCGATCTCGGTGGCGATCCGCGACGTGTCGTTCATCGACGCTTTCTGGGCGTTCGGCATGGTGCTGCTGGCTTGGGGCGCGGCGTGGCAGGCCGGGGCCGATGCGCTGCACGCCAAATTGCTGCTCGGGCTGACCAGCCTGTGGGGGCTGCGGCTGGCGCTCCACCTCGGGCTGCGCTGGGTCAAGCATGGCGAGGACCCGCGCTATGCCAAGATCCTGGCGCGGACGATGGAAACGAAAAAGTGGAGCTGGGCCAAGACCGCGCTGCTCACCGTGTTCCTGACGCAGGCGCCCTTGCTGTTCATCACCTGCCTGCCCGCGCAGATCGGCATCTGGGCGAGCGGCGACGCGGCGGCGAACGGCGTTGGCATCCTTGCGATACTCGGCGTCGTCGCGGCGCTGATCGGGATCGCGTTCGAGACGATCGGCGACGCGCAGCTCGATGCGTTTCGCAAGAACCCCGCGAACATGGGTCAGGTGCTCGACACCGGGCTGTGGCGCTACACGCGACATCCCAATTATTTCGGCGACGCGCTGACTTGGTGGGGATTGTGGCTGATCGCCGCCGACATCGGGCCGTGGGTGGCGCTGGCCAGCGTGATCGGCCCGGTCTTCCTGACCTTCACCCTCACCAAATGGTCGGGCAAGGCGCTGCTCGAAAAGGGGCTGCACAAGACGCGGCCCGACTATGCCGCCTATGTCGCGCGCACCTCAGGTTTCATCCCGTGGCCGCCAAAGGCGCGTTAGACGGGGGCCTCGGCGGCGAGGAGGTTGCCGCCGACGTCAGCGCCCTCGGCGACGCGCCGCGTATTCGCGCGATATTGACCGAAGCGGCGCGCGAAGGCCGCGCGGTCAGCTACTCCGAACTGCTCGGCGATCTGGGGTTCCGTTTCACGCGGCCCAAGATGCGCGCGGTGTGCAAAACGCTGGCAGAGGTTGACCGGCTCTGCGCACTCGACGGCGAGCCCGATCTGGCGGTGCTGGTGGTGCGCGAAAGCGATCGATTGCCCGGGCAGGGCTGGTGGGTCGGCGGCACCGCGCTCCTGCTCGGCTATGACGGCCCGTGGGAGGGCGCCGCGGCGGCGCGGTTTATCCGCGAGCAGCAGCAGGCGGTGTTTGAATATTGGGAGGGGCGATGACCGCCTTCCGCGGACCGCCTGCAGCCCCGCCAATGACTGAAAACGAAGCGTACCGGTGCGTTGAGCGCGATTGCCAATCATATGGCGGCGCCCAACACAGCGAGCCCTGCATGATAGTCAGGCTGTCTTGGGGCGGTATGCGCAAGGGACCGAATGAAAATGTACGCCGTCGAAGTCGAGGAATTGACGAAAGTCATGGCGGGCCGACACGTCGTCGATAGAATTTCACTGCTCATCGCCCAGCACAGCGTGTTCGGACTTCTGGGGCCGAACGGGGCCGGAAAAACAACGCTCATGCGCCTTATCCTTGGTCTGCTTCCCGCCGATCGGGGGCGGGTCAGACTGTTTGGCCATGATATTGCGCGGAACCGGCGTTTGGCGCTGGCGCGCGTAGGATCGTTTATCGAGGCGCCTGCGCTTTATGGTCATTTGTCCGGGCGCGTAAATCTCGAGCTTCACGCAAAGATGATGCGCTTGACCGGCACCGCGGTTGACGAAGCGTTGGACATTGCCGGGATGCGCGGCGCGTCGGCACGGCTTGTGCGCACCTATTCGCTCGGCATGAAGCAACGGCTGGCGTTGGCCAAGGCATTGCTCGGCAGGCCCAAGCTGCTGATTCTGGACGAGCCGACAAATGGCCTCGACCCCGATGGCATCGCCGAAGTCAGGACATTGATTGCGGACTTGCCTCAAAGGATCGGTGGCACCGTAATCCTGTCGAGCCATCTTTTGAGCGAGGTTGAGCATGTCGCCAGTCAGGTCGCGATTGTCCGTGATGGCCGGATCATCGCCGAAGGGACGCTGGCCGACCTGCTGAAAGGCGATAGCGATCTTGTCATCGAGACGAGCGATGCGCCCGGTGCCGCGGCGCTGCTCGATCGTCACGGTATTCGCGCCGCCATGACGGCGGAACGGCTTGTCGTTGCGGGCGGTGAGGCGGGCCGGGGTGCCGACCAAAGAGCGCGGATCAATCGGTTGCTCGTCGAGGCCGATTTCGACGTCAGCATGATTTTTGCACGCCCGAGAAGTCTGGAGGATCTTTATCACGGCTTGGCGGCGCGCAGCGATCATGCTGCAGAAGGTGCAATATGATCACGCAGGTGGCAGTCGAGTATCGCAAGCTGAGCCGGTCGTTGGCGATCCTGCTCGCTGCGCTTGCGCCGTCGCTTCCGGCGATCATGCTCCTGCTCGCAATTTCTTTGTCGAATCGCCCGATGCCCTGGCAGACAGTCTATTTTCAGTTCGCTCTCCCGATCTGGGTGATGTTCCTGATGCCAATGGCGGTAACGGCCTTTGCAACGCTGCTGGGTCAGATCGAATATCGCGCCAATGGCTGGGAAAGCATGTTCGCGCTTCCGGTTCACAAAGCGTCGATCTTCATGGCCAAAATGTTCGTCGGCATATCGGGCGCGATCGGAATGATGCTCCTGATGCTGATCTTGACGGCTATTGGTGCGACGAGCGGAATTGCCGTCAGTGGCAACATTCCTTCCGACGCCATTCCCTGGGCAAAACTGTTCGATAAAACACCCATGATCATGGCCGCATCAGCGCCGTTCATTGTGCTTCAGATGTGGGTTGCGATGCGGTTTTCAAACTTCGTGGTTCCGTTGGCTTTTGGCATCACGGGCACCATGGTTGCGCTTGCCGTCGCGATCACGAATACCGGCAAGGCAGACTGGTTCCTTTGGGTCCTGCCGCTGCGCGTGCTTCGGGAAACCCAGGCGTCGTCGATGCCGTTGCTGGCATTGGTCGCGGCCGCTGGCCTTGCCATCGCAGCGATTTGGGATCTGTCTCGCGCCACGCTTCGGTAAGTGCACGCATCGGCCGTCTGCGGGTGATGTCCGTCGCTGGCGAGGGTTGGCGAGCCCCTCTTACTGCTTCAACCCGATCTCGCGTAGCCGTTCCTGCAAATACTCGTCCGCCGTAATCGGCGTCGGATACAGGTCCGGGTGCGCATCATCGATACAGCTTGCCAGCGTCTCGATCGGATAGTCCGAGCGGAAGTGCAGGAAAAACGGCATCGAGTAACGCGCGACGCTCGCGCGGCCCGCGTCGGGGTTGCGGACGCGGTGGGTGGTCGAGGGGAGCTTGTTGTTGGTGAGCCGCTGCAGCATGTCGCCGACATTGACCGCCATCGCGCCAGGTGGCGGGCTGACCGGGAGCCAGCTGCCGTCCTTGTCGAGGATTTCGAGGCCGGCTTCTTCGGCGCCCAATAGGAGCGTGATCGTGTTGATATCCTCATGCGCCTCGGCGCGGATACCCTTGGCGGGGGCCGCAACCGGCGGATAGTGGAGCAGGCGCATCACGCTGTTGCCGTCGAGCACTGTGTCGTCGAAGAAATCGGGGGCGAGGCCGAGATAGCGCGCGATGCCCGATAGAAGCTGGCTGCCGACGCGGTCGAATTCGGCGAACAATTTGTCATAGACGGCGCGGAAGCCGTCGACCTCGGCGGGCCAGACATTGTTCGGCTGCTGCGCGGCGAGGCGGTGCCCCGCGGGCAGGTCGCGCCCGACATGCCAGAATTCCTTGAGATCGACTTCCTTCGCGCCCTTGGCGATCTCGGTCCCGAACGGGGTGTAGCCGCGCGCGCCGCCGCCGCCGGGAATGTGATAGGCGCGCTTCTGATCGTCGGGCAGCGCAAAGAAGGCTTTGGCCTTGCCCCACGCGTCGTCAATCAGCGCCGGGTCGATGCGATGATCGGTGATCATCGCAAAGCCGAAGCGTTCGAACGAAGCGCCAAAGTCCCTGGCAAACTGGTCGGCGGGAAGCGACATCGAAATGGTCGGAACAACGGCGGTCATATCATCATCCATTCTGGGGCGGGGCCTACGCCGCCGCGACTCTGTTCCCGCATGTAGAGCCGTGGGCGAGGCAGGGAAAGAGGCTCGCTCTTTTCAAACCGGACACAGACGGTAAGAGGGCGGCATGGCAAAATCATATTGGCTGATGAAATCCGAACCCGACGCTTATCCGTGGGGGCAGCTCGTGCGCGAAGGCACCGGCATCTGGGACGGGGTGCGCAACCACACCGCAAAGCTCAACCTGAAAGCGATGCAGGTGGGCGACGAGGCGCTGTTTTACCACAGCAATATCGGCAAGGAATGCGTGGGGATCATGACGGTGACCGAAACCGCCTTTCCCGATCCGACCGCCGATGAGGGCTCGCCGTGGGTCGTGGTGCGCGTTGCGCCGGTGCGGCCGCTGGCGCATCCGGTGACGCTGGCGGCGATCAAGGCCGATCCGAAACTCGCCGACATGGACCTGATCCGCCAGTCGCGGCTGTCGGTCGGGCGGGTGCAGCCCGATGAGTGGAAGCATATTTTGAAGAAGTCGGAGACGGCGGGGGGCTGAGGTCAAAGCCCTCTCCATCGCTGCGCGACAGGGAGGGTTTTGTCAGTTCTGGCGCAGCTTCACCTGCAGATGCTTCGCCACCGACGGGTGAAGCGGATCGACGAACTCGCACCCATAGCTGTTGCCGTCGGCGCGGCGGACGATGGCTTCGAGCGGTTGCAGCCCGGGCAGGCTCACCCAGATATGCTTGCCGATCTGCGGACGGAAAAAGGTCACCATGCGAAAGCCTGTCGACGACAGGTCGAACAATTCGACGTCGAAGGGATTCAGCCCCGCCTCGCGATAGCGCGCCCGCGCCTGCACCGGAGCGCGTTCGGCGCGGCGACCGGTGATGGCGGGTCGTCTGGCCTCGATGATGCGATTTTCCAACACTGCTTTGGTCCCAGCTTTATGTCTTCAATTGCCGCGCTTTTAGCGCGTCGGTGGTTACCTCGAAGTGAAGGGACATGGTGAATTTGCGCTACACAGGCGGGGTGTCGCTCACGGTCATCAAATGCCCGGGAAAGGGCGCCGCGAGCGCCACCGCGTCGCGCCATTCACCGCTCAGCCAGGTCGCATGCTGGTCGGGGTGCAGGATCACCGGCATCGCATGCGGCTGATACCGGCCGAGCAGCCGGTTGGGCTCGGTGGCAAGCATCGCAAAACAGGGCCAATCCTCGCCCTGACGGTGGATACCGGCAAAGGCGAAAATCGGCTGCGACGGCACCGAAAACCAGTGCTGGCGGCGCGCGCCCTCGGGCCCTGACCACTCGGAAAAGGCGGTGACGGGGATCAGGCAGCGCAGTTCGGCGTGGCGCAGCGTGCCGATCCAGAACGGGCTCGACAGGTTGCGGACGTGGGTCACCGGCCGGTCGCCGCGCGGCGGTGGCGGCACGCCCCACAGTTTCGGGCGCAGAAAGCGGCGCGCGCCGCCGCGGCCGTCGCTTACGATCACCGGTGCGGGCCGCCCGGGGGCGACATAATCGCCGGTCCATGGGTCGCCCCCCGCCTCGGCCGCGAGCGCCGCAGCGATCGCGGCGGCGGGGGCGTCGAGACGGTAAAGGCTTGTCATCGCAGGCGTTTCAGTCGGTTCCGCGCACCCGTCCGCGTCCGGCCTTGACGCTGCTGCGCGCTTTCTTGCTGTCGACACGGCGAGCTTTGGCGGCCTTGCTCGGCCTGGTCTTGATCCGGCGTTCGGGGCGCACCAGCGCGGCGTCGATCAGCGCCGATAGGCGCTCGCGGGCATCGGCGCGATTGCCCTCCTGGGTGCGATAGCGGCGCGCCAGGATGATCAGTTCGCCATCGGTGGTCATCCGGCTACCCGCCAGCGTTTTCAATCGGTTGAACGCATCGGGGGTAAGCCCCAGCGCATAGACATTGACGCGCAGCTGGCACGCGGTCGCGACCTTGTTGACATTCTGCCCGCCCGGCCCGGTGCCGGCGAGAAACTTCTCCGAAATCGCGCTTTCGGGGATCTCAGCCACGCGTCGGTTCCGCTCCCTCCGGCGCGGCAAAGCCCAATGCGATGAAGGCGTCGGGGAAGGGCGCCTCGGCGATTACTGACGGCTTGACGTCACGTTTTACCACCAGTCGTTCGGCGTGGAGCAGGGTGCGCGTCCTGGTCCCGCCGCGCCCGTAAACCGGATCGCCGACCAGCGCGAAGCCCAGCCCTTCGAGCGCGTGAACGCGGATCTGGTGGGTGCGGCCGGTTTCGGGGCGAAAGCGCAGCAGGCTGCGACCATCGACCACGGCCAGCTTTTCCCAATGCGAAATCGACGGCTTGCCTTTCGGGTCGCCGACCATCCGCCAGCCATCCTCGGCGGTCGACACCTTGCTCAGCGGCAGGTTGATCGTGCCGCTGTCGGCGTCGGGCACGCCATCGACGATCGCCAGATATTGTTTGTCAACCTCGCGGTCCTCGAACGCGCGCGTGAAACGGCCATGCGCCTTGGGATTGCGCGCCAGCAGCAGACAGCCCGAGGTGTCGCGGTCGAGCCGGTGGACCGCAAGCGGCCAGCGCTTGAAGCCGAACTTGAGCAGGTCGAGATGATTCTCAAGGCTGATGCTGCCGTCGCGCGGGGCGTCGACGGGCAGGCCAGCGGGCTTGTCGATAACAAGGGCCTCGCCATCGAGGAACAGGACACGGTCTGAAAGGAGCATGGCGCGCTATAGGCTGGCTGGCGTTCAGTCGAAAGCGTAAACGTCGTGGCGGACACGATCGTGCGGGTGCGAAGGAAAGGCTGCTTTGGGGTGGTGGGTTCAACTGTTCGTCGCAACACATGCATTAAATCGC
>JAEMRT010000069.1 GCA_016463225.1 Sphingopyxis sp. | reverse complement strand
CCGCGCGGCGGGGGGTGCGATCGGGCTCGCGGCGCTGTTCGCGGTCGTCATCGCGGTCGTCGGCTGGTTCGCCTCCGACGCGATCCTGCGCCTGCTCGAAACCCCGCCCGAGGCCTTTGCGCTGGCGCATGATTATCTGCGCGTCACCTTTGTCGCGATCCCCGCCAGCATGATTTCGGTCACGCTGATGATGGCGTCGCGCGGCGCCGGGGACGCGGTCACCCCGCTGCGTTTCATGGCACTGACCGTTGTCATCGACATCATCCTCAACCCGGTGCTGATCCTCGGGCTCGGCCCTGTTCCGCGCCTCGGCATCGCGGGCAGCGCGCTGGCGACCGCGATTGCGGGAACGATCAGCCTGATCGGCATGGTCATCTGGTTCTACGCCAGGGATCACCCGCTCCGCCTGCGCGGCCGCGAACTCGCCTATCTGGCGCCCAGCTGGCGCGAGCTGCGCTTCATCATCGCCCGCGGTCTGCCGATGGGCGCGCAGATGCTGGTGATTTCGGGCGCCGGGCTCGTGATGGTCGGGCTGGTCAATCGTGAGGGGCTGGTGACCGCCGCCGCCTATGGCGCGACGCTGCAACTGTGGAATTATATCCAGATGCCCGCGCTCGCGGTCGGCGCCGCGGTCAGCGCGATGGCGGCGCAGAATATCGGGGCGCAGCGCTGGGACCGCGTGTCGACGATTACCAACAGCGGCATCACGATCAACCTCGCGATGACGGGCGTCCTGATCGCGCTGCTCCTGCTGTTCGATCGCGCCGCGCTCGCGCTGTTCCTCGGCAGCGGCAGCGAAGCGATCGAGGTGTCGCGCCATATCCAGTATATCGCGACCTGGACCTTCCTGCCCTTTGGTACGACCATCGTCATCATCGGCACCTTGCGCGCCAACGGCTCGGTCGTGCCCCCGCTGATCATCCTGGCGCTGTCGATGTTCCCGATCCGCTTCGGCATCTATTATTTCGCTTACCCGGCGCTCGGCGCCGACGCGATCTGGTGGAGCTTCCCGCTCTCGTCGCTCGCCTCGCTGGCAATGGCATGGGCGGTGTATCAGCGTGGCAATTGGCGCCGCGCACTCCCGCAACCGGGCGTAAGCTGACGGCGCAGCTTTCGACCAAAGCGCGCGCACCTTCGACTGGCGGCCCGGTGTCTGCTAGCCTTGACGCCAGTTTTGACGCTAAAGCAGGCGCAATGAACATGACCCTTCGCAAAGACGCGCTGCGTGACCAACGCGCAAAAATGCTGGCGGCGGCGCCCGACTGGCGCGCCTCCGACGCCCGCGTCAACCCGCGCGTCGCGATCGGCTCGATCATCGCGATGTGGCTGCTCTATTTCCTGATCACCACCGGACTCGGCCTGCTCACCGGGGTTGCCGAACAATGGTCGTCAGCCGGACGGCGCGGTATCGTCGTTGTCGCAGGCATCCTGTGCACCTTCGTGCTCTACCAGCTGCTCCAGCGCGCCCAGCCGCAAAGCTTTGGCGCCCGCCTTGCCGCGGCGCTGGGTGCGGCGGTGCCGCTCGTCATCGTCTATGCCTCGGTCAATCTGCTCGTCTTTTATTACTGGTTCCCGGTGTCCGATGCCGCAAAAATCATCGAAGAAATGCAGGCAAAATTCCCTGGCGCGTGGGAAACGGTGCTGATCCTCGACAGCTCGATCCGCTGGTATTTCTTCTTCGCGGTATGGGCGGCGCTCTACGTCGCTTTTGGTTATGCCAGCGAGATGCAGGCGGTCGAGCGGCGTGCCAATCATTTCCGGCTCGAGGCCAAGAATGCGCAGCTGCGCGCGCTGCATTATCAGGTCAATCCGCACTTCCTGTTCAACACGCTCAATTCGCTGTCGGCGCTCGTGATGCGCGGGTCGAAAAGCGAGGCAGAGACGATGATCATGAACCTGTCGTCCTTCCTGCGCTCCAGCCTCGCGATCGATCCCGAACAGCTCGTCAGCCTCGACGAGGAAATCGCGCTCCAGCGCCTGTATCTCGACATCGAACAAACGCGCTTTCCCGACCGCTTGCAGGTCGAGGTGACGATGCCCGACGAGCTGAAAAACGCCTGCGTCCCGGTGTTGATCCTGCAACCGATCATCGAAAATGCGATCAAATACGGCGTTGCGCCGACCAAGGGGAAGATTGCGATCCGCCTGCACGCCAGCGCCGAATATGGGCTGCTGGTGCTGCGCATCGACAATGATATCGACGCCAAGGCGCCCAAGCCGGCGTCGGGGACTGGTCTCGGCCTCGGCAATGTTCGCGAACGGCTCCTTACGCGCTACGGCCCGACCGCCGGATGCGAATGGGGACCGTCGGACGATGGCGGCTTCGTCGTGTCGCTGTGGCTGCCGCTGTCGCGGGAGGCGCGCTGATGATCCAGACGCTGCGCACCCTGATCGTTGATGACGAACCCCTCGCGATCGAGCGCCTGCAGATATTGACCGGGCAGCAGGACGGCGTATCGCTGGTCGGCACAGCCAGCGACGGCGCCTCGGCGCTCCGCATGGTCGATGCGCTCGCGCCCGATCTCGTCCTATGCGACATCGCAATGCCCGATCTCAACGGGCTCGAGGTCGCCGCCGCGATCGAGCGGCTCGACAATCCCCCCGCGGTGATCTTTGTCACCGCCTTCGACCAATATGCAGTTGCGGCGTTCGATGTTGCGGCGGTCGACTATCTGCTCAAACCGGTATCGCCCGATCGCCTTGCCCGGGCGCTGGCGCGGGTGCGCGAATGGCGCGCGACCGAACGGGCGCCGAGCCAGAAAAGCAAATGGATCAACGAATTCTGGGTCCAGAACCGCGGCGAAATGCTGCGCATCGACGCCGGTCAGGTCGATCTGATCGAGGCCGAACGCGACTATATGCGGCTCCACGTCGGTGCGCGCAGCTGGCTGATCCATCAAACGATCAAATCGCTGGAAGCGCGGATGAACCCCGATCAGTTCATGCGGATTCACCGCTCGAAAATGGTCCGCCGCGACGGCATCGTCGGGCTGAAACATCATGGCGACGGCGCATGGAGCGTCGATCTGGGCGACGGCGGCGTTCACCGCGTTGGTCGCACCTATCTCCACGACGTCAAGGCGATCATGCACGCCTAAACAAAGGCGGCCATGCCGGGGCATGACCGCCTTTGTTGGCCAGCTGATCGGCGCCGGGTCAGGGGGCGGAAACAAGGATCGTCTGGCCCCGATCCGCCAGCCGGGTGCCATCACCGTTCAGCAGACCCGCCAGCTTGACGTTGGCATCGGCCATCGTTGCCTTCTCGCAACTCTGGGCCTGCGCGCGCTCGTCCAGCGTCGGCCGATAGTTCGGGCGGCTGTTGCACACCGTGCGTACCGCCACTTTAACACGTGAATTGAGCCGCTCGCGCCCTTCGACGCTCGCCAGGTTCAGGTCGTTATAGCGCACGACTACGGTGCGCCGCGCGCCGTCGTCTTCGGCCGCGGCCGGGACGCTCAGGCCGATACACGCGATCGGCGCGCTCAGCAGGATCAGGGAAAGTTTCGCCATGGGGGAGTCCTCTCTTGGGGGATGATGCGGGACACGAGGGCTCTGGACCGGGGAGACCAGGGCCCCCGCATCCCGCAAGACGGTGATACCCCCTAGACGTCATCAGAATCGCGTTTGGATCGATCGGCGCGAACGGCGGCTCGATTACCGGACGAAAGCCGTTCACCCATCGACGAACGGTCAGCTGTCGGGCAATTTCATGGCGTCAGGCTTGCATTCGACGCGCGCTCATGGCCAAATCAGCGCATGGCGAGGAAATTATCTTTCGCCGCGAGTCGGCATAGCGGCATGCGACTGTTCCGCTGGTCCGCGCTGGCGCTCGCGGGGGTCACCGGCGGGATGCTTCTCGGCGAGATGGCGGCCGGAACGCGATTGGGCAGCGGAATGGGCGAACCCGCGACCTATTCACACCTCAGCGCCAATCCTGACGCGGCGGCTCCACCCGCCGGCGGCACCGCGCCATGCCTCGATTGCCGCGACAGTTACGGCGTCGCCGCACGGCTGCGCGCCGACCGCGAAAGCCGGATGAGCAATGAATTTCGTGATTTGGGGACGGTGGCCCTCGATCCGCCAGCACCCGGCGAACCCGATGACGGTTACCGCTACGGCGGCCGCTTTCCCGACCCGCCGCCGCGCGAGGCGAGCGGACGGATACCGGACGCGCAGGTTATGCCAGCCGGTGCGGCGGGCGCAAACCCGCCAGTTGCGGAAGCATTGGAGCTGCCGACCGACTATTGACCGATTAGCGCGGCTGCGGCGCGACCGGCTTGGCGCAGCGCGTGGTGTCACCCGCCTTGCACGCCGCGACATCGGCCTCCCACTTCATCCGTTCCTCGGCCGACATCGCGGCAACGCGCGCCTTTTCCGCTTCATAGACCGCGGTTTCTTCGGCGAACTCGGTCTGGTCATGCGCAACCTGCTGGGCCGCTGCGGACACCTCCTGCTCATAGGTCGTCGTTTCGGCCTTCGCACGCGACGCCTGTTCGGCGTTCAGCCGCGCGGTGTTCGACCGTTCCTCCGGCGTCGTGCCGTCGGGCAGCTTCTTTTGGGCAACGGGTGCTTCGGTCGGAGCCGCGGCTGGGGCCTGAAACGCCGCCGCCTGTCCGTTGCCGACCAGCGCCAACGCGGTGGCGGCCGCCAAAATCATTCTGTTCATCGAAGTCTCTCCTGAAATCCAAAGCTTTGGCCGTCCAACGCATGGCCGCAACGGGCGTTCCCGCTGGCGAATTGACCTCGGCAAGGGCAACGGTCATGCTCGCCCGCCGCACCTTGTCCGATCGGACGTCGATTTGCCAGCATCGCCGAAACACCCGCTCAATCGCCCGGTCTTTTTCACCCCGCTCGCGGTCTTGCTCGCGGCGGTGATCCTCAGCCTGTGGCAGGGGGTCGCCGTCCTTGCGGCCGAAACCGCGATCAACGACTGGATCCTCCGCCACTTCTCGCCGCTGTTCGCCTGGTCCGGGCTCGCTTTTCTGGCGCTGCTCGCGGGCATTGCCGTATCGCCGCTGGGTGGGCAGATCATCGGCGGGGCCGGAGCAAAACCTATCCTCACCCGCTGGCGCTGGTTCGCGGTCACGCTCTGCACCACGATCGCCACCGGCATCCTGTTCTGGGGCGCCGCCGAACCGCTGTTTCACCTCAACGATCCGCCCGCGATGCTTGGGCTGAAACCTGGCAGCGACGCCGCCGCGACCTTCGCGATGTCGACGATGTTCCTGCACTGGACGCTGACGCCCTACGCCATCTACACCGTCGCCGGGCTCGCTTTCGCGCTCGTCTATTACAACCGCCGCGAACCATTCAGCCTGTCTTCGCTCTTCGTTCCCCTGTTGGGCCAGCGCGCGCATGGCCCCATGGGCACCGGCATCGACATCATCTGTCTCTATGCGCTCGTCGCCGGCATGGCAGCATCGATGGGCGCCGGCATCCTCGCGCTGGCGGGCGGGATCGAGGGGATCGGCGGCTTTGCCGGTGGCACCCCGCTACGCTGGGCGATCGCCGCGGCGATCGTTGGCAGCTTCCTGATCTCCGCGGCGACCGGTCTGCAAAAGGGAATCGCCGGCCTCTCGGTGCTAAACACCTGGATTTTCTTCGCAATTATCGCGTTCGTGCTGATCGCCGGCCCCACCGCGCAAATGTTCGACCTCACGCTACGCGGCACCTTCGACTACTTCCAAACCTTCATCCCCCGCAACCTCGGCCTTGACGTTGATACCGACTGGCACCGCCAATGGACGATTTTCAACTGGGCCAACTGGTTCGCCTGGGCGCCGGTGACCGCGCTGTTCCTTGCCCGTCTCGCCGTCGGCTACAGCGTTCGCGCCTTCATCCTCTATAATCTGATCCTACCGTCCTTGTTCGGCGCGGTGTGGATGACCGCGATTGCCGGTGCGACGATCGCGCTCGACCAGCAAAGCGGCGCCAGCCTCTATGCGCTCCTGACCGCAAAGGGGCCAGATCCGGTGCTGTTCCGCCTGTTCAGTGCCTTGGGCGGCGGCCCCGGCGTGGCAGCGCTGGTCCTGTTCGCGATCTTTCTGTCGTATGTCGCCGGAGCTGACGCCAATGTCTCGGCGATGAGCGCGCTCTCGACCAGCGGCATCACCCCCGACGCCCCTGAAGCGCCGCTCGGGGTGCAAGCGGTGTGGGGCATCACCGTAGGACTTGTCGCGCTGGTGTTGGTGGCGAGCGGCGGCATCGACGGCATCCGCATGATGTCGGTGCTCGGCGGCTTTCCCGCGCTGTTCGTGATCATCGGCGCGGCGCTGTCGCTGATCGTCATGGCGGTACGGGGACGGCACGAAACCGCCCCCGCCCAGTCCTGAGAAAGGGGTCTCAGGACTACCAGATCCGCGTGCGCTCCTCGGGTTTCAGGTAATATTTCGCGCCCGCCTGAACGCCGAACGCCTTGTACCAGGCATCGACGTTGCGCACCGGCCCGATGATGCGCCAGCGCGCCGGGCTGTGCGGATCGCTCGCCACCTGCTGCTTGACCGCGTCATCGCGCGCTTTGTCGCGCCACGCCTGCGCAAAGGCCAGGAAGAACCGCTGGTCGCCGGTCAATCCGTCGATCACCGGTGCAGGTTTGCCGCCGAGCGACCGATGATAGGCGTCGTAAGCGACCTCCAGCCCGGCCAGATCGGCGATATTCTCGCCCATCGTCAGGTCGGGATTGATGAACGCGCCGGGTGCGGCTTCGTAGGTCGCATATTGCGCCCCAAAGGCTTTTGCCGCGGCGTCGAACTTTGCCGCATCCTCGGGAGTCCACCAATCGCGCACCGCGCCATCGGCGTCGATCTTGCGCCCCTGATCGTCGAAACCATGAATGATCTCGTGGCCGATGACCGCACCGATCGCGCCATAGTTGACGGCATCGTCGACGCTTTCGCTGAAATAGGGCGCCTGCAAAATGCCCGCCGGAAACACGATCTTGTTTTCCAGCCCGCCATTATAGGCGTTCACTTCCTGCGGGTTCATCGCCCATTTCTTGCGATCGACGGGCTTGTTCAGATCGCCCAGCGCATAGGCATATTCGAACGCAGAGCTGCGTTTCACATTGCCATAAAGGTCGGTGGGATCGATTGCGAGCGCCGCATAGTCGCGCCATTTGTCGGGATAACCGACCATGACATCCATCTTCGCGAGCTTCGCCAGCGCTGCGTCCTTGGTCGCAGGCGCCATCCAGCTATTGGCGCGGATGCGGTCGCCCATTGCCAGCTTGAGGTTGGCGACCAGAACCTCCATCTTTGCCTTCGCACTCGCCGGAAAATATTGCGCCGAATAGGTTTCACCGACCAGCTCGCCCAAACTGCCGTCGACCAGCGTCAGCCCGCGCTTCCAGCGCGGACGCAGTTCGGACACGCCGCTCAACGCTTTCGAATATTCGAAGCGGCTGTCGACGAACGCCTTCGACAGATAGGGCGCCGCATTGTCGGAGACGTGGAATTGCTGCCACAGCTTGATCGTGTCGAGCGGCGTTTTCGCGTAGAGCGCCGCAATGTCGCGTATCGCGGTCTTTTCGTTGACGATGATCCGCTTCTGGGGGGCGATGCCAGCACCGGCAAACCATGCCGCCCAGTCGAGTCCTGGTGCATAGGCCGCCAGCTCGTCCGACGACATCGGGTTGTTGATCTTGCCGATGTCGCGGCGATCGGCGACCGCCCAGCTGACCTTGGCGATCTCGGTCTCGAACGCAAGCACGGCGGCGGCCGCCTTTTCAGGGTCGCCGTTGCCGAGCATCTTCATCGTCCGCGCGATATAGGCCCGATAGGCCTCGCGCTGCGGCTTGAACCCGTCGGTCAGATAATAGTCGCGCTCCGGCAGCCCCAGACCGGCCTGGCCGAGCCACAGGACATTGACCGTCGGGTCCGCGGTATCAGCATAAGGTCCGCCGCTGACGATCGTCGCTCCAAACGTCCCCTGCGTGCCGCCCATGAAGCGCGCCATCTCCGCCTTGTCCTTGATCGCGGCGACCGCGGCAATATCGGCCGTCAGCGGCTTGGATCCCAGCGTCTCGACCCGCGTTTCGTCCATGAAGCTCTGATAAAGCCCGCCAACCTGGCTCGTCGCCGGGGCGCCTGCAACGACCGCGCGCAACTGACGCTGGGTCAGGTTGTACACGTCGTACCCGACCCCCGCCGATCCCTGATCCGACGGAATCTCGGTGCGGGCGAACCAGCCACCATTGGCATATTTGTCGAAATCATCGCCCGGCTTCACCGACGGATCGCGCGCACCCAGATCGACGCCCCACTTGCCAAAGGTGAGCGCCTTCAGCGATTCCGTCTCAGCGCCCGCTGCCGCCTCATCAGCGGCGGACGTCAGCGAAGTAGCTGCTGCCCCTTCCCTTGCCAGCGCCGGTACGCCAATCAGTACGGCAGCGATCGCAAGGGTCGCAGCCCCGCCAAATAATTTCGTCATTCCCCAGTCTCCCTGATGTTCCCCGCAACGCCCCAAAGGGACGGAGCCATACTCGACTTGTCCGCCCGTGACGCCAAGCGGTCAAGCAAGCGATACGACGCTTGGTCGAAACCTTTGGGATGTTGGTGGAAAGCCGGTGCATTGCGAGGGGCGTCCACGCGCCCTATCTATGGGCCAATGCTGGGCTGAAACGCCCCCTTGCGCCACAAGAACAAATCTGGAACATACCCCTCCCATGAGTCTCACCCACATTTCCGTGCGCGGCGCGCGCGAGCATAATCTCAAGGGCGTGAACGTCGATCTGCCGCGCGATGCGCTGGTCGTCATCACCGGCCTGTCAGGCAGCGGCAAGTCGTCGCTCGCGTTCGACACCATCTATGCCGAGGGGCAGCGGCGATATGTGGAGTCGCTGTCCGCATACGCGCGCCAGTTCCTCGAAATGATGCAAAAGCCCGATGTCGAACATATCGACGGGCTGTCGCCAGCGATCAGCATCGAGCAGAAGACGACGTCGCGCAATCCGCGCTCGACCGTCGCAACGGTCACCGAAATCTACGATTATATGCGCCTGCTCTGGGCGCGCGTCGGCATCCCTTATTCGCCTGCCACCGGAGAGCCGATCAGCGCGCAGACCGTCAGCGTGATGGTCGACCGCGTGATGCAATTGCCCGAAGGCACCCGCGCTTATCTGCTCGCGCCCGTCGTGCGCGGGCGCAAGGGCGAGTATAAGAAGGAACTCGCGCAGTGGCAGAAGGACGGCTTTACGCGCGTCCGCATCGACGGTGAATTTTACGAGATCGGCGAGGCGCCGGCGCTCGACAAGAAGTACAAGCATGACATCGAAGTCGTCGTCGATCGCATCGCGGTGCGCGATGGGCTTGGCACGCGGCTCGCCGACAGTTTCGAGACTGCGCTGAAGCTCGCCGAGGGGCTAGCCTATGTCGATCTGGCCGATGGTCCGGTCCCGGGGCGCGAAGAAGAGGATAGTGGCGGCGCGATGAAGGGCGCGGGCATCCCCGCGAATCGCCTGATCTTCTCGGAGAAATTCGCCTGCCCTGTCTCGGGCTTTACGATTTCCGAGATCGAACCGCGGCTGTTCAGCTTCAACGCGCCGCAAGGCGCCTGCCCCGCATGCGACGGCCTTGGCGAGCGGCAGGAGTTCGACCCCGACCTCGTCGTCCCGAACCATGCACTCAGCCTGAAAAAAGGCGCGGTGGTGCCGTGGGCAAAATCGAACCCGCCCTCGCCTTATTATATGCAGGTGCTCGAAAGCCTCGGCAAAGCCTATGGTTTCGAGCTGACGACGCCGTGGCAGGATCTGCCCGGCGAGGTGCAGCTGATCATCCTCTATGGCAGCGGCGGCAAGCCCGTCGAGCTGACCTTCAAGGACGGCCGCCGCAGCTATACGACGCACAAGGCATTCGAGGGTGTGATCGGCAATCTCAACCGCCGCCTGCTCCAGACCGAAAGCGCGTGGATGCGCGAGGAGCTGAGTAAATATCAGACGCCGCAGCCGTGCGAGACGTGCCACGGCGCGCGGCTGCGCCCCGAACCGCTCGCGGTGAAGATCGCGGGCGAGGACATCAGCATGTCCGCGCAGCGCTCGGTCGCCGATGCGCTCGCGTGGTTCGGGACGCTCGAGGACAAGCTGAACGACACGCAGCGGCAGATCGCCAAGGCGATCCTGAAAGAGATCAACGAGCGGCTTGGCTTCCTCAACAATGTCGGGCTCGATTACCTCAACCTCAACCGCACCAGCGGGACGCTCAGCGGCGGCGAGAGCCAGCGCATCCGCCTCGCCTCGCAGATCGGTTCGGGCCTTTCCGGCGTGCTCTACGTCCTCGACGAACCGAGCATCGGCCTCCACCAGCGCGACAACGACCGGCTGCTCGCGACGCTCAAGCGCCTCCGCGACCTCGGCAACACCGTCATCGTCGTCGAGCATGACGAGGATGCGATCCGCCACGCCGATTATGTCGTCGACATGGGGCCGGGCGCCGGGCTGCACGGCGGCGAGATTGTTGCCGAGGGGACGCTGGAGGAAGTGCTCAAGAGCGATAAGAGCCTCACCGCGGCCTATCTCAACGGCACCAAGCGCATCGAAATCCCCAAGCACCGTCGCAAGGGCAATGGTTTCGACCTGGTGCTGAAGGGTGCGCGCGCCAACAACCTGAACAATGTCACCGCGAAGATTCCGCTCGGCACCTTCACCTGCGTCACCGGCCTGTCGGGCAGCGGCAAGTCGAGCCTGATCATCGACACGCTTTATGCCAGCGCGGCGCGAGTGCTCAACGGCGCGCGGATGATCGCGGGGCCGCACGACAGCCTGAAAGGCCTGGAGCATTGCGACAAGGTCATCGACATCGACCAGTCGCCGATCGGCCGCACCCCGCGCAGCAACCCCGCGACCTACACCGGCGCCTTCACGATCATCCGCGACTGGTTCGCGGGGCTGCCCGAAAGCCAGGCGCGCGGGTACAAGCCGGGGCGGTTCAGCTTCAACGTCAAGGGCGGGCGCTGCGAAACCTGCACCGGCGACGGGCTGATAAAGATCGAGATGCACTTCCTGCCCGACGTCTATGTGACGTGCGAGACGTGCCACGGCAAACGCTACAATCGCGAAACGCTGGAGGTGAAGTTCAAGGGTCACAGCATCGCCGACGTGCTCGACATGACGGTTGAGGATGCGACCGAATTCTTCAAGGCGGTGCCGTCGATCCGCGAGAAGATGGCGATGCTGGTGCGCGTCGGCCTTGGCTATATCAAGGTCGGGCAGCAGGCGACGACGCTGTCGGGGGGCGAGGCGCAACGGGTGAAGCTGGCCAAGGAATTGTCGCGGCGCTCGACGGGACAGACGCTCTACATCCTCGACGAGCCGACCACCGGGCTGCATTTCGAGGATGTCCGCAAACTGCTCGAAGTGCTGCAGGCGCTGGTCGAACAGGGCAACAGCGTGATCGTGATCGAGCATAATCTGGATGTCATCAAAACCGCCGATTACATCCTCGACCTTGGCCCCGAGGGCGGGGTCAAGGGCGGCGAAATCGTCGCGAGCGGCACGCCCGAGCAGGTCGCGAAGAACCCGCGGAGCTTCACCGGGCAGTATCTGGCGCCGATGTTGAAATAGGGCGTCGGCCTCCTTGTCGTCGGAACGCCACCCCTTCGTTGCCGTTCGTGTCGAGCGAAGTCGAGACAGTGGAAGTCGAGCGCGAACTCGGCGTGTATCGACTTCGCTCGACACGAACGGGTTTGGGGCGACCCGTCTGGCCTAATGCCACACCGCCGACAGCGGGTAGAGCGCGATCAGCCAGACGAGGCACGCGATCACCACGCGGCGGTCCTTCACTGTGATCGCCAGCAGCGCGACGGGGAAGAAGGACCAGCTCAGCACGATCACCCGCAGGTCTCCCGCCTTTGGCAAGCCGGTGAACCACGCGACGACGGCGATCAGGATGATGTTGCACAGGAATATCCCGCCGAGCACCTTGCGGTAATGCTTGTCGAAATGGGCGGTCAGGTCGCTCCATCCCTCGGGATCGTCGGGGAATACCAGCGACGCCGCGACATAATAGAGCGCGGTGACGACAAAGCCGCCGAACAGCACCGGCCAGTTCAGCGGCAGTTCGTCGCGCACCGCCCAGCCGTACATCCAGAAAGTGACGACGTCGCACGACACGAACAGCCCGAGCAACGCGGTCGGCCAGCCGATGCGGACGCGGTGACTGGCCTTGAGCGCACGCGCCAGCCCGCCCAGCCCCTCGGCCAGCGCGAGGCCGAGGATCAGCCCGAACAGCGAAAAGATGAATTCAAACCCGCTCACATGGCCCCCCGGCTTGAGCCCCTTCCTTCGGAAAGGGGATTGGGGTGGCCTGTCGCCTTCCCCACGTCGAGACACATGCCCTCCCCCGCGCCATCCCGCAAGCGGGCGGCGAGGATTTGCCCTAGACCGCCGTTTCCTCCGCCGGGTCGTTCGCCGCGACTTCGCGCGCGATGGCTTTGGTGTGGACCAGTGACACGCGCGTTCCCGGCGCGGTATCGGTGACGGTGATTTCGGCGCCGAGCTGTTTGGCGAGCGCCTGGACGATGCGGGTGCCGAGCCCGGCTTGCGCTTCCGCGCCGGTTTCGGGGATGCCGACGCCGTCGTCGCTGACCGACAGCGTCCAGTCGGCGCCCTGTGCCGCGTAGCCGACGATGACATGGCCGTGGCGTCCCTCGGGAAACGCGTGCTTCAGCGCGTTGATCACCAGTTCGGTGACGACCAGCCCGATGCTGACCGAGATGTCGCCGCCGACCGACACCGGATCGACCGCGGTGGTCAGCGTCAGCTGCTCGCGGTCATAGATCATCGACGCGCCGATGCTCGCGCACAGCTGCGCCAGATAGGGTTCGAGTTCGACCTGCCCGCCGTCCGAATGCGCGAGGTGGCGTTGCAGGGTCGCGATCGACATCACGCGTTGATGCGCGTCGCTCAGATGCCCGCGCGCCTCTTTCGACTGCACCTTGCGCGCGCTCTGCATCAGGATGCTGGCGATGATCTGCAGGCTGTTGGCGACGCGGTGCTGCATTTCGTGGAGCAGCGCGGCATTGTCGAGGACCAGGCTTTTCTGCCGCTTTTCGCTCGCCCGCGCGTCGGTGACATCGATGACGGTGACCAGCATCCGCGTCTGCTGGCTGTCGCCATAGTCCAGCCGCTGCGCCTTCACGACGACGCAGCGCGTCGCCCCGGCGCTGGTGTCGATCTCCATCTCATACGCCTCGACCTCTGCCTGCCCCGACAGGGTCGCGTCGATCAGGGAGTGGAGCCGCGGCAAGTCCCAGTGATGATGGTCAAGGTCGTACAGCCGCATGCCGGTGACGGTCGCGGGGTCGATGCCGAACGCGGCACAGAAACTGTCGCTCGCCGCGACGATCTCCAGCCGTTCGTCGAGCAGCAGCAGCGGCGCGTCGGACGCGAGCACCACGGCCAGCCCGAGGGTGCGGCCCAGATTGATCTGCGCCATATCGGCGGCCTGCGGCCATGCCTTCCCGGTCGACCCGGACCGCGGAGCGCGGCCTTGTCGGCAACCTGTCGCGGGGGAAGCGAGCCGGCCCCATCGCCGACGTTCACCCCGTAAAGCCGGATCGTAGCACGCGGGCGGGGCGGGACGCGCATGAAATCGGCGGGCCGCGGCGCGGTGCGCGCCATGATGAGCCAAAGTTCAGCAAAGTTCAGCCTTACGCGCTGTTTTGCTGTCACCCTGCCTCGCGCGGGACAATCCGTCGCAGGGCCGCGCCTGCACGTCGGCGGCAACGGCTTTTGTCCATGATTTGAAAGAGCCGGGAGGAAGGCTGGCACAGCGGAATAATGTAGGAAAGCGGTTTTTTTGCTTCCCCGTCACCCTCGGCCGAGGCACGTGACTCGGCCGACTTGACCCGGGGTCCAGACGACCAAGGGGGTTATGGACCCCGGGTCAAGCCCGGGGTGACGAAAGGGGAGGATTTACCCCATCAGCTTGGCGGTAATATCCTCGCCCGAGAAAATCCGCATCACCGGCGGCTGCGGCGAGAGGGCGCGCATTTTGGCGACGAAGACGGCGGACGCGGGGACCGCGAAGTGGGCGCGCACCGCGGCCATATCCGCCCACTCCTCGACAAAGACGAGGCGGTCGGGGTTTTCGACATCGATATGGCAGTTGTGCGCCAGACACCCCGCCTCGCCGCGCGACCGCGCGCTATGCTCGGCGCCGAGCGCGATCATGCGCTCGCGATGCTCGGGGGCCAGAATGACGTGGCCGGTGATGAGGATCATGGCTACTTGCCCCTCAATCGATCAACAAAACGCTTCTTGAGAATGAAGTATGCGTGGCGGTCGCGTTCAATTGTCGCGCTATGTACGTGATCAAGAATATTACGCTCAACAAGGCTGAGCAAAGCCTTTTTTACTGTGTGCCAGCGCACACCAGTAAGACGTGCAGCTTCTGTTGCATTTATAGTTCCGTGCTCTGCGATATAATTGACGATCCGCCTTTCAGGTGCTGTCAATGTGCTTGAGAGCGCTTCTCCCAAAACCATGAACGCGTCTGAATCAACAAATTGCTCGCGGTGCTCCACGTCATTCCGCAACGTAACTCTCACATAAGCGGCTGTCGCTGTTATTTCTGTAAAAACGGGCGCTGGCAGGCCGAGACCTGCCATGGAATCGCGAATACGCCTCGTTCCCTCGTGCTCGCAAAGAACAAATTTGAGATAGAACATCGCATCCATCAGGTGCGGATTTCGCGGCACATGAACGTCATAAATATTCTGAGGCGTGACGAGAGGCGGGAAACCGCCCGGACTTTCAACCTCCAGCCGATCATCAAACATCTTAACAACGATGTGCATCGTGCTCAGATTATAAGAGCGATGAACGCAAGCATTTACGATCGCTTCGTACCAGGCATCTTTTGGATATTCGGCAGTAGAGATAAATTTTCCGTCCGGCCCAAGCCGCATGAATTCACGAAGCTGAGCCGAAACAATCTTTTCAGCCTCAACTATAAGCTCTGGAACCGGCCCTTCGATCCAAGAGCTTTTAACTGCGTTATGCTCTTTACCGGTCTTTTCAGTTGTGCCGTCAAATCTTAGAAATCGTATTTTGCAGCCAGGCACGACAAGCTGAGGATCCTTTGCAAACAAGAGTGCGCAAGCGAGATTTGGCTCAAATCCCTTTGCTCTAATTCGGCCAAGGCGCCGAAGCTCCAAAATCTCTTCCGGAGTGTGTGTGAGCGCCATGTCTCGATCGCGCCGCACATTTTCTACAAACTGGTTGATAAGAGGTATTCTGAAGTCGTCTGGGTATTTCAGCGTCACGGGTTCACGTTCGATTTCCAGTTGACCCTTTGAAATCGCGAGTTCGCGTTTTTCCGCATCGCTCAGCAGACGTTTTGAAGACCCCCGGCGTGCGTAAGCATCGTGCGAAACCGTCTCTACCACCCTGTCTTCACGGTAGAGAACACGAAAAACGACAAGAGTATCTTCTACACCTTTCGAGTTGACAAATGTGACGTCTTTGCTCGTGTATCGTGCCTCCGGGCAGAAAACATCTCCCGCGCGGTGCAGATCGCTGAGATGTTCGTCAGAAACTGAATTGCAGCCTGAGAGCTTGCCGTCATTCTCCACACCGACGATTATCACTCCACCGAATGGGGGAGTGTTTGCCCACATCGAAAAATACACGCCTAAATCGCGAGCCGCGATCTTAGCAGACTTTCGTTCAATCTTTTGGCTTTCCTCGACGTCGATCGCGATATGAATCGACATATCGTCGTACAGCTCGTCGACCGACATGTGCCGTGCGGTTCGCTTAGGGAGGTATTCGAAATCAAAACCAATCTGTTCCATAGTTACTCAGACAGCCTCGCTTTGAAATCTACGACTCGATCCTTCTACCTTGCCTCACGGAATAGGCTAGCGTTGCTGGGCAAACGCAAAGCTCAGCCTCCCGTTTTCATGACACATATATGACACTCGCTGTCACAAACACGTCACACAAAACCCCCAAATGGCGCTCAGCGAGTCGCCGCGGGGGTGGTGGCTTGGTTCGGTAACGACCCCCATCAACAGGATTTTCCATGGCTCAGAAATTCGCGCCCCGCACCCTTGGCGTCGTTGGCGCCGCCGTGTGCGCGCTGGCGCTTTCCGCTTGTCAGGATCAGGCTTCGTCGGGTGGCGGCGCGCGCGATTATATCAGCGCGGTCGGATCGTCGACCGTCTATCCCTTTGCCACCGCGGTCGGTGAAAAATTCGCCGAAGCGACAGGCAACAAGACGCCGAAGATCGACAGCACCGGCACCGGTGGCGGGTTCGAGCGTTTCTGTTCGGGCGTCGGCGGCGAAACCCCCGACATCGCGAACGCATCGCGCCGGATCAAGAAGAAGGAATTCGACACCTGCGTCGCCAATGGCGTCAAGGACATTGTCGAAGTCCAGATCGGCATCGACGGCATCGCGCTGGGCGAAGCGACGCGCGGCCCGGGCTTCAAGCTGTCGGAAGAAGATGTGTACAAGGCGCTGGCCGCCAACCCCTATGGCAAGCCCAACACCGCGAAGACGTGGAAGGACGTGAACCCGGCGCTGCCCGCGGTCGCCATTTCGGTGTTCGGCCCGCCGTCGACCAGCGGCACGTACGATGCGTTCAAGGAGCTGATCCTGGGCCGCGGCTGCGACGCGAATCCCGAGATGAAGGCGCTGAAGGACAGCGACAAGGACAAGCATGAGGCGGTGTGCACCGCGCTGCGCGGCGCGCCTTTCTATGTCGAGCAGGGCGAGAATGATAACCTCATTATCTCGAAGCTCGACAAGAACCCGACCAGCCTGGGCATCTTCGGCTTTTCGTACCTCGATGCGAACAAGGACAAGATCAAGGCCGTCCCGGTGCAGGGCGTCGCGCCCAGCTATGCCGCGATCGCCGATGGCAGCTATCCGGGCTCGCGCCCGCTGTTCATCTATATCAAAAAGGCGCATGTCGGCGTCGTCCCGGGTCTCGCCGAATATGTCGCCGAGTTCCTGAAGGGCGCGGGCGAAGGCGGCTATCTGAACGCCAAGGGCCTGATCGTGTCGCCGAAGGACATTGCGGCAACCGCGGCGGCGAACGGCAAGGGCATGACCGCGCTCGACGGTTCGGTGCTGAAGTAAGTTTCCCCCCGCTGGCGACCGGGGCGGGTTTTGGCCCGCGCCGGTCGCCGGTTTTTTGGACCCGCCTACCTCCATTTGTGTCGAGCGAAGTCGAGACACGCGAGCGCTGCGCCACACGCATCTCGACTTCGCTCGATGCAAACGGAAAACTGGGAATCACTGAAACGTGACCTTCAACGCCGCCGCCCTGTTACTCCTGATCGCCGGCCTCGCGCTGATCGGCTGGATTGCCGGTCGGCAGCGGTCGAACCTGCTGGCGGGGCGCGCGGGGACCAAGCTGCATTCGCGGCCGCAATATCATGGCTGGTACGTCGCGCTGTGGCTGTTCGCCCCCGCCGCGCTGTTCCTGGCGGTGTGGTCGTCGGTGTCGCCGGGGCTGATCACCAACCAGGTGCTGGCGAGCGAAGCGGCGCAGTCGCTGCCCGCTTTTGGCTTCGAGCGCGGCGCGATATTGTCCGATGCGCGCAGCGTCGCGCTGGGGCAGCAGGAGCGCGTGCGGCTGCCCGCCGCGGCGCCGCTGGTTCAGCCCTATGCCGACGCGGCGCATCAATTTGCGTGGATCGGCATCGCGGCGATGCTGGCGCTGGCGCTGGCGGGCGGGCTCTATGCCTTCACGCGGATCAAACCCGATTTCCGGGCGCGGACGCGGGTCGAACGCATCGTCATGGCGCTACTGTTGCTTGCCTCGCTCGTCGCGATTTTGACGACGTTCGGCATCGTGCTGTCGCTGCTGTTCGAATCGATCCGCTTCTTTCAGCTCGTGTCGCCTGCCGAATTGCTGTTCGGCACCAACTGGGCGCCGACCAGCGGCGCGCCGGTCGACGATACGTTCGGCGGCATCCCCTTGTTCTGGGGCACGGTGCTGATCGGCGCGATCATCGCGATGATTGTCGCCATTCCCATTGGCATGATGACCGCGGTGTATCTGACCCAATATGCCGCGCCGGTCGTGCGCCGCTGGGTCAAGCCGATTTTGGAGATTCTGGCCGGCGTGCCGACGGTGGTGTACGGCTATTTCGCCGCGTTGACCGTCGCGCCGGCTTTGCGCGAATTTGCGGTGCTGCTGGGCATTCCCAACGCCTCGACCGAAAGCGCGCTCGCGGCCGGCATCGTGATGGGGGTGATGATCATCCCGTTCGTCTCCTCGATGGCCGACGACAGCATCAACGCGGTGCCGCAGGCGATGCGCGACGGGTCGCTGGCATTGGGCGCGACCCCGAACGAGACGATCCGTCAGGTGCTGATCCCCGCCGCGCTGCCCGGGGTGATGGGCGGCATCCTGCTCGCGGTCAGCCGCGCGATCGGCGAGACGATGATCGTGGTGATGGCCGCCGGCCTGTCGGCGAACCTGACCGCGAACCCCTTTGCCAGCGTCACCACGGTGACCGCGCAGATCGTCAAGCTGCTGACCGGCGACCAGGAATTCGACAGCGCCAAGACGCTCGCCGCCTTTGCGCTGGGGCTGGTGCTGTTCGTCGTCACCCTGCTGCTCAACATCGCCGCGCTGCGGATCGTGAAGAAGTATCGCGAAGCTTATGAATAAGCCCACCAATCCCACCGACTGGAAAGGCGCGGCGATGCAGAAACGCATCGCGGGCCGCTATGCCGCCGAACGCCGCTTCAAGTTCATCGGGCTGGGCGCGGTCTTGCTGTCGGGCGCGTTCCTGGCGTTCCTGCTGTTCGTGATGGTCGGCAACGGCGCGCGCGGTTTCACCTATACCAATGTCGCGGTGCCGATCGATTTCAAGGCGATGCCGCTGACGATCGACAAGGCGCGCTTGGGCGACGCCGATGCCGACCAAGTGATCGCGAGCGCGGGGCTGGCCGACATCGTCGCCTTTGCCGCCGACGAGGCGCTGGGCGACGGCGGGTCGGCGCTGATTTCCGAGAATGCGTGGAAGGAAGTCCGCAGCGCGATCAAGGACGATCCCGCACTGCTGGACGGCAAGACGGTGTTCGAACTGCCCGCCGACAGCGCGGTCGACATCATGGCCAAGGAAGGCAGCCGCGGCGCGCTCGGCGCCCGGGTCGATGCGCTGGAGAAGGATGGCAAGCTGTCGACCGGCATCCACTGGCCGTTCTTCAAGAACGCCGACGCGACCGATCCCGCGGTGGCGGGGATCTGGGGCGCGCTGAAAGGGTCGGTGCTGACGATCTTCATCGCCTTCATCATCGCCTTTCCGACCGGGGTGCTCGCGGCGCTGTATCTCGAGGAATATGCGGCGAAGAACCGCTGGACCGACCTGATCGAAGTGTCGATCAACAATCTGGCCGCGGTGCCGTCGATCATCTTTGGCCTGCTCGCGCTCGCGGTGTTCATCAACTGGTTCGGCATCTGTCAGGCGAGCCCGCTCGTCGGCGGGCTGACCCTGGCGCTGATGACGATGCCGGTGATCGTGATCGCCAGCCGCAACGCGATCAAATCGGTGCCGCCGTCGATCCGCGACGCGGCGCTCGGCGTCGGCGCCAGCCCGGTGCAGGTGGTGTTCCACCACGTCCTGCCGCTCGCCCTCCCCGGCATTTTGACCGGCACGATCATCGGCATGGCGCGCGCGCTGGGCGAAACCGCGCCGCTGCTGCTGATCGGCATGCGCGCCTTTATCGGTGACGTTCCCGGCGGCATCTGTTCGCCCTCTACGGTGCTGCCGATGCAAATCTTCCTCTGGTCGGACGAAGTCGACCGGGGCTTTGTCGAGAAAACCTCCGCCGCGATTATCGTGCTGCTTGTCGTGCTGCTGTCGATGAACGCCTTTGCGATCTATCTTCGCAACAAATTCGAACAACGCTGGTGATTATGACCCAAGACGATCTTACCATCGCCGATCCCAAGATGAAGGCCGAAGGCGTCAACGTCTTTTACGGCGACAAACAGGCGATCAACAATGTGTCGATCGACGTCGGCACCGACCTGGTCACCGCGTTCATCGGCCCGTCGGGCTGCGGCAAGTCGACCTTTCTGCGCTCGCTGAACCGGATGAACGACACGGTCGCGAGCGCGAAGGTGACCGGCCGCATCGAACTCGACGGCGAGGACATCTACGCGCCGTCGATGGACGTCGTCCAGCTGCGCGCCCGCGTCGGGATGGTGTTCCAGAAACCGAACCCCTTCCCCAAATCGATTTACGACAATGTCGGCTATGGCCCGCGCATCCACGGGCTCGCGCCGACCAAGGCCGACCTCGACATCATCGTCGAACGCGCGCTGGTCCGCGCCGGGCTGTGGGACGAGGTCAAGGACCGCCTGCTCGAAAGCGGCACTGCCTTGTCGGGCGGCCAGCAGCAGCGCCTGTGCATCGCGCGTGCAATAGCGGTCGATCCCGAAGTCATTTTGATGGACGAGCCCTGCTCGGCGCTCGACCCGATCGCGACCGCCAAGATCGAGGAGCTGATCCACGAACTGCGCGGCAAATTCGCGATCGTGATCGTCACGCACAATATGCAGCAGGCGGCCCGCGTGTCGCAGCGCACCGCCTTTTTCCACCTCGGGACGCTGGTCGAATATGGCAAGACCACCGACATCTTCACGAACCCGAAGCAGGAACGCACCAAAGACTATATCACCGGCCGCTACGGCTAAGCCCAGCGACCGAACAAGGACGAAGTAGATGGCAGTAGTCAACGATCACACCGTCAAGGCTTTCGACGAAGACCTCAACCGCCTGCGCGGGCTGATCAGCGAGATGGGCGGCCGCGCCGAACAGGCGCTGCTCCAGGCGATGACCGCGCTCCACAAGGGCGACCTCGACCTCGCGGCGCAGGTCGTGCGCGACGACAAGAAGATCGACGCGCTGGAAAGCGAAGTCGAGCAGCTCGCGGTGCAGACGATTGCGCTGCGCGCGCCGATGGCCGACGATCTGCGCGAGATGATCGCGGCGCTGAAAATCGTCTCGGTCGTCGAACGGATCGGCGATTATGCCAAGAACATCGCCAAGCGCGTCGCGCTGATGGACCAGACGCGGTCGATCGAGGCGATCCCGCTGCTGATGTCGATGTCGAGCATCGTTGCCGAACTGATCCACGACGCGCTCGACAGCTTTGCGGCGCGCGACGCCGAACTCGCGGTGCGGGTCACGGTACGCGACAAAAATGTCGACGATTTCTACAACAGCATCTTTCGCACCCTCGTCACCTTCATGATGGAAAATCCGAAATATATTTCGGAAAGCGCGCATCTGCTGTTCGTCGCCAAGAACCTCGAGCGGATGGGCGACCATGCGACCAATATCGCCGAGATGGTCTATTATGTCGTGACCGGCGAACATATGGAGGAACGCGAGCGCGGCGAGCAGCCCGAAGATGGCGCCGCGGAGCAGGAGCAAGGCTGATGCCACAGCCCGACCTGCTGCTGATCGAGGATGACGAGGCAATTGCCGAGCTCATCGTCTGGCATTTCGCGCGCGAGGGGTTTTCGGTCCGGCAAACGCCCGACGGCGAACAGGCGCTGGTGCTGGTCGAGGAGCGCGTCCCCGACATCGTGCTGCTCGACTGGATGATCGAAAGCCTGCCCGGCATCGAAGTGTGCCGCCGCCTGCGCCGCAACCCCAAATCGGCGAACGTCCCGATCATCATGCTGACCGCGCGCGGCGAGGAAGAGGACCGCATCCGCGGGCTGGAAACCGGCGCCGACGATTATGTCACCAAACCGTTCAGCCCGCGCGAGCTGGTCGCGCGCGTGTCGGCGGTGCTCCGCCGCCTGCGCCCCGCGCTCGCCGGCGAATTGCTCACCTATGCCGACATCGAGCTCGATTCGGTGGCGCACAAGGTGATCCGCAATGGCCAGACGGTCGCGATGGGCCCGACCGAATTCCGCCTGCTGCGCCATTTCATGGAGCATCCGGGCCGCGTTTTCTCACGCGGGCAATTGCTTGACAGCGTGTGGGGGCAGGACAGCGACATCGAATTGCGGACGGTCGACGTCCATATCCGGCGATTGCGCAAGGCGATCAACCTGCCGGGGACGACCGATATTATCCGCACCGTGCGGTCGGCGGGTTATGCGCTGGATTCGGGCAAGAGCGTCTGAATTTTAGGCCGCAACGCAGACCGCCCGGGACTTTCGATCGAGAGCGGATTTGGTTGGCGCAGCTTATTGCCCGAAGGGGCTATAATCCATTCATGCGCATCCTTTCGCGAGGTCTCACGTTGATCACGTGTAGCCACAGAAGGATGACCTTTGAAAATAGCACCCTATTTCGCCGCCCTCGTTCTGCTTGGTGGTTGCAGTGGATCGGCCGACCGAGAGCGCGAACAGGAGAAGAAGCCTGCTACCGCGAAGGTGGCGCCGCTCGATTTCGTCGCAGCCAAGGCTGAAGAATCCTCGATTTCGGAAACGCCCGCGCTTCGCACACAGGTAATCCTCGATCATCTCGGCTTCTCGCCGGGCGTGATCGACGGAAAGGAAGGCCAGTCCTATTTTGCCGCGCTTCGCGGCTTTCAGACCGCGAACGACCTTCCCGACACGGGCAAGCTCGACGAGGCAACGCTCGCGAAAATGGAGCAGTGGAGCGAGATTCCCGCCACGCGCGTGGTGATCATCCCCAGCGCCTTTGCCGCAGGTCCGTTCTTTCCCGACTTTCCGGCTGACGCGGCCGAGCAGGCAAAGCTGCCGGCGCTGGGCTATCGCAATTTGATCGAGGCCCTCGCCGAGCGCTTTCACACCACGCCGGAAGCCATCGTGGCGATGAATTCCGCTTCGACGCCCGTCGGCTCGGGCAAGGCCATTCGCGTGCCCAATTTCCCAAATCCGAAAGCGGGCGACGCGAACGGCGACGCGCGCGGCTGGAACGATACACTTCAGCGTCTCGGCGTATCGCCGGATCAGCCGCAAGCCGACAGGATCGTGGTCGACAAATCCGAGGGTGTACTCAAGGTGTTCGGTGCTGACGACAAGCTCATCGCGCAGTTTCCCGCGACAATGGGTAGCAGCAAGGATCCGTTACCGATCGGCAAATGGAAGATCCAAGGCGTGAGCCGCAACCCCGACTTCCACTACAACCCGAAGCTCTTCTGGGACGTGAGCGACAATACCGCCGCGCAGATACTTAAACCCGGCCCCAATAGCCCGGTCGGTGTCGCTTGGCTCGATCTCAACAAGCCGCACTATGGCATCCACGGTACGAACGAAGCACACACGATCGGGCGAGCCGAGAGTCACGGCTGCATTCGCCTCACCAACTGGGACGTCGCGCGGCTTGCCCAGATGGTGAGGCCGGGCACCCCGGCGACGCTTCAGCCTTGAGTCGTCAAGCCCAACGGTGCGGCTTGGCATAAGCGCTATGTCCGCTATCCACCGGTGGGTTCAACTGTTCGTCGCAACACATGCATTAAATCGCATTGCTGGT
>JAEMRT010000185.1:2429-6305 GCA_016463225.1 Sphingopyxis sp. | reverse complement strand
GGGGGGAGCGATCAGTCATGGCCGTCGCTTAGCGCAATCGCGCCGGTCGTCAAACCAGAGCGAGCGGATTCGCGGTCAAATTTGTTCGCCAACACCGCACGCGCCGATCGGCGATTTGATTGACTATCGGCTGAGCGCTCCCTAAATCGCCGCGCATGTCTGCGCGTGGTCCCTGGTCCGGGGCGCGCTTCCCTATTGTGTCAGGAAATTGCATGTTCGGCGCCCTCGCCAAGTCCATCTTCGGATCGTCCAACGAACGCTATGTGAAGTCGCTGGGCAAGATCGTCGACAAGATCGCGTCGTTCGAGCCGGCGATTCAGGCGTTGAGCGACGAGGAATTGGCGGCGCAGACTGTGCGCTTCCGTGAACGGCTGGCCGCTGGTGAGACACTGGACGACCTGCTGCCCGAAGCCTTTGCCACGGTGCGCGAAGCCGCTGTCCGGGTGCTGGGGATGCGGCATTTCGACGTGCAGATGGTGGGCGGCATCGTCCTGCATCGCGGCGAAATCGCCGAAATGCGGACGGGTGAGGGCAAGACGCTGGTGGCGACGCTGGCGACCTACCTCAACGCGCTGGAGGGCAAGGGCGTCCATGTCGTCACGGTGAACGACTATCTGGCTACCCGCGACTGCGAATGGATGGGCCAGGTCTATCGTTTCCTGGGGCTGACCACCGGCGTCATCGTCCCGAACATCAGCGAGGACCAGCGCCGCGCCGCCTATGCCGCCGACATCACCTATGCGACCAATAACGAGCTGGGTTTCGACTATCTGCGCGACAATATGAAATATGACCGCGCGTCGATGGTCCAGCGCCCGTTCAATTACGCTATCGTCGATGAGGTGGACTCGATCCTTATCGATGAAGCGCGCACGCCGCTGATCATTTCCGGGCCGACCGACGACAAGTCCGAACTCTATGTCTCGGTCGATGCGATCGTGAAGCAGATCACCGAAAGTGATTATGAGAAGGACGAAAAGCAACGCTCCGTCACCCTGACCGAGGATGGCACGGAAAAGATCGAGCGGCTGCTGGAGGATGCGGGCCTGCTCCAAGGCAGCAATCTCTATGATTTCGAGAATACGCAGGTCGTCCATCATGTGAACCAGGCGCTGCGCGCGGTCGTGATGTTCCGCCGCGACATCGACTATATCGTCAAGGACGGCAAGGTCGTCATCATCGACGAATTTACCGGCCGCATGATGGACGGACGCCGCTGGTCGGACGGCCTGCATCAGGCAGTGGAGGCCAAGGAAGGCGTCCAGATCGAGCCGGAGAACCAGACCCTCGCTTCGGTCACGTTCCAGAATTATTTTCGCATGTATCCCAAGATTTCGGGCATGACCGGCACCGCTTCGACCGAAGCGACCGAATTCTACGAAATCTACAAGATGAACGTCGTCACCATCCCCACCAACAAGCCGGTGCAGCGGATCGACGAGCAGGACAGTTTCTACAAGAATATAGAAGACAAGTTCCGCGGCATTGCCCGCACGATCAAGGAACATGCCGAAAAGGGCCAGCCGGTCCTCGTCGGCACGGTGTCGATCGAAAAGTCCGAAATGCTGTCCGAATTTCTCAATCAGGAAGGCGTGCCGCACGCAGTGCTGAACGCGCGCTTCCATGAGAGCGAGGCGCATATCGTGGCGCAGGCCGGGCGCAAAGGCGTGGTGACGATCGCCACCAACATGGCCGGGCGCGGCACCGACATTCAGCTGGGCGGCAATCTGGAACTGCGGGTCGAGGACGAACTGCGCGATATGCCCGAAGGGCCGGAGCGTGACGCGGCGATCGAAGCGATCAAGGCGGAAATCGCAGCCGAAAAGGCCGAAGTGCTGGCGGCGGGCGGCCTGTTCGTGTTGGCGACCGAGCGGCATGAAAGCCGCCGTATCGACAATCAGCTGCGCGGCCGTTCGGGCCGTCAGGGCGATCCGGGCCTGTCGCGCTTCTACCTCAGCCTGGACGACGACCTGATGCGCATCTTTGGCCCGGACACGATGTTCGCCAAGATGATCCGGTCCAACCTGGAAGATGGCGAGGCGCTGCCCCCGTCCAAATGGCTGAGCAAGGCGATCGAGACCGCGCAGAAGAAGGTCGAGGCGCGCAACTACGATATTCGCAAGCAGGTCGTCGAATATGATGACGTGATGAACGATCAGCGCAAGGTGATCTACGAGCAACGCTCCGACATCATGGATGCGGACACGGTCGATGATGTCGTCACCGACATGCGCCATGAAACAGTGAACGACATTGTCGGCAGCGCCTGCCCGCCCGGCACCTATCCCGAACAATGGGATATCGCCAAGCTGAAGGCACGGACGTCCGAGATATTGGGGCTGGAACCTGATTTCGATGCGTGGCTGACCGAAGATGCAGTCGATCCTGAGATGATCGAGGAGCGGCTGACGGCGCTGGCCAATGCGGCAGTCGAAGAGAAGGTGAAGGAGGTCGATGCGGCCGACTGGCACATGATCGAAAAGTCGATCCTGCTCCAGAGCCTGGATCATCACTGGAAGGAGCATCTCTCGACGCTCGACGCCCTGCGGCAGGTCGTGCATCTGCGCGCCTATGCGCAAAAGACGCCGATCAACGAATATAAGCAGGAAGCCTTCGCCTTGTTCGAGCGGATGCTGGAGAATATCCGCGAGGATGTGACGGGGTCCATCGCGCGGGTGCAGTTCCGCATGGACGCGCCGCTGCCGGAATTCGATCTGCCGGTGCTGCCCGATTTCATCACGACCCATATCGATCCCTTCTCCGGGGACGATAACAGCGCCGATTTTGACGCCGGGACATTTGGCGGGATCACGACGACGATCCCGCGTGCGCCGCTGGCGCCGGCTGGCGAGTTCGCCAATCTCGACATCAGCCGCAACGCGCTCTGCCCCTGCGGATCGGGGCAGAAATACAAGCATTGCCACGGCGCGCTGGCCTGATCGCCGGACGGGGCGGGCGAGCCGTTTCTTGCCTGCCGCCCGGTTAACCAGCCCGCTTATCGCTTCTGCAAGGTTGCTGCGAGTAAGTTGCATCTGATCCTGGGGGGAAACCGGGAGACAGCCATGCACAGCATCCATTATCGGCCCCAGGTCGAGCTTCGCCGCGAAAGCCGCTTCGTGGCCAATGCCCGCGCGACTTTGCTATGGGATGGCGTCACCGAACCCATCACTATCCAGAATATCTCCGCCTATGGCGCTCTGGTCACCGGCTTCTACCTGCCGCCCATCGGCGCGCGCGTGACGGTGATCGCCGACTATCTGGAAGTATGCGGCACGGTGATCTGGCGCGGCGTGGAGCGTTGCGGCCTGTTGCTGAGCCGCCAGGTCGATCCGCTGGCGGTTATCGCGGAGCCATCCGTGCGCACCGTGGAAGCCCCCCGGCAACGCGAAATCAGCCTGCGGCGGCTATCGGCGGGCGTTTATGGGTGAGTGAATGGCGGACCTGCGGAGAGCAGTTTCGAACCATATTGCCTGAAATGCTGATGGAATGGAACGACATCCTCCAGCACTCAAGCCTTGGTAGAATAGCCCAAAACACCAATGAACGGAAGGATATCAGCGCCCCGCGCGATAGCCTTCCGGCTGTCGGGCGGAGGCGCAAGACAGCGTAAGAGGGCGGCGGCATGGCGAAAAAACGCTCCGCGCCATTCTCCCTTCGGCTCACATTCGAGCAACGCGCCCGGCTGGAAACGGAGGCCGTTGGCATGTCGCTGTCGGCTTATGTCCTCCATCGGCTCTTTGATTCGGCAAGCCCGCCGCCCCGGCGGCGCGGCAAGGCTCCGGTCAAAGATCATCAGGCTTTGGCTCAGGTTCTGGGTCTGCTTGGTCAATCCCGGCTGTCATCCAACCTAAACCAATTGGCCCGGTCGGCTAATAC
>JAEMRT010000185.1:0-2419 GCA_016463225.1 Sphingopyxis sp. | reverse complement strand
GCTAATACAGGCAGCCTGCCTGTCACGCCGGATACGGAATCGGCCCTGCAATCTGCTGCCGCAGAAGTGCAGGAAATCCGTCGTTTGCTGATTGAAGCCTTGAATCTTGAGGCTGAGCCATGATCCTGAAGGCATCACAGCGTAGCGGCGCAAAACAGCTTGGCCTTCACCTGCTGAAGACCGAAGAGAATGAGCATGTCGAAATCCACGAGGTCAGCGGCTTCGTGTCCGACGATCTGTTGGGCGCGATGAAGGAAGCCTATGCCCAGTCATTGGGTACGCGGTGCAAGCAATTCCTGTTTTCGGTGTCGCTCAATCCGCCACCGAATGAGTCCGTGCGAACAGAGGTTTTTGAGAAAGCGTGCGACGTGATCGAAGAACGGCTCGGCCTGAAAGGCCAGCCGCGTATGATCGTGTTTCATGAAAAAGAAGGGCGTCGTCACGCACATGCTGTCTGGTCGCGTATTGACGCGGCAACCATGACGGCAAGACCGCTGCCGTTCTTCAAGAGCAAGCTTCGCGACATTGCACGGGATTTATATCTCGAAAACGGTTGGTCGATGCCAGAAGGATTTCGGGATTCGAAGCTGCGTGATCCTCGCAACTTCACGCTGGATGAATGGCAACAGGCCCGGCGGGCGGGTCTGGATGCTCGCGAGGTCAAGGCGACGATACAGGAATGCTGGGCGATGTCCGACAACGCCCCGGCATTCGCCAAACCCCTTGAAGAATGCGGCCTCTTTCTCGCTCAAGGGGATCGGCGCGACCATGTGGCCGTATCGATAGAAGGCGAAGTTTTCTCCATTGCCCGCATGATCGGCAGGAAGGGAAAGGACGTCGCGGCCCGACTTGGCAATCCGAAAGAATTGCGCTCTGTCGCTGATACCGTTCGCCATATTGGCGAGACGTCGCGCCGCGCCTGTCGCGCTATATTTCGGAAGCCAAGCGCATTGCAGGCAATGTGATCAGGCCGCTCAACGAGCAGAAACAGGCCATGAAAGAGGCCCATATTGCTGAACGGCAAAAGCTCGACCTGATGCAGCGTGGAAGGTTCGCGGACGAACAGCGGGCGCGGGCGTCCCGTGTTCGCCACGGCGCAAATGGCGTGTGGGACATCCTTACCGGACGCTATTTCAAGGTGCGTAAGCAGAATGAATTGGAAGCGCATTTCGCCTTGGAGCGCGACCGCAATCAGCGCCATGATCTGGTGCAATCGCAGATGAAAGAGCGACAAGGGCTGCAAAATCAGATTGTCGCAGAGCGTGAACGCCATGCGCAGCAGATTCTAGGTTTGCATCGGGACGCGGCCCGATATCGTCAAATGGCGCGGGATGGATTGCCTGGCAGAGACGGTGCAGACATCTCGCGCTCCGCGCCTCGCGGTCCTGAACTGGGGCGATAGACGCAGGCTTGCCGCCTGGCTGTTGTCGATCCGGCTGAAAGCTTGGTCCTGTTATTCGTTTCCTATGTTTTCTCCCTTTCCCCCGTATGGGACGCCTGTTGTGTTCGTTTTATCATCCGATGAATGTCGATGGGTGCAAGGCATGTGAACAGCCTTCTCCACATCCGTTTCGTTTGCGGGCAATGCACCTCATTCATGCGGGCTGATTTTTCCTCCTCAACGCGGCCCATCCGGGGCGGCGCAAGACAAACAGGAGGAATCCATGTTCAAAATGACCAAAACCGATCTGGCCAAAAAATCAGACGCCCAGCTTTTCGCGCTCTTTCAAGAGGCAAGCCAAGCCTCGGTTCCAGCCACGGCGGACGCTGGGTCGGCGCACTCGCTTCTTGCGATGATCCGTGCCGAAATAGCCAAACGCGGCCCATCTCCCTAGCAATGATCCGAAGGGGCGCATCAGCGTCCCTTCTTTTCATTCACGATTTAGCGGCTTGATCCACGATCCGGCTTCCGCCCAACCTTGGATATAGATGCTGTCAGATGAGGGCAGGCGGCTTGACGGTCTGTCGCCTCACCGATGGAGAATGATATGAGCGAATATGCAAAGACAGTTGCGCAGCGCGATGCCGAACAGGCTCGCCTTGCCCGCGACATGAGCAACGCGACGGCGCAAGAACGCGAAAAGTATAACGCCGCTGATCTGCCCCCACCGAGTGGACCGATTGGTTTGTTAGTGCATTAAGCTCATCGCCGCCATATCCGGACGGAGGTGGAGCGAAGCGGAACCGGAGGCCGGATATGGCGGTGTCGCCGTTTCCGGTGCCGGCGGCCGGTAGCCCAGGCTGCTATGGGGCCGAACGGTGTTGTAATGCCGCCGCCATGCCTCGATCAGCACCCTGGCCTCGGCGAGGCTGTAGAAGATCTCGCCATTGAGCAGTTCGTCGCGAAGCGACCCGTTGAAGCTTTCTGATCTGCCCCCCGCTGAGTGGCCCAGAGACTATGATAGTCTGGACCATGAAG
>JAEMRT010000020.1:29549-65313 GCA_016463225.1 Sphingopyxis sp. | reverse complement strand
GGGGTTAGGGGTGGGTCGCCGCAGACGTTCTTCCTTTGCCGCATACCCGCCCCTGCTGCGACTAGCGAACAAGTTCGCAAGTCTCGCACCCCTCCCTTGCAGGGAAGGGACGGCACCAGATTGCGCTTTTCCCCCTTCCCCCCTATATGCGCGCCCATCATGCAGATTCCCGGCCATATCGACCCCGTCACGACGGGCACCGTTCCCTTGCGCGGCGGCAACCGCATCGATCTGGTCGGGCTGACCCGCGACGCGATCGGCGGGGTGCTGGTCGAAGCCGGTCTGGACGCCAAGGGCGCGAAGCTGCGCGCCAAGCAGATCTGGCACTGGATGTACCACCGCGGGGTCACCGATTTCGAGGCGATGACCGACATCGCCAAGACAATGCGACCCTGGCTGACCGACCGCTTCATCATCGGCCGCCCGACGGTGCGCGAGGCGCAGGTATCGAGCGACGGCACGCGCAAGTGGCTGCTCGCCGCCGCCGACGGCCAGGAATATGAAATGGTCTTCATTCCCGACGCCGATCGGGGAACCCTGTGCGTGTCGAGCCAGGTCGGCTGCACACTCAACTGCCGTTTCTGCCACACCGGCACGATGCGTCTCGTCCGCAACCTCGCCGCGGGCGAGATCGTCGGGCAGGTGATGCTGGCGCGCGACGAGCTGGGCGAATGGCCCAAGGGAACGATGGCCGGTTTCGGCCCCGATCCCGATGAGGACGACGACGACGAAGGCGGCCATTATACCGCCGACGGCCGCATCCTGACCAACATCGTGATGATGGGCATGGGCGAGCCGCTGTATAATTTCGACGAGGTCAAAGGCGCGCTGAAGATCGTGATGGACGGCGACGGCCTTGCGCTGTCGCGCCGCCGGATCACCCTGTCGACCAGCGGCGTTGTGCCGATGATGGCGCGCGCGGGTGAAGAGATCGGGGTCAACCTTGCGGTCTCGCTGCACGCGGTGTCGAAGGAAATCCGCGACGAGATCGTGCCGCTCAACCGCAAATATGGCATCGATGAATTGCTGAAAGCGTGCGCCGACTATCCGGGCGCGGGCAATTCGCGGCGGATCACCTTTGAATATGTGATGCTCAAGGGCAAGAACGACAGCGACGACGACGCGCGCGAGCTCGTCCGGCTGATCAAGCAATATGGCTTGCACGCCAAGGTCAATCTGATCCCCTTCAACCCCTGGCCCGGCGCTCAGTATGAATGTTCGTCGCCCGAGCGGGTCCGCGCGTTCAGCAATCTGATTTTCAAGGCCGGGATTTCGGCGCCGGTGCGCACCCCGCGCGGGCGCGACATCATGGCGGCGTGCGGGCAGCTCAAGAGCGCGGCGACCAAGCCGACCCGCGCCGAACTCGACCGCATTGCGGACGAAAAACAGGCCGCGCTGGGCTAAACCGCGTCCGATCCGGCCTTGCCGGATCGAAATCGCCTCACCTCACATCCGCAGTTAAGCGCTCGATTCGGCGCGGCGCGGCTGCATAGCTATTCTGTACTGTGTGGTAAAAATAACACAGGTAAGAAAATTGTCACATGATGACACTTCCGTTCATTGAAGCGACAGCTGCGAACGCCATTTAGGGCGTGGACCGCGACCCAAAGGGCGTGGCCATACAAAGCAGAAGGAAAACAAAATGAAGAAATTCGCAGTTGCAGCCGCTCTCCTGACGGCCATCGTTGCAACCCCCGCCATGGCGGCCGAAGGCGGCGAAGGCCGCGTCGAAGTGCGCGGCGGCCTGATCACCGGCAACGGCATCGACGAAGCCACCATCGGCGCTGCCGCCGGTTATGATTTCGATCTCGGCTCGACCGCATTCATCGGCGTCGAAGGCGCTGCCGACAAGGTGCTGATCGACGGCGCCGACGTCCAGTTCTCGGCCGGCGGTCGCGTCGGCGCCAAGGTTGGCGCGGCCGGCAAGGCCTATGTCACCGGCGGCTACACCTTCAGCGACATCAAGGATCCGTATGTCGGTGCCGGTTACCAGCACAAGCTGGGCCAGAACCTTTACGCGAAGGCCGAATATCGTCACCAGTTCATCGAGAACTTTGGCGACTTCGACACCTTCGTGGCGGGCGTCGGCTTCGCTTTCTGATCTTTCGGTCAGCGACGAAACAGGAAGGGGCGGCCGATTGGTCGCCCCTTTTCTTTTGACCGCCGCTCGCCGCTATCCCCTTGTTCAGTCGATTTTTACCGCTCTGCCCTACGGTGGTCGCCAACGGAGAGTGGGCGATGAAAAATCTTGTATTCGGTCTGATGGCGGGCGCAGCGCTCGGGGGATGTTCGGCCGGAGGTGGCGCGGACAAAAGCTATGCGATGCCGGCCGAGGATGCCCGGCGCATCCTGTTGTCCGCCGATTTCGCGCGCGGCATTCTGCCTGGGTCGTCGGGCCTGAAGCCGCAGGTCCGGGTGAATTACGAACAAACGCTGGAGTGGCAGGTTCTCGACGACAGCCAGAACGGCAGCGGCTGGTGGTGCCCGCTCGCAATCGAACCGGCCAGCGAAGATGGCAAGACCATCCGCGTCGTCAACCAGTGCGCCGGAATGATGGCGGCAGAGCGGAACCGGAATCTAAACGAGCTCGTCGACGCGGCGCTGACCCAGCGCGAACCCAAGTTCGACCAACCGGCAGGATAACGCCCTTCCCTTTCGGGCGGCGCCGCGCCACGGTCCGCGCATGACCGCCCTCGCCTATCTCGCGGCCGCGCTCGCCGAAATCGCAGGCTGCTTTGCCTTTTGGGCGTGGCTGCGGCTGGACAAGTCGGTGTGGTGGCTCGCCCCCGGTATGGCATCGCTGGCGCTGTTCGCTTACCTGCTCACGCTGGTCGATGCCGAGCATGCGGGGCGCACCTATGCGGCCTATGGCGGCGTCTATATCGTTGCGGCGTTGCTGTGGCTGTGGGCGGTCGAGGGCGCCAAGCCCGACCGCTGGGATCTGATCGGTGCCGCGGTGTGCCTTGGCGGCGCGGCGATCATCCTGTTCGGGCCGCGCGGGAGCTAGCCCGCGTTCGGCAGCGCCTGCTCGACCAGCGGCGCCAGCCCCTCGGCGACCACCGTTACCCCCTTGGCATTGGGGTGCATATTGTCACCCAGCATCAGCGCCTTGTCGGTGACGACATTGTCGAGAATGAAGGGATAAAAGCTGACATCATATTTGGCGGCGAGTTCCGAATAGATCGGGTTGAACTTCTTCGCATAATCGCTGCCCATGTTCGGCGAGGCCATCATGCCGGTGAGCAATACAGGAATTTCGCGCTTTTTCAGTTCGTCGAGCATCGCGTCGAGATTGGCGCGCGTCTGATCGGGACCGATCCCGCGCAGCATGTCGTTGCCGCCCAGCCCGAGCAGCACCAGCGCGGGCTTCACCTTCGCATTGTCGAGCACATAGGTCAGCCGCTGGCGCCCCGCCGCGGTCGTATCACCCGACACCCCGGCATTCTGCACCCGCGCCACCACGCCATCGGCAGTCAGCGCCGCCTGCAATTGGGAGGACAGCCCCTCCTTTGGCCCCAGCTGATAACCGGCATAGAGGCTGTCGCCGAATGCGATGACAAGCGGTGCGTCGGCAGGAATGGCGGGAGCAGCTTTGGCGGCAACCTTGTCGTTGGTCGAAGCCGCCGGGGTTTCCGCCGATCCGCACGCGGCGAGCGGTTGGCAAAGCGCGATCGCGCAACCATATAAAGCGTAAGAGCGCCATCCGGCCGTTCTTTTTTCCAAAGGGTTCTCTCCTTGCCCGACACTCGACCCCCTCAGGCCGTGGCGCCTGAAATGGCGATCGCCGCTCACAATGTGACGCTGACACTCGGAAGCGACAAGGCCCCCGTCGAAATTTTACGCGGCGTCGATCTGGAGGTTCCTGCGGGCGCTTCGGTCGCGCTGCTCGGCCCGTCCGGCTCGGGCAAAAGCTCGCTGATGGCAGTGCTCGCAGGGCTCGAGCGCGCCAATGGCGGCAGCATACGCGTCGCGGGGCTCGATTTCACCACGATGGATGAGGACGAACTCGCGCGCGCGCGGCGTGGCCGCATCGGCATCGTGCTGCAGGCGTTTCATCTGCTGCCGACGATGACGGCGCTGGAAAATGTTGCGGTGCCGCTTGAGCTGGCAGGGATCGCCGATCCGTTCGGACGCGCTGCGGCCGAACTCGAAGCCGTCGGGCTCGGGCATCGCCTGACCCATTATCCCGCCCAGCTGTCGGGCGGTGAGCAGCAGCGCGTCGCGATTGCGCGCGCGATGGCGAGTTCGCCCGCGATCATCTTTGCCGACGAGCCGACGGGCAATCTCGACACCGCGACCGGCCATGCGATCATCGACCTGATCTTTGCACGCCGCGCCGCGCTCGGCGCGACCTTGCTCATCATCACCCATGACCCCGAACTGGCCGAGCATTGCGACCGGGTCGTCGTAATGCACGACGGAAAAATCGAAGAGCGGGACGCTTAAATGCTCCCCCTCGCCTCCCTCTGGCGGATCGCCCGCCGCGACCTGGCGACGCGCATCCGCGGCCTGCGCCTCCTCGCCGTCTGCCTGTTCCTTGGCGTCGCGACGCTGGCGGCGATCGGTAGCCTGACCAGCGGCATCACGTCCGAGCTTGAGGTGCGCGGGCAAACGATCCTGGGCGGCGATATTGAATTCGGCATCCCGCAGCGCGAGGCGACGGCCGAAGAAATGGCCGGGTTCCGGCGCGCCGGTACGCCGTCGGCGACGGTGCGAATGCGCGCGATGGCCAATGCGCCGGGCGGCGACGCCTTGCTGTCCGAGCTGAAAGCCGTCGACGGCACGTATCCGCTCTACGGCACGATGCGGCTCGACAGCGGCGTGCGCCGTGGCCCACCGCCTGCGGGCAGCATCTGGATCGGCAAGGATCTCGCCTCGCGGCTTGACCTGAAAGTCGGCGACCGAGTGAAGTTCGGCGAAAAACCGTTCCTTATCGACGGAGTCATCGCCGAAGAGCCCGACCGGCTGGGCGAAGGTTTCACCCTCGGCCCCGTCGCGATCATCGGTCTGGCCGACCTGCCCGCGACCCAACTGATCCAGCCGGGTAGCCTGTACGAAAGCAAATATCGCGTCCGCCTGCCCGCCAGCGCCAATCCCGAAGCGGTGGGCAAGGCGCTGACCGCCGAATTTCCCGAAGCGGGCTGGGAGATCACCGACAGCAGCAACGGTGCGCCGGGGACGCGGCGGTTCATCGAACGCATGGGGCAGTTTCTGTCGCTCGTCGGCCTCGCCGCGCTGGTGATCGCGGGAATCGGCGTCGGCAATGGCGTGGCGAGCTATCTCGCGGGCAAGCGTCCGGGGCTCGCGACGCTCAAGGTTTTGGGTGCGGATAGCGCGACCGTGCTGCGTATCTATGGCTTGCAGATCCTCGCGGTCGCTGCCGTTTCGATTTTCGCCGGGCTGGTCGTCGGCGCGTTGGCGCCGGTCGCGATCGGGGCGATTGCGGGCGATGTTTTGCCCGTGCGTCCGGGCTTTGCGCTCTACCCGCTGCCGCTCGCGGTCAGCGCCGCCTATGGCTTGCTGATCGCTATCGCCTTTGCATTGCCGCCGCTCGCGGCCACCAAACATATCCCGGCGGCGGGATTATATCGCGCCACCGTCGACAAGGGCGCGCGGATCGACCGTCCCGCGCTGATCGCGGTCGCTGTGGCACTGGTGGCGATTGTCGCACTCGCCGTCGGCACTGCGCGTGAGCCGTTGTTCGCGCTCGGCTTTATCGGCGCCGCAATCGGCCTGCTACTGATTCTCGTCGGCCTCGGCTGGCTGGTGCGGCGCACCGCGAGCCGCCTGCCGCGCCCACGCCGTCCGCTGCTGCGCCTCGCGCTCGCCAACCTGCACCGGCCGGGCGCGTCGACCGGCGCGCTGGTCGTCGCGCTCGGCCTCGGACTGACGTTGTTCGTTACCCTCGCCGCGATCCAGACGAGCATCACCAACGAAATCGCACGCACCGTGCCGCAGCGCGCACCGAGCTTTTTTGTGCTCGACGTGCCGCGCGACGGCGTGACGCAGTTCCGCGGACTGGTGACCAAGGCGGCGCCCGACGCGCAGATCAACATGATCCCGGCGCTGCGCGGCAGCGTCACCGAATTTCGCGGCCAGCGGGTCGACGAACTCGCCGAATTGCCCGAGGGCGCGTGGGTGCTGCGCGGCGACCGCGGGCTGACGTACAGCGCGGTGCCGCCCAGCGGCAGCGAGCTGGTCGGCGGCAAATGGTGGGCGGCCGATTACAAGGGAGCGCCGCTGGTCAGCGTCGAGCAGGAGGTTGCGACTTCGCTGGGCCTCAAGATCGGCGATACGCTGAGCGTCAATGTGCTGGGGGTCGAGGTGCAGGCAAAGGTCGCGTCCTTCCGCACCGTGCAGTGGGACAATTTCGGGCTCAACTATGTGCTGGTGTTTTCACCCGGCACCTTTGATGCGGCCCCGCACAATATGGTCGCGACGGTGGCGGTCGATCCCAAAGCCGAAACCGCACTGGCGCGCAGCATCCCGCGCGCCTTTCCTTCCGCATCGCTGATCGCGGTGCGCGATGTGGTGTCGCAAGTCACAACCCTGCTGACCCAGATGAGCCAGGCGATTGCAGCCGCGGCGAGCATTGCCATCCTCGCCGGTATCGCGGTTCTGATCGGCGCGATCGCCGCGAGCCGCGAACGGCGCGTTTACGACAGCGTGATCCTGAAGCTGCTCGGCGCGACGCGCGGGCAGATTTTGGGCGCGCAGGCGATGGAATATGCGGTGCTGGCAGCGGTGCTCGCTGTGCTTGCGCTCGGGCTGGGGCTGATCGCGGCGCGCTATGTCGTCGTCAGCCTGTTCGACTTCACCTTTGCCCCCGATCCGCTGATCGTCGGCGCGACGTTGATCGGCGGAGCGGGACTGTCGTTCCTGATCGGCATCGCGGGCAGCTGGCCGTTGCTGTCGGCGAAACCCGCGCAGGCGCTGCGCAGCCTCTAGTTCAGGATCCGCACGACCGCCGCCACCGCCGCAACCCCCAGCACGACCGCGACCATCGCCTGCCACACATGCGGCGCGACGCTGCCAAAATGCCGTCCGCCGACATGGTTGCCGAGCCACATCGGCGCGAAGAGCAGCAGCGACAGGATGAGCAGCCGCCCGGTAGCAATCCCCACCCATAGCGCCGCGAGCGTGCCGGCAATCGCGGTCGCGAAAAAGATCAGCATCATCGATGCGCGTGCGACGCTGGGCGGCAGCGAGCGGCGGAGGTAAAAGGGAACGACCGGCGGGCCGGGCATCGCGGCAAAGCCGGTCAGGATACCCGATGCGACCCCGGTGCCGCCAATCGCAACGCGGCCGGGTCGATGCCCCTCGGGCTGTTTGGGCAGCAGCACCGCGACAAAAGCCCCGACCGCGATCAAGGTGATCAACAGCCGCGCCACATCAGGCGTCGTCGTATCGAGCGCAACCATGCCGATCGGTGTGGTCGCCATCGCGATCAGCGCGATCGGTACCGCGGTCGATCGATCGGCATCGGCGAGGATCACCTTCAGCCCGACCGGTCCGATCAGCAGTTGCAGCAGGATGCCCAGCACCACCGCCTCACCCGGCGTGATGATCAGCCCGAGCAAAGGCACAAGGATGATTGCCATCCCGAACCCGGTGAGCCCGCGCACATAGGCCGCGCCAAAGGTCATCGCCGCGGCGCCTGCGAGGGTGAGCGGGGCAAGCCCGACAAGCTGCGCGAAACCGGTCATGCCGCAGTGGCCAGCGTGCGAAAGTCATGAGCGAAAGGCAGGGGAGTTCTCCGGGCGCCCGAAGGGGCTGCCCGGGCCGATACCGCATGAGCGCATTGGCGCCTAGCCCTTCCCCGCCCGGTTCAGGCGAGCGGCCACAGGGCATTCACCGGACGTTCGAGCACCTGCGCCGCGACCGCATACAGTCGCGCGGGATCGAAGCGTCCGGCGCGCACCGCGTCGGCGAGCCACGCCTCGATCGACCCGCCCATTTCGACCCATCGGTCGTGCCGGAGCATGCCATAGATGGCGCCGGCCAGCACATGAATGCCGTCGTCGGCTTTGCGCCAGCGATCGGCAGGATTGCGCGCGACGCCAAGTGCCTCGGCGATTAACTGATCGAGCGCCTGGGCGAGGTCTTCGTTCAACAAACCGTCGAGCGTCGTGTAACCCCATTTGGGATCATGGTCGGCCACGACGCGCGGGATCAACGGATCCTTGGCGAGCACCGCAAGCGCGGCCTGCGCCGCCGCGCCGTCCATCGGCACCGGCGGATGCAGCATTTCGTGCGCGGCATTGCGCACCGTGATCGGCGTGTTCCAGTCGGCCGCCTGAAGGAAGGTTTGCCCCTGCACCTTGATGCCGTGCGGTTTGCAGAATTGCAGCAGCACGACCTCGATCAGCGGATCGAAAGCCCGGCCGGTCAACTTTTCGTGCAGGCGAATGACATCATAATCGGCGAGATCGTGATCGAGTTCGGCGATGCGCCGCGTCACCGCGCTCGCGCGCTCGTCGCGGAAAGCTGCAAAACCCGCCGCCTGCATCGCTTCAAACAGCGCCTTGAGCCGGGGCGCGACGCCCACAAACCAGCGCCAGTCGTTGTCGTTCCAATAGGGGCTGGCCCGATAAGCCGGTAACAGCCGCGCCTCGGGGGCCGCGACGCTGGCGATCAAGGTCGACAGGCCGGCATCGCTGCCGTTGGAGAACAGCACCGACAGATTGGGTCCGAGCAGGCCAAAACCGCTGTTCTCGGCCTCTTTCGACAAAGCGGGAATATCGGCGCGAACGGCAGCGGCAAGACGCGGCGCAAAGGCGTCGGCGTCCGCCTGATAATAGGGGAGATAAAGCTCGCCGCCCGCGAGCGGACCGAGGAAGGCCAGCGCGTCGAAACCTTCGGATGCACGGACTTTCCAGCGGGTGCGCATCGGCGGACGCTGCGCGCGCGCGTGGGTGGGAATGGCGAGGCTGCCGAGCGATGCGGCAAGGAAGAGGCGGCGATCCATGGGTCCGGTTTAACCGGTATGATGGGCCCGCGCTTGAACGGACTTTGCCCGCAGGACGATGGGCGGCATCCCGGTCATCGTGGCGATCGACCGGGTGAGATGTGCCTGATCGGCAAAACCCTGATCGGCGGCGAGATCGGCGAGGCTGCCGCGCCAATCTTCGAGCGCGGCAATCGCGCGCCGCGTCCGCGCCTCGAGCCGGAAGCGCTTGGGGCTGACCCCATAAGCGCGCGCGAAGCCGCGGCTGACCGAGGCCGGATCAAGTTTCATGTGCCGCGCCCACCGCCTCAGCGGCATGTCCGGGTCAACCCGGAGCACAGCCGCGAGCAGATCGGGCCAGTCATTGCATACGCCGACGTCGGGGCGCCATTGCGCGCGCACCTGCTCCGCCGCAGCAATCGGGTCGCGTTCGGCGATCCGCGCCACGGCGTCGACATCAGCGATCGTCCCTGCCCCCGGCGTCAGTCCGGGAACGGCGGGCAGGTTGAGCACCCGCGCGCCGCGGTTGCCAAAATGGTCGAAGTGCGCGGTCCAGCGGCCGTGGACGACCACCGTCCCCGGATGGGCAGCAAACCGTCCCTCATCCCCCGCCTCATGATAACCGCCACCGAGCACCACCGCGATATAGCCGTCGGCGTGGCGGTGGCGCGGCAGGCACTCGCTTGCGGCGTGCACACCGATGTCGATCCCGCTCATCGGGGTATTGTCCCGGCAGCCGTCGACTGCGGACCCAGCGTCACCAGCCACGCATCGGGCGGGGTCAGGTAGCGCAGCGGCAGCAGGCTGGTCCCCAGCCCCGCGCCGACAAACACGCGCTGGCCGTTGTCGATCATGTCGCCGCACGCAAAGCGGTCGCCGTAGCGCGAGACATAGGAAAGCGCACCGATGAAGGGGAAGCGGATCTGACCGCAGTGGGTGTGTCCGGCAAAGATCGCAGCGACCGGGCGCTGCACGTCGGGGATGATGTCGGGGCTGTGCGTCAGGAGCAGCGGCACGCCGGGGCCGAGACGGTCGATCGCCGCGAGCGTCGCCGGAACATCGTCGTGCCCCGAATAATCGTCATCGACGCCGCCGACGATCAGCGGACCGAGCTTGATCGCTTCATTCTGCAGCACGCGCAGCCCGCGCTGTTCCAGCTCGCTGCGCAGCGCGTCGGGCTTGAACCAATGGTCGTGATTGCCCGGCGCCACCACCACCCCCAGCGGCGCGCGCAGCTTGCCGAGCGGCGCGACGACTTCGGCGGCGGTGTAGATATGCGTCGCGCTGCGTTTTTCGCTGACCAGATCGCCCGCGATCAGCACAAGGTCGGGGCGCAGTCGATTGAACTGCGCGACGATCCTGGCCAGCCGCTCGGGCGGCATGTCGGGGCCAGCGACATGGATGTCGGACAGCAACAGCAGTTTCAGCGGCGGCTGCCCCGCCGGCCAGTCGGCGACCGCGACCGTCGCGGTGCGGACCACCGGATCGCGCGTAGCATTCCAATAGCCCTTGGCGAGTAACGCTACGCCGAAAAGCGCCAGCAGCAACAGCCAGCGCCGCCACCGGCGCGGGCGACGTTCGGGCGTGGCGATCAACGGCGCAGGTCGGGCGGCGTCGCTTCGCCCTGAAGCAGCGCGATCGCCTCGGCGAGCGGCATGATACGCTGGCCTTCCTGCCCGAGGGTGCGGATCGCGACCGTGCCTTCGTCGGCTTCGCGCTTGCCGACGACGAGCAGAAACGGAACCTTGGCGAGGCTGTGTTCGCGGACCTTGTAGTTGATCTTTTCGTTGCGCAGGTCGGTTTCGACGCGAACCCCCGCCGCCGATAGCTGTGCCGTCACATCCTTGGCATAATCATCGGCGTCGCTGACGATCGTCGCGACGACTGCCTGCACCGGCGCGAGCCAGACGGGCAGCTTGCCCGCGAAATGCTCGATCAAAATGCCGATGAAGCGTTCGTAGCTGCCGAATATCGCGCGGTGGAGCATCACCGGGCGGTGGCGCTCGCCATCTTCGGCGATGTACGATGCGTCGAGGCGGTCGGGGAGCACACGGTCGGACTGGATCGTCCCGACCTGCCAGGTCCGGCCGATCGCGTCGGTCAGATGCCATTCGAGCTTCGGTGCATAAAAGGCGCCCTCGCCCGGCAATTCTTCCCAGCCATATTCGGGTGTGTTGAGTCCCGCGGCGGCGACTGCGGCGCGCAGCTCGGTTTCGGCCATGTCCCACATCGCTTCGGTCCCGAAGCGCTTTTCGGGGCGCAGCGCGAGCTTGATCGAGTAGGTGAAGCCGAATTCCTTGTAGATGCGGTCGGCGAGCGCACAGAAATCCTGCACCTCGCTGACGATCTGGTCCTCGCGGCAAAAAATATGCGCGTCGTCCTGGGTGAACTGGCGCACGCGCATCAGCCCATGGAGCGCGCCATGCGGTTCGTTGCGGTGGCAACAACCATTTTCGTACAGGCGCAGCGGCAGGTCGCGGTACGACTTCATGCCCTGCCGGAAGATCAGCACATGCGCCGGGCAGTTCATCGGCTTGAGCGCCATCCACTCGGCGACGTCCGAAACGATCGGGCCTTCATCCTCGGTGTTCGGAACTTCGTCGGGGATCACGAACATATTTTCGCGATATTTGCCCCAATGGCCCGACTGCTCCCACTGGCGCGCGTCCATCACCTGCGGCGTCTTGACCTCACGGTACCCCGCGCCGTCGATCGCGCGGCGCATATAGGCTTCGAGCTCGCGCCATATCCTATAGCCCTTGGGGTGCCAGAACACCGAGCCGTGCGCTTCGGCCTGCAGATGGAACAGGTCCATCTCCTGACCCAGCTTGCGATGGTCGCGCTTGGCAGCCTCCTCCAGCCGGACGAGATGTTCGGCGAGCTGTTTCTTGTTGAGCCAACCGGTGCCGTAGATGCGGCTGAGCTGGGCATTTTTCTGGTCGCCGCGCCAATAGGCACCCGACACGCGCGTCAGCTTGAACGCCGCGGGATCGAGTTTGCCGGTCGAGGCGAGGTGCGGGCCGCGGCACATGTCCATCCAGCCGTCACCCGATCGGTAAACCGTGAGTTCCTCATTCGCGGGCAGTTCGGCGGCCCATTCGGCCTTGAACGTCTCGCCATCGGCCTGCCATTTGGCGATCAGCTTGTCGCGCTCCCACACTTCGCGCGTCAGCGGCAGGTCGGCGGCGATGAGGCGGCGCATCTCTTCCTCGATCAGCGGCAGTTCTTCGTCGCGAAACGGGCCATGCTCGGCGGTCGGTGCAAAGTCGTAATAGAAGCCGTCGCCGGTCGACGGGCCGAAGGTGATTTGCGTGCCGGGGAACAGGTTTTGCACCGCCTCGGCCAGGATATGCGCATAGTCATGCCGCACCAGTTCGAGCGCATCAGCCTCGTCGCGGCTCGTCACGAGCGCCAGATTGGTGTCTTCCTCCAGCGGGCGCATGATGTCGCGCAGCTCGCCATCGATCTTCGCGGCGAGCGCCGCCTTGGCCAAGCCGGGTCCGATGTCGGCGGCAATCTGTGCCGGGGTAGTCCCGCGCACGACGTCCCGGGCAGAGCCATCGGGAAGGGTGACGCGGATCATCTGGGACATCGAAACTATAGCCTTTCTGGGCAAAATTGCCGGGTTCCTTTGCCAGCATGCGTGGGGGGCGGCAAGGGGCGGATTCACAATCGGGCTTGCAATGATACATTGTATCACTATCTCGCACCGCAAGCCCCTCCCGCGAAAGTTTCCCCATCATGTGCCTCCCCGCCGCGCGCCCGCGCTTTGCCGACCTGTTGGGGATCACCCTGTCGCTGACGTGCCTCGTCCATTGCCTCGCCCTGCCGCTGCTGATCCTGCTCGCCCCCGCGCTCGGCACATGGATCGCGATGCCCGAATGGGTGCATGCGGCCATATTGATGCTGGCGTTGCCCGCCGCAACCCTTGCCATGAAGGATGGTTGGCGGCGACACGGTCGGGCGCTGCCTGCCCTGCTTGCCGCCACCGGCGTCGGGTTTTTGGCGGTGGGAGTGGCAGCGCATGAGGGATGGATGGCTCTGGCCGATCCCGAAACCGCCGATCGGTTGCTGACGTCGACGGGCGCGGTGGCGCTTGTCACCGCGCACCTGATCAACTGGCGCTGGCGCCACGATTACCTCAAGCACCTTCGCTAGCACGAGCTGTTACACCGCTGGAAGGAACGGGCATCTTTGAGTGGGACGCTTGTCACTTAGTCAATGTCGCTTGACAATCGCGAATCGTGATGTCAATGTTCCTTGACTGATTAACAAGGGAGATTGACCAATGCCGCAAATGCTGCGCGCCCTGCCCTGGGCGATCGCCATCCTCGCTATCGCCCTGTTGGGTGCTGCCGACATCATCCCGGCCGACGTAGCGACCAGCCTGGTGACGGTGCTGCCACTCGTCATGGTCGCGATCGTCGCGGGTTCGGCGCGCTCCCGCCCGCAGGAGGGCTGACCGGTGGCACAGAACCCCGCGCAGCGCCGCTATATGCGCCGGATGGTCGTGCTTTCAGCGGCCTATATCGCGGCGGTGATGCTGGCGAGCTGGCTCATTCCCGACGATGCGGCGGCGACGCCGCTGACCGTGGCGATCGCGCTCGTCCCCGCGCTCGCAACCTCGGGCTTCATCTGGGCGATGGCGCGCTATGTCGCCGAACTGAAGGACGAATATGTCCGGATGCTGGAAATCCGCAAAATGCTGGTGGCGACCGGTCTGACACTCGCGCTCGCCAGTGGCTGGGGCATTTTGGAGCTGTTCACCACCGTGCCGCGGGTACAGCTGTTTTATGTATTCCCGGTCTGGTGCCTGGGGCTCGCGGTCGGATCGCTGGTCAACAAGGTCACCATCGGCGATGGCGGACCCTGCCTGTGAAGAACCGCCTGAAAGTCCTGCGCGCCGAGCGTGACTGGAGTCAGGGCGACCTTGCCGAGCGGCTGGAAGTGTCGCGCCAGTCGGTCAACGCGATCGAGACCGGCAAATATGACCCCTCGCTCCCCCTCGCCTTTCGCATCGCCGACCTGTTCGGGCTGACTATCGAAGAGATTTTCCTGAAGGATTGATTGCCATGAAACGCGCACCGCGCCGCCCCGCCCTTGCGGGCCGAGCGAACGCTCGCTAGGGCAGCGGCAGCCGGAAGGGAGGCATTCCATGTTCAAGCGCCTGTTCGTCGACCATCCCAGGGCGGTCGATGAAAATTACATCGAACATTTCGGGGTCGCCTCGAAATTCGGGGTGACGATGATCTATGGCGGCCTGTGCGCGCTGGTCCATGCCGTCGTCCCCGGTTGGTGCATCACCACCGGCAGCGACACGATCCGCCGGCTCAACAAGATCATGGTCGAGCAGCGCGCCGCGAAGGGGCAGGCGGCGATCCAGGTAAACACGGTCGACTGGGTGATCTGACCGGCGTGCGCGCCATCACGGCATACGACACTCCGTTCGCATCGAGCTCTTCGACTGTTTTGGCAGGCGCTCAGGATAAACTTCGGCGAAACGCCGAAGTCGAGATGCCCCTCAGTTTGGCGCTGTCCCGATGGGTGTCTCGACTTCGCTCGACACGAACGGGAATGGAGGGCTCAGTAGCATGACTGAAGTGTTCGCCCCCGATTATCTCGAACGCCAGGGTCGCCCCCGCCTTGCCTATCGCCATGTCGCTGGAACGGGGCCGACGATCGTCTTCCTGCCCGGTTATATGTCCGACATGGCGGGGGGTAAGGCCACCGCGCTGTTCGACTGGTCAGCGGCCGAAGGGCGTGCCTGCCTGCTGCTCGACTATGCCGGTTGCGGGTCGTCGGACGGGCTGTTCGCCGAGCAGAATTTGCTCGACTGGCGCGGCGATGTGCTCGACCTGATCGACGCGCGCGCGGCGGGTCCGGTCATCATCGTCGGATCGTCGATGGGCGGCTGGCTGATGCTGCTCACTGCCCTCGCGCTGGTCCAGCGTGACGGGCCGGCGCGCGTCGCCGGGCTGGTCGGGATCGCCGCGGCGCCCGATTTTACCGACTGGGGTTTCAGCGACGCCGAAAAGGCGATCATCCTCGCCGAGGGCGAGCTGCGCGAGGAAACCTCGTACAGCGATCAGCCCTATGTGACGACGCGCGGCTTTTTCCAGTCGGGCCAGGCGAACCGGTTGCTCACCAGCGAAATCCCCCTCACCTGCCCCGTTCGCCTGTTGCACGGGCAAGAGGATGGCGACGTCCCGCCCGACATCAGCCTGCGCCTGTCCGCAGCGCTCGCCAGCGATGACGTGCAGGTCACGCTCGTCAAGGGTGGTGACCACCGCCTGTCGCGCGAGACCGACATCGCGCTGCTGATCGATACGGTGGCGCGCTTGGCAGCTGGAAACTAAAGTTTGATTGAAAAAGCCTTGTTCCCCCGCGAAGGCGGGGGTCCATCACCGGCCGGTGCAACCTTGAACGGGCCGGAGATGGGTCCCCGCCTTCGCGGGGACACAGAGTAGGTTATCCAAAGGACAGACATGGCCCGCAGCGACTTCAAATTCCACGTCATCAAGCGCGTCCGCTATGCGGAAATCGATGCGCAGGCGGTCGTGTTCAACAGCCGGTACCTCGAATATTTCGATATCGGGATCACCGAATATTGGCGCGCGGCGGGGGTCTATGACCGCTGGCCCGGCCACACTAGCCCCGAATTCCACGTCGCGCGTGCCGAGGTCGATTACAAGGTGCCGATCCTGCTCGACGAGGAAGTCGATATTTGCGTGCGCTGCTCGCGCGTCGGGCGCAGCTCGATGACCTTTCTGTTCGAACTGCACGGCGCGGGTAAGGACGACCTGCGCGCGACGGGGCTGGAGGTCAGCGTCCATGTCGCTGAATCGCAGGGCGCGCCGACGCCGGTGCCCGATGAATTCATATCTTTGTTCGAAGCGTTTGAAGGATGCAGCCTTCGCGCGTAGAACGGCGGCATGACCCAATATCTCCACACCATGATCCGCGTGTCGGATCCCGACGCCACCGTCGCCTTTTTCAACCTGATCGGGCTGGAAGAAGTCCGCCGCTTCGACAGCGAACAGGGGCGCTTCACGCTGATTTTCCTCGCCTGTCCGGGACAGGATGGCGTCGCCGAGGTCGAGCTGACCTATAATTGGCCGCCCGAAGACGGCAGCGCGCCCGAGCAATATGCGGGCGGTCGCAATTTCGGCCATCTCGCGTACCGCGTTGAGGATATTTACGCGACGTGCCAGCGGCTGATGGACGGCGGGGTGACGATCAATCGCCCGCCGCGCGACGGCCATATGGCGTTTGTCCGCTCGCCCGACGGCATTTCGGTCGAACTCCTCCAAAATGGTCATTTACCGCCGCAGGAACCCTGGTCGTCGATGCCCAACACAGGTAGCTGGTAGGGTAGTGCAACCAAGGCGGCGGGGCCGCGTCTCCGTCTTGCGAGCATGAGGCCGGTGATCGAAAGGAGCGACGCATGACTGCACTCGAAATCGTCCGCATCCCGGTGCTCAACGACAATTATGTCTGGCTGGTCCATGATCCCGAAAGCCAGGCGACAATGGTCGTCGATCCCGCGGTCGCCGACCCGGTTCTCGAAGCGGCGGCAGAGCGTGGCTGGACGATCACCGACATCTGGAACACCCATTGGCACCCCGACCACACTGGCGGTAACGCGGCGATCAAGGAGGCGACGGGCTGTACGATCACCGGACCGGCGGCGGAATATGCCCGCATCCCGACGCTCGACGTCCAGGTGACGGGCGGTGACACCGTTCACCTCGGCCGCCATGTCGCCAGCGTGTGGGACGTCCCCGCGCATACGGCGGGGCACATCGCCTATCATTTTGCCGACGACGCCGCGATCTTTGTCGGCGACACGATGTTCGCGATGGGCTGTGGCCGGTTGTTCGAGGGCACCGCCGAGCAGATGTTCGCCAATATGCAAAAGCTCGCGACGCTCGACGATGCGACGCGCGTCTATTGCGCGCACGAATATACGCTGTCGAATGCGCGATTTGCAGTGACGGTCGACCCGGATAACGACGCGCTTGCAGCGCGGCTGGTTGCGGTGGAAGCGGCACGCGCTGCCGGAGAAGCCACGGTACCGACGACGATTGGCGCCGAACGCGCCACCAACCCCTTTTTACGGGCGCCGAGCGCTACTGAACTCGGGCGTATCCGTGCACTGAAGGATGCTGCGTGATGCCGACGCTTCAGCGCGCGTTCATCTGGCGTCAATATTGTCGGCAATCTCAAGGAGCAATTTCATGGCAAAGCTGAACCCGATGGGTGCTGCGTTGCTGCTGGCGGCAGCGCCGCTGCTCGCGAGCTGCGCGCCCGCCGGCACCGCTGAGCCGGGCGCCGCGGCGCTGACCCCGAAACAGGCCGAGCGGCTCGACAAGCAACTCGCGGGCAAGGTGCCGGGCGAACCCATCCGATGCCTGCCCACTTATCGCAGCAATGACACGATCCGCGTGTCGGACAATATCCTGCTGTACCGTTCGGGCGGCAATCTGGTGTACCGCAACGACCTGAAAAACAGCTGCCCCGGGCTCGCCCGCAACAGCGACATCATGGTCGTGCGGCAGTTCGGATCGTCGACGTGCAGCGGCGATTTTTTCCATCTGGTCGATCGGTCGAGCGGCATCCGCGGCCCGACCTGTGTTTTTGGCGAATTCGTCCCCTATCGCAAACCGGCGGGGGACGCTGGCTGAACCAGCGGTTCAGTCGCAGGCGGGGACCGGTTTGCGCCGAGCTCTTCGGGTCGCATCCCCGCCTGCTCTCTTCAGAATGGCCCCTTTTGGTCGGTTCGCATCGAACCCTTCGACGGCCTTGGCAGGCGCTCAGGATAAACTTCCACCATTGGTGGAAGTCGAAATACCCCTCGACCAAACGCCAAGCCGATGGGTGTCTCGACTTCGCTCGACACGAACGGGTTGGAGATAGCCTCGGTACTTAGCCCTTATACAGCGCCGCAATCTTGTCGGCATACACCTCGCGCAGCACATGGCGGCGGATCTTCATCGACGGCGTCATCTGCTCATTCTCGATCGAAAAGGCTTCGTCGGCGAAGTCGAACTTGCGGACCTTTTCGATCACCGACAGTTGCCCATTAACGCGGTCGACCGCCGCGCGGATCGCGGCGCGGAATTTTTCATGTTCGCGAAGCCGGCAAAGCTCTTTCGGTAATCCCTCGGCCTCGGCCCATTCGGCCATCCATTCGGGGTCGGGGACGAGCAGGCCGACGAGGTGCGGGCGCTTGTCGCCATAGACCATCGCCTGGAGGATTTCGGGCTGGAGCGTCAACATGCCTTCGACGCGCTGCGGCGAGACATTGTCGCCCTTGTCGTTGACGATCAGATCCTTTTTGCGATCGGTGATGACGATGCGGCCTTGCGCATCGATATGGCCGATGTCGCCGGTGTGCAGCCAGCCGTCCACCAGCACCCGCGCAGTTTCGGCGTCATTGCGCCAATAGCCCTTCATCACCAACTCACCGCGCACCAAAATCTCGCCGTCGTCGGCGATCTTGACCTCGGTGTTCATCAGCGGCGGGCCGACGGTGTCCATCTTGATGCCCGCTGCGGGGCGATTGCAACTGATTACCGGCCCCGCCTCGGTCTGACCATAGCCTTGCAGCAAGGTCAGCCCGATCGAGTGGAAGAACACCCCGATTTCGGGATTGAGCGGCGCGCCCCCCGACACCAGCGCCTTCATCCGACCGCCAAAACGTTTCTGGATCTTGGGCCGGAACAATTTGTCGAGGATCAGGTCGACCGGGCGGTCGAGCACGCCCATGCGGCGCTCATAATCCTTCTCGCCGACGCGCAGCGCCTGATTGAGCATCCAGTTCGCCAGCTTGCCCTGTTTTTCGACCGATTTGATCATCCGCGCGCGGATGACTTCGAACAGTCGCGGCACGACGACCATGATCGTCGGGCGCGTTTCCTCGATGTTCGAAACCAGCTTTTCCAGACCTTCGCTGTAATAGATTTGCGCCCCGACCATGATCGGCAGGAACTGCCCACCCGAATGTTCATATGCGTGGCTGAGCGGCAGGAACGACAGGAACACCTCCTCGTCGCCGATCCCGAAATCATTGACCAGCACCTCGGCAGCGCCCGCCGCATTGTGCAGGATCGCGCCATGATGCTGCATCACCCCGCGCGGCGCGCCGCCGGTGCCGCTGGTGTAGATCAGGCACGCGGTGTCGTCGCGCGTCATCGTGGCGGCGCGGGCCTTGGTTTCCTCCAGATACGCCTCGCCCCCGGTGACAAGCGGTGACCAATCGCGCACGGCAACATCGCCCTGCTGACCAACGCGCAGGCTTTCCATGGTGATGACGATATGCGCGTCGGAGCGCGTCACCGCGGGCATCAACGTGCGCGCCAGCTTGGCGGTCGACACGATTACCGCTTTGGCGCCGCTGTTATCGAGGATGTGCTGGTGATCGCGTTCGGTGTTGGTGGTGTAGGTCGGCACGGTGATGCAACCCGCGGCCATGATCGCAAGGTCGGCGATGCACCATTCGGGGCGATTCTCGCTGACCAGCACAACACGGTCGCCGTCCTTCAGCCCCATCTCGCGCAGGCCATGCGCCAGCGCGGCCACCTGGTTCGCAACCTGCCGCCAACTCAGCGGATGCCAGACGCGATCAGCCTTGCGCCACAGGAACGGATCTTCACCGCCCTTTTCGGCGCGGTCGAAAAACATCGCGACCAGACTCGGAAAATGGTCGAGATGGGGATTGTCCAGCTTCATGCCTGTCACTCTCCGCGAATTTTGATCTGTTATCGTTGTAGCTTAGCCTTGCGGCGGCGCGCCATCCACCGACGATGTCCCCGGACCGCGCGGATCGGCTGCGCCGCGCCATCCATCGCCGACGCGCTCGACCGCGTTGAGCTTGGACCCGAGGTCGGTGGGCGTGAAATTATAGCCGAAGGGTTTCATCTTCGCGGCGACCGCCTCCCCCGCGTCGGTATTTTCGATCAGCACACCATTATCGCCGAAATAGAGATTGGGCAGCTGCATCGCGGTCTTGGCATCGAGCCCCCAGTCGAGCACGCCAACCAACACTTTGGTCACATGCATGATGATGCGCTTGCCACCCGCCGAACCGACGGCGAGCACGACCTTACCATCGGGGCCGTAAACGATCGTCGGCGACATCGACGACAGCGGACGCTTGCCTGCCTGCACGCGGTTGGCGGTCAGCACGCCGTTCTGGATCGGTGCGAGATCGAAGTCGGTGAGTTCGTTGTTGAGGAAATAGCCGTTGGCGATCAGGTGGCTGCCAAAGATGCTTTCGATGGTCGAGGTCATCGACACGACATTGCCCGCCTGATCGGCCACGGCGAAATGCGTCGTCCCTTGCTCGGGGATCGGCACGGTGGCGGCGCGCGGTTTGGCCCCCGGGGGCGTGCCGGGTTCGTAGCGGCCCGCGGCGCCGAACGGCGAGATCAGCTGGCGGCGCTCGGCCAGATATTTTTTGTCGAGCAGGCCCGTCACCGGGACATCGACGAAATCACCATCACCCAGATAGGCGGCGCGGTCGGCATAGGACAGCTGCATCGCCTCGGCGAGCAGGTGCCAGCTCATCGGATTTTCCTTGCCCATCGCCTTCATGTCCCAGCCCTCGACCATCCCGAGAATGCCGAAGACCGTGGTCGCGCCCGACGATGGCGGCCCCATACCGCACACCTTGTAGATGCGATAGCTGGTGCAAACCGCCGGGCGTTCCTTGGCCTTGTAGGCAGCCACGTCCTTGACGGTGAGCTGTGCCGCATTGCGCGGCGCTTTCGCCACCGCGTCGCTGATCGCCTTGGCACTGGCCCCGCTATAAAACGCATTGGGACCGCGCGCCGCAACGTCGCGCAGCAGCGCGGCATAGGCGGGATTGCGGATGCGGGTGCCGACCGGCGCGGGCTTGCCATCAACATAATAGATCGCGCGCGCTTCAGGAAAATCCTTCCACAGGGATTCGAAACGCGTCATCCAATTGTGCAGCACCGGGGTGACTTCAAAACCCTCTTCGGCAAGCTTGATCGCCGGTTGGAACAGCGCCGCCCATTCCAGCTTGCCCCATTTCTTGTGCGCCATTTCCATCAGCCGCATGTTGCCGGGGATACCCACCGACAACCCGCCCGGAATGGCATCCGAATAGCCGCGCGGCTTGCCGTCGGCGCCGAGGAAGCGATCGGGCTTTGCCGACGCGGGCGCCATTTCACGGCCGTCGATCGTCGATATGCTGCCGTCCCTGGCATCATGGTGCAGCATCAGGCCGCCGCCCCCGATACCGCTCGATTGTGGTTCGACCAATGTCAGCACCGCGACCATCGCGACGGCGGCGTCGGCTGCCGTGCCGCCCTGATGCAAAATCTCGCGCCCTGCTTCGGTCGCGCGCGAGTCGGCGGACGAGGTAACCCCCTGAGCAAGGGCAGGTAACGGAAGGGTCAGGGTGATGAGCGCGGCAAGCGGCAGGAATCTTTTCAACATACCGCGACTTTGGCCCGCGCATCGGACCAACGCAACCCTGTCAGTGCGCGCTTCCGACCGCGTCACTCACCCGCGCAAACCCATCGCGCACCGCCAGCTTTTCGAGTCCGTGCGCGATGCGCGCCGCGAGGCCCGGCCCGGCATAGACCATCGCCGAATATATCTGCACCAGGCTGGCACCGGCGCGGATACGTTCCCAGGCTTGCTCTGCCGAGGCGATGCCGCCTGCAGCGACCAGCCGCACCTTGCCGCCGCTGGCGACGTGGAAATCGCGAACGCGCTGGAGCGCCAGTTCGGCGAGCGGCGCGCCCGACAACCCGCCCGCTTCTCCGGCATGGCGCGATGCCAGTGCCGGGCGCGTGATCGTGGTGTTCGACACGATCACCGCGGCCAGACCCTTGTCGATCGCCACCGCGACGATGTCGTCGATGTCGGCGGGCTCGAGGTCGGGTGCGACCTTCAGGAACACCGGCCTGGCCGCGCCCATGGGCTGCGCGGCGGCGACGCCGTCAAGCAGCGCCTCGAGCGCGGCCTTGTCCTGCAAGGCACGCAGCCCCGGCGTGTTCGGCGAGCTGATATTGACGGTCAGATAATCGGCGAGCGGCGCCATCGCCGCGGTGCCTTTGGCATAGTCGGCGATGCGGTCGGCGCTGTCCTTGTTGGCGCCGATATTGATGCCGAGCGGCACCGGCAGGCCGTGGCGGCGCAGGCACATGATCCGCTCGGCTGCGGCCGCTTGCCCGCCGTTGTTGAACCCCATGCGGTTGATCACCGCGCCGTCCTCGATCAGCCGGAACAGCCGCGGACGCGGGTTGCCGTCCTGCGGCAGCGGGGTCAGCGTGCCGACCTCGACAAAACCGAAACCAAAATGCGGCATCGCATGCGCAACGCGCGCGTCCTTGTCGAAACCGGGCGCGAGGCCGACCGGATTCGGGAAATGCAGCCCCGCAAATTCGGTGGCGAGCACGGGGCTGGTGAGCGCGGCGCGCGCGCGCGGCAGCGGCTGCAAAGCGCTGAGCGTCAGATTGTGCGCCGCCTCGCCATCGGTGGCGTGAACGATCGGGCGGACCAGCGCATAGGCGGCATCGGCGGCGGAGGCGAAGAGCGACATGGCCCGCCATTGCGCGCCCCGCGCGGCTATGGCAAGCCCCGCCGCAACCTATTGGGCATCACCGAAAAGCCATCGGAAAAACCGGGAGAAAATCGTGTCGCAGCTTCGCATCATCGCTCGCCTGTCCACCGGCCTCGCGCTGCTCGCCGTCGCGGGCTGCGCCCCCGCCGCGATGCAGGAAGCGCCCGCTACGGCCGCTTCGTCGCCGGCCCCCGACGCGGTGCCTGCCGGGGCGAACCTCGCCCAATTCTTCGACAATTATGACGCCGCGCAGCTGTCGCTCAGCCCGCAAGGCAAGGCGTATCGCGGGATTCGCGATGGCGATTATGGCCGCTGGAACGATGTCAGCGACGAGGCCGCGATCGCCAGCCACAAATTACAGCAGGCGACCGCCGCGGCGATGCGCGGCAGCTTTGATCCCAGCGCGATGTCGACCGACGAGGCGCTGTCGTTCGAACTGTTCAACGCGCAGGCCGCACGCGCCGAACGGCTGTTCCCGTTTCGCGATCGCGGCTATGTCTTTGACCAGATGAATGGTCCGCAGAGCCAGCTCCCCGCGTTCCTGATCAACATCCACCGTGTCGCTAACACCGCCGAGGCCGAAGCCTATATTGAGCGTATCCGCGGGCTTGGCCCGGTGCTCGACGCGCTGACCGCGCAGTCGGTGGCGCGCGCCGCCAACGGCGTCCAGCCGCCGAAATGGGTCTATGCCTATCTGATTTCGGACATCGGCAATCTGCAAGGGCCGAACAACGCCGTGGTCGAGGATCTTGCGGCGAAGGTCGCCAAGCTGGACATCGATGCCGCCGAAAAGACGCGGCTGACCGCAGCGGCGAAGACGGCGTGGGCCGACAGCGCCGGCCCCGCCTATGGCCGCCTGCTGAGCGAAATGAAGCGCCAGCAAGCGAGTGCGCCGACGCAGGACGGGGTGTGGCGCCTGCCCGATGGCAAGGCCTATTACGAAGCGCTGCTCGCCAATTATACGACGACCGACATGACCGCGACGCAGATCCACGACCTGGGTCTCGCCGAAGTCGCGCGCATCCATGGCGAGATGAAGACGATTATGGCCAAGGTCGGCTTCAAGGGGACGTTGCAGCAGTTTTTCGAGCATCTGCGCACCAGCCCGCAATATTATCACACTACGCGCGAGGCCTATCTGGCCGAAGTCGATGCCCGGACCAAGGCGATGGAAGCGCGGCTGCCCGCCTTTTTCAACACGCTGCCCAAGGCGGCGTTGCAGGTGAAGGCGGTCGAGGCGTTCCGCGAGAAATCGGCGGGCAAGGCGTTCTACCAGTCGCCCTCACCCGATGGGTCGCGCCCCGGCACCTATTATGTGAACCTTTATGACCTACGCGACATGCCCAAGACCGAGCTGGAAGCGCTGGCATACCATGAGGGCGTGCCGGGACATCATTTGCAGCGCGCGGTGCAGACCGAACTGACCGGCCTGCCGCCCTTCCGCCGCTTCGGCGGTTTCACCGCCTACACCGAAGGCTGGGGCCTCTATACCGAGGAACTGGCCAAGGACATGGGCTTTTACACCGATCCCTATAGCGATTTCGGACGGCTGGGCATGGAGCTGTGGCGCGCTTGCCGCCTCGTCGTCGATACCGGCATCCACGACAAGCGCTGGACCCGTGAACAGGCGATCAAATATCTGAAGGACAATACGCCCAATCCCGACGGCGACATCGAAAAGGCTATCGAGCGCTATATCGTTTATCCGGGACAGGCGACCGCTTACCTGATCGGCAAGCTGAAGATCATGGAATTGCGCGGCAGGGCGCAGGCAGCGATGGGGGCCAAGTTCGACTATCGCGCCTTCCACGACGTCGTCCTGAAATCGGGCCCGGTCCCGCTCGACATCCTCGAACGGCGGGTCGACGCGTGGATCGCTGCCCAAAAAAGCGAATAGAGCTAATAAAGAAACAAACTTCGCGCTTGACGCGCAGGGATGAAACGCAAATGACTTGTCTCATATAACAAGGCAGCCTGAGGAAAGGCTGCCACGGTCTGGGCTCGTCATGTCAGAAGCATCATCCTCACGCGAAGGCGTGGACGGCAGCGCGCCGTTCGAATTGCACTATTTCCCGCCTGATCCCGATCTGGCGGACATGGTGTCGAGTTTCTATTTTGCGCGGCTCAACATGCCGAGCTTCGACGAATATGAACGCGCCGACCGGCCGCAGTTCCGTTTCGTCACCAACGCCGACGGCGAATATGTCTTTGCCGACGGCCACCGCACGTCGGTATCGCGCGCGATCATCATCGGCCCGACAAGCGGACGGGTGCGCGCGATCAGCAATTGTCCGGCGCAATTGTTCGGCTTCGGCATGCTGCCTGCGGGTTGGGCGACGCTGATGGGCGACGACGCCGAAAAGCTGACCGACCGCGCGATCAACGCCGCCGATCTGTTCGGACCGTGGATCGAAGAGGTAGCGACGGCGCTGGAACAAGCCGCGGATGTCGAGGCGCGGCTGGTCATCGGCAACAATTTCGCACGCGAAGTGCTGACGCGCGGTGAGGCGGCGCCTTTGTGGTTCATCCGCACCGTCGACGAGTGGCTGACCGCATCGCCCTCCCCCCAGGTTCCCGACCTGGTCGATGCGACGGGCATGTCGATCCGGTCGGTCGAACGGATGACGAAGCATTATTACGGGCTGTCGCCGCGGATGCTGGCGCGCAAATATCGCGCGGTGCGCGCCGCATCGGCGCTCGCGCGCGGCGAAGGGCTCGATTCGGCGCAGCTTGGCGATGCTTTTTACGACCAGTCGCATCTGATCCGCGAGATCAAGCGCTTCGCTGGCGCGACCCCGGGGCAGCTGAGCAAGCCAACCTCCTATACCGAAGCGACAACCAAGGGCCGCAAGCAGCTTGCCGGCAAGGTCAGCCCGCTGGTGTCGGAAACTTAGGCTCACAAGTCCCACCATCGTCATTGCGAGCGCAGCGAAGCAATCCAGAGTTGAGTAAGCCGCTCCGGATTGCTTCGCTGCGCTCGCAATGACGACTAGATCGGGGGCAATCCCGGCCCCACGCCCCGTTAACCATCAAAATATGCACTACGCCGCTTTTGGCGTTTCCGTCCAATCACGAATCATCGCGCGGGCATATCTCAGCCTTGCGACCCAGAAGAGCTCATCCTCTGACGAGGACTGAGACCTTCATCTTGGCACTCATTTGGCATTAGCCGGATGGGTGCCTTTTTTTCTTGGGCGCCGTGTAGCGCCGCTTGGTTGCACCGCGCAGAGCCTTGGCCTATATAAGTGGAGTGATTTACTCCAGTTAAGAATCGTTCGCAATTTGCGAACGGAGAAACGATGCGCCTGTCCAATCTTGCCGATTATGCCGTGGTGCTGATGAGCGCCGCCGCCCGCCAGTGCGGGTCGGTGCCGCTCCACGCCGCCATGCTCGCCGAACAGACGGGGATACCGGGACCGACCGCGCAGAAGCTGGTGAGCGGCCTCGCCCGCGCCGGTCTGCTCGTTGCATCACGCGGCAGCGGCGGCGGCGTGCGCCTGGCACGGCCCGCGGCGGCGATCAGCGTCGCCGACATCATCGAAGCGGTCGAAGGACCGATCGCGCTGACCAGCTGCGTTGCCGAAGGGCGGCACGACTGCTCGCTCGAGGGCAGCTGCAAGGTGCAGCCGCATTGGGGCGTCGTGAACGGCGCGGTGCGCGGGGCGTTGGCAGAGATTAGTTTGGCGACACTGTCCGTAGCCCCTGCGAAGGCAGGGGCCGCTATCGGTCACGCACAAACGCCAACGGCCCCCGCCTTCGCGGGGGCGACGAGTTAGAGATATGACCGATAACACCACACTCCCCGTGAAAGACCAGGCGGCGCACGACGCCGCGGCGAAGGTCGCTGATTATGAGCATGGCTGGTCCTCGACCATCGAGACCGACTTCGCGCCCAAGGGGCTGACCGAGGATACGGTCCGCTTCATCTCGGCGAAGAAGAACGAGCCCGAATGGATGCTCGACTGGCGGTTGAAGGCGTTTCGCCACTGGTTGACGATGGAGACGCCCGACTGGGCGAAGCTCAACGTGCCGCCGATCGACTATCAGGACGCCTATTATTACGCGGCGCCCAAGCCGAAGCCCAAGCTCGGCAGCCTCGACGAGGTCGATCCCGAAATCCTTGAGGTCTATAAAAAGCTGGGCATCCCGATCGAGGAGCAGAAGGTGCTCGCGGGGGTCGAGGGCGCGCGCAAGGTCGCGGTCGACGCGGTGTTCGACAGCGTCAGCGTCGCGACGACGTTCCGCGAGGAACTGAAGCGCGCGGGGGTGATCTTCCTCTCGATTTCGGAGGCGATCCGCGAATATCCCGAGCTGGTGAAGAAGTGGCTCGGCAAGGTTGTGCCGATGCACGACAATTATTTTGCGACGCTCAATTGCGCGGTCTTCTCGGACGGGACGTTCGTCTATGTGCCTGAAGGCGTGCGCTGCCCGATGGAGCTCAGCACCTATTTCCGCATCAATGCCGAGAATACCGGGCAGTTCGAGCGGACTTTGATCATCGCCGACAAGGGCGCGTATGTCTCCTACCTCGAAGGCTGCACCGCGCCGATGCGCGACGAGAACCAGCTTCACGCCGCGGTGGTCGAACTGGTGACGCTCGACGATGCCGAGATCAAATATTCGACGGTGCAGAACTGGTACCCCGGCAACGCCGAAGGCCTCGGCGGCATCTATAATTTCGTGACCAAGCGTGCCCTCTGCCAGGGCAAGCGCAGCAAGGTGTCGTGGACGCAGGTCGAAACCGGCAGCGCGATCACGTGGAAATATCCGAGCTGCGTGCTGAACGGCGACGACAGCGTCGGCGAATTCTACTCGGTCGCGGTCACCAACAATTACCAGCAGGCCGATACCGGCACGAAGATGATCCACAATGGCAAGCGCACGCGCTCGACCATCGTTTCGAAGGGGATCAGCGCTGGCCAGTCGAACAACACCTATCGCGGGATCGTGCGGGTGGCGCCGAATGCCGAGGGGGTGCGCAACTTCACCCAGTGCGACTCTTTGCTGCTGGGGTCGCTCAGCGGGGCGCACACCGTGCCGTACATCGAAGTCCGCAACCCGACCGCAACCGTCGAGCATGAGGCGACGACGAGCAAGATCAGCGACGACCAGCTCTTCTACGCGATGCAGCGCGGGCTGAACGCGGAAGAGGCGGTGGCGTTGATCGTCAACGGGTTCGCGAAGGAAGTGCTGCAGCAGCTGCCGATGGAATTCGCGGTCGAGGCGCAGAAATTGCTGGGGATCAGCCTTGAGGGGAGCGTCGGATGATCTCGGCCCTTCTCGTGATATTGATACAGACTCCACAGACCTTTGAATCGACAATGCAGATCGGGCGTGTCCAATGGCCGCCGGAGATCAATTCGGCCGTGTTGCCCTACCTTGACTGTACCCAACGTGCGTTCGACAAAGCTCAGGCGGATATCGAAAAACGCAACGGAAGCCGGGGCCTCGATCTTGCCGGCATGAAGGAAGCCGACTCGGCAGCACTTGCTGAATGCGCCGACAAGCGCGTCACGGCGCGGAAAGAGGCGCTTCGCTTGGTCAACCGCATGTCAGACATGTCGCAGGAACACCGGGTACAAGTAGTCGATGCTGCGCTGGCATCCGTCGACAATGCCCGCGGTCCGTTCATTGCGATGCTGTCGGTATCGCCGACGATGCCGACCGACGTGGCCATCCGACGCCCAAATGCGCCGTCCGAGAAGGCCATACGCAAACCGAAAGGTGTCCTTGTGCCAAACGCCATGGCACCGATATTTGACCGATATGTCGCCTGTTTCGAAGAGAATATCGACATCGCCAGCGTACAAAATCAGGCTGGTCTGCAACGTGCCGTCGGCAATGCGATCCAAGCCTGCAAGGCGAGCCGAGCAACGTTGATCGCCGAGTCTGAGACTGCGCTTATGGCGGACCCCACCTATCCCGATGCCACTTCGCGTTCCCGCGTGGTTGCTGATGCCTTTGATACCGAGGACGCCATTCGCCGGGCCATGGGCGAAGGTCGCATCCTCTATGAGGACGAGACGAACTGACAATGCTCAAAATAGAAAATCTCCACGCCACCGTCGCCGACAAGCCGATCCTGAAAGGCCTGTCGCTCAGCATCAATGCGGGCGAGATCCATGCAATCATGGGGCCCAACGGCGCGGGCAAGTCGACGCTCTCCTATGTCCTCGGCGGACGCCCCGGCTATGAAGTCACCGAGGGGTCGGTCGATTTCGACGGGCAGGATTTGCTCGACATGGAGCCGCATGAACGCGCCGCCGCCGGCCTATTCCTGGGGTTCCAATATCCGGTCGAAATCCCCGGCGTGTCGAACGTCCAGTTCCTGCGCGAGGCGCTCAATGCCCAGCGCCGCGCGCGCGGCGAAGAGCCTTTGTCGGGCGGCGAATTCCTGAAAGTCGCGCGCGAAAAAGCCGCGCTGCTCAAGATGGACATGGACATGCTCAAGCGCCCGGTGAACGTCGGCTTTTCGGGCGGCGAGAAGAAGCGCAACGAGATGGTGCAGATGGGGATCATCGATCCCAAGCTGGCGATCCTCGACGAGACCGACAGCGGCCTCGACATCGACGCGCTGCGCACCGTCGGCGACGGGATTAATTCGATCATGCGGCGCCCCGACAAGGCAGTGCTGCTGATCACGCACTACCAGCGCCTGCTCGATTATGTGCAGCCCGATTTTGTGCATGTACTGGCCGCGGGCCGGATCGTGAAGTCGGGCGGGCCCGAGCTGGCGCGCGAGCTGGAAGCGCATGGCTATGCGGAGATCGCGGCGTGATGCTGGCGGTATTTTTCATGATCGCCGCGCAGCCACCCGTTGTGGAAGCCACAAAAGTGGATGCGCTTGAGGACGACATTGTCGTCATCGCCCGCAAGATGACCGAGTGGCGAGGTTCCGTGAGATGGAAAGGCGATGTGGTCACTTGCAAGACGACGAAATCGACGAAACATGCGATGGTGGACCAGCTTGGTTGCGATGCGTTGATCGGCTGCACCACGCCAGATGTCCGGGCTGAAGTTGACGCCCTGAAAGATCGCGAAATCCCCAAGGCCGACCGCGCCCGCCGCGGGGACGTCGTCGGTCTCAAGGTCAATGAATGTACCGAAGAGGCGGCCCAGACTCTTGTCGCTGCCTGGGTCGAACAACGACGGACAGCAGCGCGATGACCACGCCCCTCCCCTCGCGCCGCGACGAAGCGTGGCGCTACGCCGACATCGACGCGGTTGCCGCGGCGTGGCCGCTGCCTGCGCCCGAGAGCATCATCGTGCCCGCGGGCGGCAAGTTCGCGCGCGCGATCGTGCAGGATGCGGGCAAGATCCGCCAGATCGAACTGGTGCTCGGCAAGGGCGCGGCCGCATCGCTGCACGTCCTCAACATCGGCGGCGACTATGGCCGGATCGAACTCGCGGTGACGCTGCACGAAGGCGCGGACTTCCACCTCGGCGCGGCGCAGATCGGCGGCGGCGAGCAGAATCTCGAGATCGTCACCACCGTGACGCACGCCGAACCCGGCGCGACGTCGCGGCAGGTGGTGCGCTCGGTACTCGGCGGCACCGCGACCGGCACCTATCTGGGCAAGGTTGCGGTCGCGCGGGACGCTCAGCAGACCGACAGCGCGCAGGATGTGAAGGCGATGCTGCTGAACCGCAGCGCGACCGCCAACGCCAAACCCGAGCTCGAAATCTTCGCCGACGATGTGAAATGCGCGCATGGCTGCGCGATCGGTGAATTGGACGCGATGGCGCTCTATTACCTCCAGTCGCGCGGACTGCCGCCAGGCGAGGCGAAGAAGCTGATGCTGCAGGCGTTCGTCGCGGGCGTGTTCGACGGCGCCGAGGATGAGGAACAGCTGCAAGCGCTGGCATTGGCGAAGCTGGGAGAATTGGTGTGACCAACCTCTCCTCCCCGTTCGCATCGAGCGAAGTCGAGATGCCCAACGGTAGTACGCGCCTTCGGGGTGTCTCGACTTCGCTCGACACGAACGGAATTAGGGGACAGTTTCCGGGACTCGCGAACAACTGGCACTATCTCGATACCGCGGCAACGGCGCAGAAGCCGCAGGCGGTGATCGATGCGACGATCAATGCGATGGGCCGCGACTACGCGACGGTGCATCGCGGCGTCTATGCCCGTTCGGCCGACATGACGCTCGCCTATGAAGCGGCGCGGCGGCGGATTGCGGCGTTTATTGGCGCGCGCGACGAGCAGATCGTGTTCGTCCGCGGCGCGACCGAGGCGATTAACCTCGTCGCCTATTCGCACCCCCGCAAAGGGCGCGTGCTGCTCTCAACGCTCGAACATCACAGCAATATCGTGCCCTGGCAGCTGGCGGGCTGGCAGGTCGATGTGTGCCCGCTGACCGCCGATGGCTGTATCGATCTGGACGCCGCCGAGAAGCTGCTGACGCCTGAACACACGATGGTCGCCTTCGCGCATGTCTCGAACGTGCTTGGTAGCCCGCTCGATGTCGCTCGCGCCACCGGGCTGGCGCATCGCGTCGGCGCCGAATTGCTGATCGACGGCTGTCAGGCGGTGCCGCGCCTTCCGGTCGATGTCGCCGCGCTCGGCTGTGACTATTATGTCTTCTCGGGCCACAAGCTCTACGGCCCTACCGGCGTCGGCGTGCTGTGGAGCGACAGGCTCGATGCGCTGCCGCCGTGGCAGGGCGGCGGGTCGATGATCGACCGGGTGACCTTCGAAAAGACGACTTACGCTCCCGCCCCCACGCGCTTCGAGGCAGGGACGCCCGCGATCATCGAGGCGATCGGGCTCGCGGCGGCGGTCGAATATGTCGAAGCGATCGGCATCGATGCGATCCACGCGCATGAGTGCGCGCTGGTCGGCACATTGCGCGAGGCGCTGGCGCGGCGGAACAGCATCACCCTGTTCGGCCCCGAAAACAGCGCGGGAATCGTGAGTTTTTCGATGGCGGGGGTTCATCCGCACGACATCGGCACTATCTTGGACGAAAGCGGGGTCGCGATCCGCGCCGGGCATCATTGCGCACAGCCGCTGATGGAGCATCTGGGGGTTCCCGCGACCGCGCGCGCGAGTTTTGGCGTTTACAGCAATGACGACGATGTGGCGGCGCTGATCGATGGCCTGTCGCGGGTCGAGAGGATTTTCGGATGAGTGAGGACCGCATGCGTGAGACCGGGATTCTGTTCGAGGAAGTGACGAGCGTCGAAGCACCGCCGAAGGCACGCGTCGCGGATGTCGAAAGCGCGCCCGAAAAGCTGGAACGCAAACGCGACTATCTGGAGGGCTTCCTTGCCGCCAAGCCCGCCGCAGCCGATCCCCATGGCGTCGGTGGCGATTTGTACGAAGCCGTCGTCAATGCACTCAAGGACATTTATGACCCCGAAATCCCGGTGAATATCTATGACCTTGGCCTGATCTATAATGTCGAGATCGACGAGGGCCATGCGGTCGTCACGATGACACTGACCACCCCGCATTGCCCGGTCGCGGAGTCGATGCCTGCCGAGGTCGAACTGCGCGTCGGTGCGGTCCCCGGCGTGGGTGATGCTGAGGTTAATCTCGTCTGGGATCCGCCATGGTCGCCCGCAAATATGACCGACGAAGCACGGCTTGAGCTGGGGATGTTGTGATGACCGAGACGAAAACCCGCACCCGCCCTGCCGCGGTCACGCTGACCCCCAACGCCGAAGCGCGCGTTGCGGCGCTGATGGCCGCCGCGCCCGAGGGCGCGATCGGCGTCAAGCTGTCGACCCCGCGCCGCGGCTGTTCAGGCCTCGCTTACTCGGTCGATTATGTGACGAGCGAAGAACGGTTCGACGAAAAAATCGAAACCCCCGGCGGCGTCTTCTATATCGACGGCGCGTCGGTCCTCTACCTGATCGGCAGCGTCATGGACTGGGTCGAGGATGATTTCGCGGCAGGCTTTGTGTTCGAGAATCCCAACGCCAAAGGGGCGTGCGGCTGCGGCGAGAGCTTTACCGTTTAATCAGCGGCAGACCGACCAGCCCGTCGTCCGCGCCGCCATGTCGAAATGGAAATGGTCGGCGTGGGCCGCATTATAATCGGGTGACAGCACCGTACTGAACAGGTCGCACGACCCGTCGCGGACCTCGTGCAGAAATTCACGCCGCACATCTGCGTCGTCCCAGTCGTTGATCAGCGAAATGCGCGTCCCGTCGGCGAGGATGAAGGCCGAAATATCGATCGCGTTGGCGGTCGAATGCTGGCTTTGCGCCTGCTCTCCCGCGATCTTGCGGCAGTTGTAGCTGCCCAGATTTTCGAGTGCGACGACCTTTTGCCTGAAATGCTTTTGCGCCATCGGCTGAATGACGTCGCGATCCCACAGCGCCATGGCGATGGTCACCGCGCAACCGGGCGCGGCATTGGCGGGGCGCATCGTCGGCACGAATTTGTTGCCCGTCAGCACCATGCGCTGGCTGGCGCGGCAGGCGCCGGTGCCGACCACCGGGCGCCGTTCATACCCGGCACCCGCGCGGTCGAGCGCGGCGAAGCATGCGGCATCGTCACCGACCAGCCCGACCAGCTTGCGCTGCGTCGCCCACCCCTGCGGGTGCGCGATCTCGAACCGCGCGGTGGGTATATGTTCGGGATGGTCGCGCACCCACTGCATCCCCCGGATCGCTCCGATCGCCAAGAGAACCGCAATGGCAAGCCATATCAGATAAGGACGAGCGCTTTTCACCCAAGTTCAATGGGGCGCCTTGCTCCGCTCTGCAAGTTCAGAGCGGCGCGAAGGTCACCATCAAACCGTCCTTCGGGCGCGGGATCGGCAGCACCTGCCATTTGGGTTCATAGCCGTCGGCCACGACGATGCGGTGCGTGGTGATGACATGGTGGAAAAAGATCTTTGCCTGCATATACGCAAAGTGCAGGCCGAGGCACATATGCGCGCCGCCGCCGAACGGCACCCACGCATATTTGTGCCGCTCGCGCGCGACCTCGGGCGAGAAACGCATCGGGTCGAATTTGTCGGGCTGCGGCCAATGCTCTTCCATCATGTGGGTATAGGCGGGGCTGACCCCGACCGACGTCCCGGCGGGGATGCGATAGCCGCCATATTCGAAATCCTTGAGCGCGCGCCGCGGAAAGCTCGGCACCGGGGGAACCAGCCGCAGTGCTTCCTTGAACGCCCATTCGGTCATTTCCAGCTCGCCCAGGCTGTTGTGGCCGACGCCCTCGCCCGCCGGCGACACCGCGAGCATCTCTTCGCGCAGCTTGTCCTGCCATTCGGGATGCTTGGCGAGCATCCACACCATCGAGGTGATCGAGCTGGTGATCGTGTCATGCGCCGCCATCATCAGGAAGTTCATATGGTCGACGATCGCCTCGGCGCTCATATACTCGCCATTGTCATCGCGGGCGCGGCAGATCTGGCTGAAAATATCCTCGCCCGTCCCCTCGCGCCGCTGGGGAACCATGCGGCCGAAATATTCGACCAGATAGGCGCGGCCCTTGGCGCCGCGGCCCATCGCGGTGAAGGGCATCGGCACGCGGACGACGCCGATCGACGCCTGCACCATGTCGACAAAGGCCTTGTTGACCTTGTCCGCTTCGGGACCAAAGGGGATGCCGAGGAAGCTGGTCGCCGCCAGGTCGAGCGTCAGTTTCTTGATCGCCGCATAAAACTGGAACGTCTTGCCGCTCCACGACGCGACGCGATCCTTGATACCTTCGTTCAGCGATTCGGCATAATGGCGCATCGGCTCGGGCTTGAACGCCACTGACAACACCTTGCGGTCCGCACGGTGCTTTTCGAAATCCATCAGCATCAGCCCGCGCGGGAACAGCAGGTTGAGCACCGGTCCCCAGCCCTGTTCGGACGAAAATATCTTCTCGCGGTCGAACATGACGAGTTCGTTCGCTTCGGGGCCGTGCAGCGCCACGCTGCGCCCGCCAAAGCTGTTGTTGCGATAGACGCGGCCGTATTTGGCGACCATCCGTGTGGTAAAGCCGCGATAATCGCTCAGCTGTTCGAGCGTGTTGCCGATGACCGGATAACCATCCTCGCCGGGAATATGGTCGAGCGCCTGGTCGGGGTTGCGGGGCAGCCAGTGCTGCGTTTCGGGGCCGAAACGGGCTTCGGGCCATTTGATCTTGGTCGGCGCGTTCATCGGGTCCATCCTCTGCGGTGCTGCTTTGTCGCCGAGCGTAACGCACTACTGACACTGATGCAAGTAACGCCGTTCGGCCGACGGGACACTATTCACCGCAAATTCAACTCGACTCGTACAGCTTGGCCGCCAAGATGACCGGTCCGCCCGGACCCGACGAAGGAATGGCTCAATGTCCATGAAGTACAAGCGCCCCCTCTCGCTCGCGCTGGTCGCGATCGCGACAACGACGCTCGGCGGCTGCTACAGCGGCGGCGTCTATGGCGCGAGCTATGCGTCGGGCAGCGATTGCGCCGCGCGCTATGGCAACGCCTATTACGACTATGACGGCTATGCCTATGACGACGGCTATGGCTATGATTGCTATGATGCGTCGGATTATGGCGGCGGGTTCGTCAACATCGGCTTTGGCGGCGGCTGGTACAACGACTATTATTATCCCGGCTACGGGATGTGGATGTTCGACAATTACCGCAACCGGTATCCGCTGCGCGATCAATATCTGAACTATTGGGGCGGTCGCCGTGCGTGGTGGAAACATCATGGCGCACGCGGCCACGACCAGCCGGGCCGCCCGGGGGGATGGAACCGCGGCGATGGTGACGGACGTCCCGGCGATGGTCGTCCGGGCCGACCCGGCGGCTGGAACCGCGGCGACCGCGACAATGATGGACCGCGCGGGACACGGCCGGGGCGCGGGCGCGGCGACGACGCGACCGGAACGCCGCCGGTCACCACCAACCCCGCACGCCCCGGTCGTCCCGATTGGGGGACCGCTCGCCCGCGTCCGGTTCCGCAAAGCGACGGCAGCGCGGGACGGCAGCGTCCGATCCGCGACAGGCCCGCGACCGAACCGGGCGAGGTGTTTTCGGCCCCGCGTCGCGGTTCCGCGTCGTCGGCGATGCCCGACCGGACCCCGCGTTCCGAGCGTCCGGCACCGGCGTTCCGCCAGCCGCCCGCGGCAGCGCAGGCTCCGCGCGCCAACCCGCCCGCAACTGTCAGCCGCGTCGACCCCGAGAATACTGTTCGTCCGGATTAACGACCAGCCTCGTGCAGAAGCGATCAGGCGGTAGAGTTTTCCGCCGCCGCGGGGTCGTCCTTTACCC
>JAEMRT010000020.1:20897-29539 GCA_016463225.1 Sphingopyxis sp. | reverse complement strand
GTTGAGCGTCGTGCGGCACATATCGAGGAAACGGTCGACGCCCAGGATCAGCCCGATGCCTGCGGGCGGGATGCCGACCGACGCCAGGATCAGCGCGATCACCGGCAACGATCCCGCCGGCACCCCGGCGGTGCCGATGCCACCCAATATGCAGATCAGCATCACGAAAATCTGCTGCATCAGCGTCAGGTCGATACCAAAGAATTGCGCGAGGAAGATCACCGTCACGCCCTCGAACATCGCAGTGCCATTCTGGTTCGCGGTTGCGCCGATCGTCAGCACGAAGCGCGCAACGCGGTCGGGCAGATGCAGCCGGTCGTGCGCGACGCGCAGCGCGGTCGGCAAGGTCGCGTTCGACGATGCGGTAGCAAAGGCCATGACGAAGGCCTCCTGCGTCTCGCGGAAAAAGACGATCGGCGATTTCTTCGCCAGCGTTTTCAGAATGATCGGGAACACGACGAACATCTGGAGCGCGAGCGCGAGCAGCACGACCCCGACAAACGCCGACAGCCGAATGATCAGATCCCAGCCGAACTGCGCGGCAAGGTTGAACATGAAACAGAATATGGCGATCGGCGCGAGCTGGATCACCAGCCCGATCAGCTTCATCGCGACCGCAAACACCCCCTCGACCACCGACTTCAGCGCCGCGGCCTGCGGCGTTTTGACCAGCATCAGCCCGACGCCAAAGAACAGCGCAAAGAACATCACCGCAAGGACATCGTTGGCGCCCATCGCGGCGACAAAATTGTCGGGGACGATGGCGACGACCGCGTCCATCCCGGTCTTGGCCTCACCAGCCCGATCGGTAATCGCCTTCGCGCCCTCGGCACCCTCGGCGATCAGGCTGCGCGCAAGCGCCGGATCGACCCCCGCCCCCGGCTGCAGCAGGTTGACGACGAGCAGGCTGACCGCGACCGAAATCGCTGACACGATGACAGTGTAGATAAGCGTTCGCGCGCCGATCGACTTCAGCGCGCGCATCTCGCCCATGTCGGCCACCCCGACGATCAGCGCCGACACCAGGAGCGGAATGACGAGCATGAAGAGCAGTCGCAGAAATATCTGGCCGAGCGGCCCGGTGACATAAGTGGTGATCGCTGCGACCCAGGGCGCGTCGGGCGCGCCATAATGGACCGCCAGGCCGATAATCAGTCCGGAAAGAAAGCCCAGCAGCATGCGCCATCGCAGCCGGCGCGCGCGCAATGCGTCCCGGTCTGCGTCATCAATCGCGGCGGCCTCGGCCATGGCTCGGCTCCTTGCTCGCCCCCATAGGAACGGCGCGAAGCTGCGGGTTATGCCTTGTCGACCGCTGGCTTGTTCTCGCCGTTCCCCTCGCTGCCCCCCATGTCATCACGAAGATCGAGCCCGCGGGTTCCATGGTGCGGCGTATGCGCCGGAGCATGCGGCCGCTCGACTTCGGGCGGTTCGGGCACTTCGAGCATGCCTTCCCACTTGGTGATGACGCTGGTCGCTACCGCGTTGCCGACGACATTCGTCGCGGTGCGGCCCATGTCGAGGAACTGGTCGATCGCCAGAATGATCGCCACGCCTTCGACCGGCAGACCGAACTGCGCCAGCGTCCCGGTGATGACGACCAGGCTGGCGCGCGGCACCGCGGCGATGCCCTTTGAACTGATCATCAGCGTCAGCAGGATCAGCACCTGAGTGCTGATCGACAGGTCGATGCCATAAGCCTGCGCGATAAAGATCGTCGCAAAGCTCATATACATCATCGAACCGTCGAGGTTGAAGCTGTAGCCGAGCGGCAGCATGAAGCCCGAAATGCGGCGCGGCACGCCGAAGCGGTCGAGCTGTTCGAACATCTTGGGCAGCGCGGCTTCCGACGAAGCGGTCGAAAAGGCAATCAGCAGCGGCTCGCGAATATAGCGGATCAGCATCCAGATGCGCTGGCGCAGGAATGCCCAACCCATCGTCAGCAGGATGATCCATAGCAGCACCAAGGAGATGTAGAATTCGATGAGCAGCTCGAAATAGGTCGCCAGGATCCCTAGGCCGCTTTTCGCGACGACATTGGCGATCGCCCCGAACACGGCAAAGGGCGCGAAACGCATCACATAGCCGGTGATCTGCAACATCATTTCGGCCAGCGCGTCAGCACCGCGAACCAGCGGCGCACCCTTTTCACCGATCGCCGACAAGGCGACCCCGGCGAAGATGGAGAAGACCAGAATTTGCAGGATATTGTTGGTCGCCAGCGCCTCAAGCGCATTTTTGGGGAAGATCGACAGGGTGAACTCCCACGCGTCGAGCTTCTTGACCTCGCCCACCAGTTTCGCGGCCTCGGCCGCATCGGGGATCGGCGCGCCGATGCCGGGCTGGAACAGATTGACCATGAGCAGGCCGAGCGCGATCGAGATGAAGCTGGCGGTGATGAACCAGATGATCGCCCGGGTACCAATGCGGCCGAGCGCGCTGCTGTCGCCCATGTGCGCGATGCCGACGACGATCGTCGACAGCACCAGCGGCGCGACGAGCAGCTTGATCAGGTTAAGGAAGATATCGGACAGCAGCTTGAAGGTCTTGGTCAGATACTCGAACCACGGATGGTCCGCGGCCAGACCGATGTGCACCGCGTAGCCCACCACCACGCCCAGCGCCATGCCGGCCAGAATATACCAAGTCAGCTTGCGGTCCATGCGGCCGTCCCCCGTTGAATTTTCACTGTTCGGCCAGCTTGCACCGGGCCAATTTGCCGTCCCTTTGAGCCGCCGCAGCGCGCAGCGTCAAGGGCGCTGGATCAGCTTCCCCACAATGCCAGCGCCGCGCAGCCCGCAATCCCGGTCAGGATGTTCAGCGGCACCCCGATCCTGACGAAATCGACAAAGCGATAATGGCCTGCGGCATGGACCAGCGCGTTGGTCTGATACCCTACCGGGGTCGCGAAACAGGCCGATGCGCCCAGCATCAACGCGATCAGCAGCGGGTGCGGATCCATCCCCGCGACCGGCGCAATGGCTATGACCAGCGGCGCCATCAACGCCGCCACCGCATTGTTGCTGAGCAGTTCGGACAGGATCAGCGCCGTGAAATAGACGATCGCGATCACCACCCACGGCGCCGAAATAGCGAGCAGCGGCTCAACCGCGCCGACCATCAGCGCCACCGACCCGGCCTGATCGAGCGCCGAGCCGACCGCGAGCATCGCAAAAATCAGGATCAGCACATCGCCGTCGATGCTGCCCCACGCCTCCGCCGCATCGATGCAGCGGGTGAGCAGGATCACCGCGACGGCGATGAAGGCCGCAGCGCCGATCGAAATGATGTCAGCGGCCGACAACAGGACGACCGCCGCCATCGCCGCGATCGCGATCCACGCGCGGCGGCGGCGAAAGGCGGTGGCGGTGGCCGACGCCAGTCCGATCAGCGCGCTGTTGCTGCGCAATTGCTCGATATTGGCAGCGTCAGCCTCGACCAGCAGCCGGTCGGCGGCGCGGATGCGTGTCTCACCCAGCGTCGGCCCGGGCAGGTGACGCAGCCGCGACACCCCCATCAGCGCAACGCGCTGGCGTTGCAGGAACGGAATTTCACTCAAGGGGCGGCCAATGGCGCGATGGTTCGGCGCGATCGCGACCTCGACGACCTCGGTCGCCTCGCCCGCCGATTCGCCGATGCCGATCGTATAGCGACTCTCTTCGCGCAGCGTCATCAGCGCAGTCGCATCGAGCCGCGCGACAATGCGGTTGCCCGCTTCGAGCAGGGCGCCGCGCGCGTCGCGCCCGGTCAGCGTGCGGCCGTTGGCAATCAAACCGATCCGCGAGGCCGCCGGGATGCCCAGCGCCGCGTCGCCATAGGCCTGCCCGATCGCCGGATCGTCCCACGCCAGCAGCAACTCGGTCAGATATTGCTCGCCGGTCTCGTCGACGCCGGGCTGGCTCGGCGGATAATCCGACGGCAGCAGCCGCGACATGACGAGCAGACCGACGATCCCCGCCGCGGCGACGGCGAGGCCATAGGGGGTGATCGAAAACAGCCCGAACGGTTCGAGCCCGGCTTCCTCAGCAAAACCGGCGACGACCAGATTGGTCGAGGTGCCGATGAGGGTCAGGCAACCGCCCAGCACCGCGACCACCGACAAGGGCATCAGCAATCTCTTCGGAGATACGCCGAGCGCTTCGGCCAGCCGGAAGCACACCGGGATCAGCACCACGACGACGGGGGTGTTGTTGAGAAACGCCGAAGCGACGAGCGCGCCGCCGAACACTTCGACCACCGCCAGCCGCGGATAGCGCGCCGCGCGTTCGACGACATATTGCCCGACGCGATCGATGACGCCGGTGCGGATCAGCGCCCCCGACAGGATGAACATTGCACCGACGGTCAGCGGCGCGCTGTTCGAAAACACCGCAAACGCCGCCTTTTCGTCGAGCATGCCGAGCGCGATCATCGTCGCCGCTCCCGCGACGGCGACCACGGATGGCGGAAAGCGCTCGGTCAGAAACGCCGCGAACATCGCGGCGAGCACAATCAGGCCAAGGATCGCCTGATGCGCGGCGATGAACTCGGCCAGCACTGTCACCGCAAAAATCTCACCCGCACTGCGCGCGGTGCAGCAATTTATGGTCGGCGAGAACGAGCGCCATCATCGCCTCGACCACGGGGGCGCCGCGGATGCCGACGCACGGGTCGTGGCGGCCCTTGGTGACGATGTCAGCGGCCTCGCCCGCCCGGTTGATCGTCGGCACGGGGGTGAGGATCGAGCTGGTCGGCTTGAACGCGACGCGCACGACGACAGGCTGGCCGGTCGAGATGCCGCCCGCGATGCCGCCGGCGTTGTTCGACAGGAAATCGGGGCGGTTGCTGCCATCGGTCGCCGGGCGCATCGGATCGGCATTTTCCTCGCCGCGCAGGCGCGCTGCGGTGAAGCCGGCGCCAATTTCGACGCCCTTGACCGCGTTGATCCCCATCATCGCGGCGGCAAGGTCGCTGTCGAGCTTGGCATAGATCGGCGCGCCCCAGCCGGCAGGGACCCCGCTCGCGGCACATTCAATGACGGCGCCGAGCGAGCTGCCCGCCTTGCGCGCGGCGTTCATCAGCCCTTCCCAGCGCTGCGCTGCGGCCGGGTCGGGACAGAAAAAGGGATTGCGATCAATTTCTTCGAGGTCGAAGTTTGCAGGGTCTATTGCGTCACCGCCGATTTCGGCGACCCAGGCGTGGATCTGCACCTCGGGGATCACCAGCCGTGCGACGCCGCCCGCGGCAACACGCGCCGCGGTCTCGCGCGCGCTCGACCGACCGCCGCCGCGATAGTCGCGGATGCCATATTTGGCGTCATAGCTGTAATCGGCGTGGCCGGGGCGATACGCCTGCGCGATGTCGCCATAATCCTTCGAACGCTGGTCGACATTGTCGATCATCAGGCTGATCGGGGTGCCCGTCGTCTTGCCCTCGAACACCCCCGACAGGATGCGCACCTGATCGGGTTCCTGCCGCTGCGTCGTGTGACGCGACTGGCCGGGGCGGCGCTTGTCGAGGAAGGGCTGGATGTCGGCTTCGCCAAGCGACAGCCGCGGCGGGCAGCCGTCGACGACGGCGCCGAGCGCCGGGCCGTGGCTTTCTCCCCAAGTGGTGAAGCGAAAGACGCGTCCGAAGCTGTTGAAACTCATTGCCCTATCCCATCCGGCCGAATGCGGGTGCGTAATCCGCCCGTCCGCCTAGCGGCCAAGCCGCGTCCGAGTCCAGCATCATCGCCATGAAATGCGGCCCGGCAAAGGGCGATGCAAAGCGCGCGGCAAGGTCGGCCGAGTAACCGAAGCGCGGGTAGTAGGATTGGTGGCCGAGGACGAAGCTGATCGTCACGCGCTGTTCGCGAAGCGCGTCGAGTCCGGCGCGGATCAGGGCGTCGCCGATGCCCCGTCCCTGCCGTTCGGGTATGACCGACACCGGCGCGAGACCGGCGCCCGAGAGCGCAGCTCCGTCGGCCTCGACATCCATGCGGCTGAACAGCACATGCCCGACAATCGCGCGGTCCCGTTCGGCAACGAGCGATACCAGCGTATCGCCTTCCGCCTCGATCATCCGCACCAGTCCGGCTTCGCCCTGATAACCGAAGTCGGTCCCGGCAAAGGCGGTCCGGACAATGGCATCGACAGCATCGGCATCCGCCGCCGTCGCGGCGCGGATGCCGAATGCATCAGACAAGCGCAATGTCCGGCGCGTCTTCCTGCTTCATCCCGACCGTGTGGTAGCCGGCATCGACGTGGTGCGTCTCGCCAGTCACCCCCGACGCGAGATCGCTGAGCAGGTACAGCGCCGAACCGCCGACATCGTCGATGGTGACATTGCGGCGGAGCGGCGCATTATGCTCGTTCCATTTCAGGATCAGGCGGAAATCGCCGATCCCCGAGGCGGCGAGCGTCTTGATCGGCCCCGCCGAGATCGCGTTCACACGCACCCCTTGCGGGCCATAGTCATTGGCGAGATATTTGACGCTGGTCTCGAGCGCCGACTTGGCGACACCCATGACATTGTAGTGCGGGATCACCTTTTCGGCGCCATAATAGCTCAAGGTCAGCAGCGACCCGCCACCCTTGCCCGTTTCCGGATCGAGCGGCGGCATCATCGCCACCGCCCGCTTGGCGATCGCGGTAAAGCTGTACACGCTGATGTTCATCGTCATCAGGAAGTCGTCGAGCGTCACATCGGCATAATGGCCGCGGAGCGCTTCCTTGTTGGTATAACCGATCGCATGGACGACGAAATCGATCGTCGGCCAGCGCGCCGCGAGCGTCGCGAACGCCGAATCCAGATTGTCCATGTCGGCAACGTCGCAGTCGATCAGGAAATCGCAGCCAAGTTCGTCGGCCAGCGGCTTCACCCGCTTGAGCATCACATCGCCCTGATAGGAGATCGCCAGTTCGGCGCCATGCGCGCTCAGCGCCTTGGCGATGCCCCAGGCGAGCGATTTGTCGTTGGCGAGGCCCATGATCAGCCCGCGCTTGCCCTGCATCAAACCCGTCATTTTGCGTCTCCGGCCTTTTCCAATATGATATCGTCAACGGGTCCAATAGCGTCGCGGCCCAAATCCTCAACCTCCACGAGCGCGGCGTTGAGTTCGGCGCCCATCACCATACCCAATCCAACGAGATAGAAAAAGAACAGTGCGACCATCACACCCGCCAAGCTGCCGTAGGTTGCGTCATAGCTGAGCAGGCTGGCCAGCAGCGGCGGCAGCGCGAGGGTGACGCCGATCCACCACAGGGTCGTGAACAGCGCCCCCGGCCATTTCGGGCAATGTTTCAACCGGCGATATTTCGACGGGGTCAGGCTGTAGAACAGCATATAGATGGCAAGGAACAGGCCGAGCCCCGACACCCCGCGCGAGATCGCGACGACGCCGACCGACTGATATTTTTCGGGCAGGACGCGGCTGACGAACTGTTCGACCCCGACGATCAGCACCTGCATGCTGAACGACAGCAGCATCAGCACGACGGCGCCGGTGATGATGCCGATCGACAGCAGCCGATAATGGAAAAAGCCCTTGCTGAAATGGGTGCCATAGGCGCGGCGGAGGATATCGCGCACCGTTTCGATCAGACTGCCCACCGTCCACAACGCGACGAGCGCGCCAAGCCACAGGAAAATACCGGTGCGCGCGGTCATCACTTCGCGGATCGGCCCCGCCAGCGCGCTCGCAACCGATGGCGGCATGGTCGAGAACACCGCCTCGATCGCCGCCTCACCCCCGATGCTGCCACCGATCAGCGAAAAGGCGGCGGCGAGCAGGATGAAGAAGGGAAAGAGCGCGATCAGCGCCAGATAGGCGAGGTTGCCGGCATGAATGAAGCCGTCGGTGTAAGTGCCAACGACGACGCGGCGGACGATATGAAACGCGCGGGTGCCGGGTCCAAGCCGCTCGCGCCCGCGATCGATGATCCCCTGTGCCCGCGCGCGCAGCTTGATCCGCTTGGCGCGTTCGGCGCGCGCTTCGGGCGAATGCGGCGAATGGCCTTCAGCCAGAAATTCCTTGCCGACCTCTTCGGCGACCTGCTTGGCCAGCGCATCCGCTGCCCTTTGATCGGTCATTTCAGTCACGCATCACACGCCAAGGTCCGCCCGCACGGCGCGCGGATCGGTCCATTCGCCGAGCAGCGCGACCAGTGCATCGTCGTCGGCAGGCAGATCGACCATCAGGCGGACGAGCTGGTCACCGCGGCCGCCCCCCTTTTCGCTGAAGCCCTTGCCCTTCAGCCGCATAACCTTGCCCGACGTCGATCCGGCCGGGATCGACAGCATCACCGGGCCATCTACAGTCGGCACCTTGACCTTGGCGCCCTTGACCGCCTCGTTCAGCGTTACGGGCAGGTCGAGCCGGATGTTGGCGCCCTCGCGGACGAAAAAGGGATGGTCCTTGACCGTGATCGTCACGATGCCGTCGCCGGTGCCGCCCGGCCCCGCCTGGCCCTTGCCGGCAAGGCGCATCTGGGTACCGGTTTCGACCCCGGCGGGCAGTTTCAGGTCGATCGTCGCGCCATCGGCAAGCGCGATGCGCTGCGGCGCCTGCGTGGCGGCATCGACGAACGACACCGCCAGCCGATAGGCGACATTGGCGCCCTTTTGCGGCGGGGCCTGCCGCCCGAAACCGCCGCCTGCGCCCGCACGGCGGCCCGCGCCACCGA